>JASLCF010000107.1 GCA_030146155.1 Savagea sp.
TTTTATTTACCTCCACTCCAATGAACGAGGCTCTAGTTTACTATTTACTCTCTTTTTTTGTATGCTGCTCACACAATACTTGCTTTTTTTTATTGAATCCTATGAGAGTTCATATGAAATGTATGATAGAATAGAACAAATCTATCGTAAACAAATTGTTTACCATTTGAACAGTGATGGGAGTGAACAGCCGTAATGAGAAAAATATATTTAGTGGGTTTTATGGGCTGTGGAAAATCGGCAATTGGTAAGAGAGTGAGTATGCATTTGAAAATACCTTTTTATGATATGGACAAAGAAATTGTTCGAAAAACGGGAATGAGCATTCCGCAAATCTTTGAAACATATGGTGAAGAGGAATTTAGAAAGATGGAAACTGATTTTCTAAAAACATTTAGAGATGAGTACTGTATCATTGCAACGGGCGGTGGAGTAGCAATGAAAGAAGAAAACCGAAAAATTATGAGAGATACTGGCTTAGTGATTTATCTCAATGCACCCTTTCGAGACATTTGGAATCGCATTTCAACGGATAAAAATCGACCGATTGTCCAACGTTCAACGCGTCTTGAAATTGAGCAACTCTACTATGCAAGAAGACCCCACTATATCAAAGCAGCACATCTACGAGTGAATACAGAAAAAAGGTCTTTGAGACAGATTACGAACTACATTGGTTTTCAAATCGAACGTCTAAAATAACTGACAATTGTGTCTTTTTCAGAGAAAAGGGTTCTATTTTTTCTAGGAATTGGTTATTTATTGCTAAAAGACGAATGAATTATTTTGAAATAAGATAATTCATTCGTCTTTTGCTATTTTTAATAAAAGATTTGCGTATTTAATCGTTAAATGTTAATATGTAAGCGAAAGCACCGTTCCGAATAATTGAATAATCGCGGATGATTAAATTGGGGAGAGCATGCATAAGGCATCACCGAAGGAGCAAGTAATTTACGAATCTCTCAGGTAACAAGACCCGTTTATGACGCATCTCTGGAGAGGACTCATTGAATGAGAACACCAAAGAGGAAAGCCTTCATCGGTCAAACTTTCAGGTACAAGGACAGAGGTCTCATTATTCAAAGGGGACCGTCTGTCTTTTTTCATGACAAAAAGGAGGAATGAGTATGACAAACGCATTAAAACGTACTGTATTATATGATCAGTATGCAGCACATGGTGGGAAAACAATTGATTTTGGTGGTTGGGACTTACCTGTTCAGTTTTCAAGCATTAAAGAAGAACACGAAGCTGTACGTACACGTGCTGGACTCTTTGATGTTTCCCATATGGGAGAAGTTTTTGTTCGTGGTGAAGGAGCACTAGCTTACCTACAGAAATTGGTAACGAATGATGTGTCCAAAATTAAAGAAGGTCAAGCTCAATACACAACAATGTGTTACGAAGATGGCGGTACGGTAGATGATTTTTTAATCTATAAACTAAAAGACAATGAATATTTACTCGTTGTCAATGCATCCAATATTGAAAAAGATGTAGAGTGGATGCAACAATTTGCAACTGACGATGTAGAAATTGATAATCAATCAGATGCGTATGCTTTGCTTGCGTTACAAGGACCGATCGCAGAGAAGTTTTTACAAACGCTTACGACTGAAGATTTGTCAGCGATTAAGTTTTTCCGTTTTAAAGACGATGTAGAAATCGCTGGTCAAAAGGTATTGATTTCTCGCACAGGTTATACAGGGGAAGATGGTTTTGAAATTTATGGTTCTCATGAAGCCATTGTTAAACTGTGGGATGAAATTTTAACAAAAGGAAAGTCTGAAGGTATTGTACCTGCAGGTCTAGGCGCGCGTGATACGCTTCGTTTTGAAGCGGGCTTACCTCTCTATGGACAAGAACTTTCAAAAGAAATCAGTCCCCTTGAAGCAGGTTTAAACTTTGTTGTTAAACTTAATAAAGAAGAAGACTTTGTTGGAAAAGCAGCACTTGCACAACAGAAAGAACAAGGTGTACCACGTAAACTTGTCGGACTAGAAATGATTGATAAAGGTATTCCACGTACAGGGTATGAAGTGTTGATTGGAGATGAAAAAGTAGGGGAAGTTACAACCGGCACTCAATCTCCAACGCTTGGAAAAAATATTGGTTTTGCACTGTTAGACGCAGCACATGCTGAAGTAGGTACTGAAGTAGTCGTTCAAGTTCGTAAACGTCAGTTAAAAGCAGTAGTTGTTCAAACACCTTTTTATAAAAAAGCATAAAGTGAAGAAAGAAGGGACAATTCATATGATGAAACATCGTTACATTCCGATGACTGAATCGGATAAAGCTTCAATGCTAGAAGCAATTGGTATTCAATCTGTTGATGAGTTATTTGAAGATATTCCGGAATCGGTGCGTTTTACTGGAAAATTAAACATTAAAGAAGCAAAAACAGAAACAGCATTGACAAAAGAATTAGCTCAGTTAGCTGCGAAAAACGCAGATGCGACTCAATATACATCGTTTTTAGGGGCAGGCGTCTATGATCACTATAAACCTGTTATCGTAGACCACGTGATCTCACGCTCAGAATTCTATACGGCTTATACACCATACCAACCTGAGATTTCTCAAGGTGAATTGCAAGCTATCTTTGA
Organism: Savagea sp.; assembly: GCA_030146155.1. Classification (GTDB taxonomy): domain Bacteria; phylum Bacillota; class Bacilli; order Bacillales_A; family Planococcaceae; genus Savagea. Next base: position 2,610 of record JASLCF010000107.1, read on the forward strand.
ATTCCAAACGATGATTTGTGAATTATCAGGAATGGATATTGCGAACTCTTCTATGTATGATGGGGCAACTGCTCTTGCAGAAGCAGGAACATTAGCGGCAGGACATACACGACGTAAGAAACTATTAGTTTCTGAAACAGTTAATCCTGAAGCTCGTCTTGTTGTTGAAACTTATGCACATGGTCAATCGATTGAGGTGGTTGTCGTACCAGCAAAAGATGGACAGACAGATTTTGATCAATTAGAAGCAATGATGGATGATCAAACAGCAGCAGTGATGGTTCAATATCCTAACTTCTTCGGTCAAGTGGAAGATATTGCGCGTGCGGCTGAAATTGCTCATGCTAAAAAAGGGTTAATGATTGCTTCATCAAACCCATTAGCATTAGGTTTACTTACACCTCCAGGTCAATTAGGAGCAGATATTACGGTGGGAGATGCGCAAGTTTTCGGTATTCCTGAATCTTTCGGTGGTCCACACTGTGGTTACTTTGCAACAACAACGAAATTAATGCGTAAATTGCCAGGTCGTTTAGTTGGACAAACTGAAGATGATGAAGGTCGTCGTGGGTTTGTATTAACTTTACAAGCGCGTGAGCAACATATTCGAAGAGATAAAGCAACATCAAATATTTGTTCAAACCAAGCGTTAAATGCTTTAGCTGCATCTGTAGCAATGACAGCATTAGGACGTGAAGGTGTGAAAGAAATGGCTTATCATAACGTGGCAAAAACTGCCTATGCAAAAGCAGCATTTGAAAAAGCTGGATTTGAAGTGAAGTTTTCAAATCGTCATTTCAATGAGTTTGCAGTCGATGTGAAAAAGCCAGTGAAAGAAGTAAACCGTGCATTATTTGAAAAAGGAATGATTGGTGGGTATGATTTAGGAATCGATTTTGAATCCTTACAAAACCACATGCTTGTAGCGGTTACTGAACAACGTACAAAAGAAGAAATTGATGCACTTGTTGCAGAAGTGGAGGCGTTTGTCAATGCATAAGGACAATCAACCATTGATTTTTGAAATCTCAAAACCAGGTCGTATTGGTTATGGATTATCTGAATTAGACGTTCCAGAAGTAGATGTTACGGCGATGTTTGAAGATGCATATATTCGTAAAGAAGATGCGAATTTACCAGAAGTAGCTGAATTAGATATTATGCGTCACTATACTGCATTGTCTAATCGTAACCATGGTGTAGATTCAGGATTTTACCCATTAGGTTCATGTACAATGAAATACAATCCAAAAATCAACGAGAAAGTGGCTCGTTTCCCTGGATTTGCTCATATCCATCCATTACAAGACGAGTCTACAGTACAAGGTGCACTCGAAATGGCTTATGATTTACAAGTTCATTTAGAAGAAATCACTGGAATGGATGTTGTCACACTACAACCTGCTGCTGGAGCACACGGTGAGTGGACAGCATTGATGATGATTCGTAAATACCATGAATCACGTGGTGACTTCAAACGTACAAAAGTTTTAGTACCTGATAGTGCACACGGAACGAACCCAGCTTCTGCAACAGTTGCGGGTCTAGAAACTGTCACAGTCAAGTCAAATGAAAAAGGACTAGTTGATATTGAAGACTTACGTTCTAAAGTAGGTCCTGATACAGCGGCATTAATGTTAACTAACCCGAATACGCTTGGTTTATTCGAAGAAGATATCGTTGAGATGACTTCGATGATCCATGAAGCGGGCGGTAAAGTGTATTATGACGGCGCGAACTTAAACGCGGTAATGTCAAAAGCACGTCCTGGAGACATGGGCTTTGATGCAGTTCACTTGAACTTACACAAAACATTTACAGGGCCACATGGTGGTGGAGGACCAGGTTCAGGTCCAGTAGGCGTACATGCAGATCTAGTGCCTTTCTTACCAAAACCTGTTCTAGAAAAGAAAGAAGATGGAACGATTACATTCGAATACAATCGTCCAGATTCAATTGGTCGTGTAAAACCATTCTATGGTAACTTCGGTATTTATCTCCGAGCGTATACTTATATTCGTACGATGGGACCAGATGGTCTAAAAGCTGCGACTGAGTATGCAGTATTAAATGCGAACTATATGATGCGTCGTTTAGAGCCTTATTTTGAATTACCATATAAACAGCACTGTAAACATGAGTTCGTATTATCTGGAAGCCGTCAAAAAGCATTGGGTGTACGTACGTTGGATATGGCTAAACGTCTGTTAGACTTTGGATACCATCCACCAACGATTTACTTCCCATTGAACGTTGAAGAAGGCATGATGATTGAACCAACAGAAACGGAATCAAAAGAAACGTTAGATGAGTTCATTGATGCAATGATTCAAATTGCAAAAGAAGCAGAAGAAAATCCTGAGATTGTACAGGAAGCACCACATACAACAGTTATTGGTCGTTTAAATGAAACGTTAGCAGCGCGTAAGCCAGTTCTACGTTTTGATTTTAACGCTTAATAAAAAAGAAAATCTACAATTGATAACGTTGGTGAAAGAAAATCACCTTCTCTTGAACTAAGGAGAAGGTGATGGCATTTCACTAGCGTTTTTTTATTTTAAATA
>JASLCF010000116.1 GCA_030146155.1 Savagea sp.
TAGAACCATTCTTTTTAACGACGGGTATTTGTGAGGAAGCTCGCTTGTTTTCTATTTAAAATAAAAATAACGTTAGTAAAATTCCATCACCTTCTCCTAAGTTCAAGAGAAGGTGATTTTCTTTCACCAACGGTATCTATTATAAAACTGATATTCAGAGGTTTTGTCAAAATCTCTTTTATCATTTTTTATCTTTAAATTTAATTTTACTACCATCTTCATATTTATAGCTTATTTCAATCTTACTATAATGATCAATATTAAACAGTTGCATGACTTGCTGAATCGCATCATCTTGTGTCGTTTCTTTATGAATAGCTAACTCATCTAATAGACTAGTTACTTTTGATTTTGCTTCTTCACCTTTAAATGCTTCATTCGTTAGGTAGTTTTTATATTCATTATCCGATAAATCTTTCGAGTCATATTCTAAATCAACTGCATCTTTTCCATCGATATCCACCTCAATCTCAACTTCATGAAGTGTTGTATCTTTTGCTGCAGCTTCATTTTGGCTAGTTTGATTATTCGTATGGGTGGATTGATTCGTTGAAGAGCCTACTGATGGTTCTCCACTACTTGCTGTATCATTGTTGGTTGAGTCATTATCATTACCACACGCACCTAATACTAAAGCTCCCGACAAAATGAGTGCGCTCATCGTTAGTTTACTATTCTTCATTTCTTTCATCCTTTCTATCTTCGAAAATAACCTATTACTCTCCTATTCCCGATTGGATGAAAATTAAACGTTTACCAGACGGTCTCAACTTTTTCGACTGAACCTAGTAACTGTCGCACAGGATAGACTTCCCCGTTTTCTTTCGTTAAATGACCTTCGTAATAGCCATTCATTCGACTCATTTCAATTTTACCTAACACTAATTTTGTCTCCATTTCATGTTGTGAAAATGGATGGAAAGTAAGGGATACACGATTTGAAAACCTTGAACGAATCAGCAACTCATTTTCTTGTCCTTCAAATACGACTTCTTCATTAATCATATGAATTTGACCATCGATTAACCAAGCGTTGTCATACATTCCCGTTCGGTCAGTCCAGCCATTTGAAAAATTCAAACCTACTCGCTTTCCACGATACCGCTGAGAAGCCATTGCCCAATTTCGAGACATCTTCCTTGGCCAAATTCCTCTCGTAAAATCCATGATTGAATAACAATACTGCTCGTCAAATGTGTATTTCTTGTTGCCAATCACTAAATGGCCACTCGTTGGTAAACTGAGTTGTTTTCCAGTATATTGAAATTCTTTCACTGACTTAGGAATGACTACATGTATAGATTCATCTGCCACTTCATGAATTTCTAAATCGATATGTAAACGTTCATCGTCGAACTGAGGAATCAAGCCTACAATCCTTGTACTTTTCCCTGTTTGAATCATTTGTAAGTGCATCTGTTCTTTTGTGAAAGAGATGTCTTCTAATAAGGTCTCACTCAATACAGATTTTCTTGAGAAAGGGATTGAAATCTCTTTTAATGTAAACCGTTCTGTCTCTAAATCAAAAAAAGTAATGGTTGCCACTTCTGAAAATCCAATTTGAGCGATAGCAAATGTAACAATCGCTTCTTCTCCATACACTACTAAGTAGTTCCAGTGTTTGGTCTTTAAACTCCTCTTCATGACATTAGCTCTAATATAAGGAGTTTTTGAAAACTGAATGGCGTCTAAATTGAGTCGTCCTCGTTTATCACAAAGTGCAATGATTGGCTGCCGTTCATTCATATCTGCTCACCTCTTCTTTCATTGTAATCAAAAATAGAGCAAAGTGAAACTTCTCTGATTACAAGCGCGAGTAAGAGAGGTTTTCTTCACATATTGGGTTCTACTGGTTGCTCCTTTATTTTATTTCCTATTAGCGAAATAAAGGTCACTCCAAGTAACATAGTGACTGCACCGACAAGTTGAATGGTGTCTAGTCTCGTACCAAACCAAATCATAGAAATAACCATCGCTGTCAACGGTTCAAAACTTGATAATACACTTGTTTCAACTGGCGTAATATATTTCATACTGCCTAAAAACAGAATAAAGGCAAGTGTGCCGATAATAATAATTCCAATGACCATAGCAGTCACTTTCAAATCTAATAAATAGGGCATACTTTTAAAAAACAGGAGCGGATGTCTTAAGAGTAAAGCAACTCCTCCAATCACCATCCCCCAACCAACAACGAGCAGAACTCCCCACACATGCATTAATCGAGCAGGGTAAAGGGTGTAAAATGTAAAAGTAAAACCGAGTGCTAATCCCCATAATATAGCAGTGTAACTTAAAGTTAAGTTATCTAACGTACCATTGGTTAATAATAAAAATAACCCAACTAACGTTACCCCCATTCCTAACACTTGAGCAACAGGTGGTAATGCTTTTTGCATGATAGATACGAAGAGAATGATATATACTGGAGCAACAAACTGAAATAAAGTGGCAATCACTGCATTACTTGATTCAATCGAGCCTAGAAAAGTGTATTGAACACCCAACATGCCAAACACGCCAAATACTAATAACTGCTTCAATGCAAAAGGTCGACGAATAGGAGCCATAATGGACACCCCTTTGAAATGTAAAACAATTAAAATGGCAGCTCCCGCAACAAGTAGGCGGAGTATGACTAAAAACTGTTTAGGCATCTCACTCATTTGTAAGAGAGCCTCCATCATGGGGCCACTTGCTCCCCACATCATTGCACCGACTACAATCATTAATATCCCTTTAGAACGATTCATCCCTCCATGCTCCTTTCTGGCTAGGTACATTGAAATCATTTGACCTTTTTTTTCACTTTTCGATGTAAATCTGTTACTATTTTCTTATATCATATAAATATACGCATAATAAATAAGGAGAATTGACTATGAACCAATTATTAAGCGAGTCTCTCACACAGACCTATCTCATTAATAGTCTAAACGAACATTTCACCGTTTACCAGACGGATGATGAAGGTTTTATTACTTATACAAATGAAAACTTCTTATCTATTAGCAAATGGACACCCAAAAGAGTACTTGGTAAATCAATGTGGCAAATGTTCCCCCCCACCGAGGAGGGTAGATTGGTAGCAAATGAAGTTTGGGATACCATTGCTGCGGGGAAGAACTTCTTTGGAAAAGTAGAGAAAGTAACCAGACATGGCGATCCCTATTTCGTATTATTGCTCGCTACGCCTGTTCTTGAAGATAAAAAAATAAGTCATGTTCTTTTTACAATGTTAGATATCACTGAAGAAGTCGACTTGAAAAATAAATTAGAGAAAATCGCCTTTATTGATTATGAAACGGGTTTAATGACGAGATATCGCCTCGAATTAAAAGTTAATGAACGTATTGAGACCAACTTCCATTTTTCATTTGTTCATTTGAAATTTGATTATCGTCTCTCCACACCCATTCAATCGAATAACGCAATTGAAGGAGAAGTCATTAAGCAATTTGCGAACCGCCTTTATCGCTTTTTCCAAGATAGTCCGATAGCTCGCGTCAATAAATTCGAGTTTGTGGCTCTAACACCTCACGCTGACTGGTATGTACAAGGTTTCATAGACTTCCTTGAGCAGCAGCCGATTTATTTTGAAAATGAAAAAGTAGAAATGATTGTCAGTGGAGGCATCGCTAAATTTCCAGAAGACCAGCAGACATTTGATCGTTTATTTGCTGCCGCTTCTACTGCAAGTGATTTAATTGTCAAAGCTGGAGGAAACCAGATTGTTGCACTTTCGCATGAACAACATAAGAACATTAATCGAAGAATTTTAATTCAAGAAAAATTACCTTTTGCGATTAAGGAAAATCAATTATCTTTAGTTTTCCAACCTATTATTCACGCGTCTACACAACAAGTTGCCTCTCACGAAGCACTCCTTCGCTGGTATGACCCAGAACTCGGTCAAGTTAGCCCTGATGAACTGATTCCTATTGCAGAAGAAACTGGCTTAATTTATGATATTGGCGAATTTACCTTGCATCAAGTAGCAAAGATTGCTGCAGTAGAAACTAAAAAAAATCCGGCATTCAAAATCGCTATCAATTCTTCGGTAAGAGAATTTATGAAGGATAACTTCAGTGTTAAACTACAAAAAATTTTACAGCATTATCAATGTCCACCTTCTGCTATTCAAATCGAAATTACAGAACGCTTTGCTTTTCAAGCAGAAGAACAACAATCGATTATCAGACAGATGCTTCAACTACAACACATTGGCATTTCATTTGCCTTAGATGACTTTGGAACAGGTTATGCATCTTTTAGATTTTTACAAACATTACCTATTTCTATTGTGAAAATAGATCCTTCTTATACACGTTCGATTCATACGCAAGCCAAAACGGAACAATTGATTGCTGGAATTGTGCAGTTCTGTCATTCCTTAGAATTAGAAGTGGTTGCAGAAGGTGTTGAAAATGAAACACAGTTTAAGTTACTTCGACAATTAGGTATTGAATATGTACAAGGCTACTATATTAGTGAACCGAAAAATAACTATGAACAAACCACATATAGAGTTTAAAAATAGAAAGAGGTTCGAGTCTCAATGCTGAGAACTTGAACCTCTTTTGTTCGATTTTTTCGTCCATTTATTAATAAATGAAAAGAGAAATTGAATCAACACTTCTGCAAACACTAATCCCATCGCAATTGCTCCTGAAATTAAAAAAGCATGACTCGCATACTCAATTGCCTCTGTGTAATTGCTCTCTACAATTTTTCGCATGGCATGGTATGCCGTCCCTCCAGGAACTAACGGGATAATTCCTGCAACACTAAAAATAATCATCGGGGTTTTAAAACGTCGAGCAAATAAGTGAGCAACAACAGCAACTGCAAATGCTCCCAAGAACGAAGCAAGCATTGGGTCTTCTATTTGAATGGAAGCCAATTTGAATGTTGTCCAACCTGTCGTCCCTGCAATCCCTGAATAGACGAGTGCATTTTTAGGTGCATTAAATAAAATCGCAAATCCAACAGCTGCAATAAAACTCAATACGCCTTCAATCAAGATGGTCATTCCTCACACCTCCTAAAACGATAATACAAGTGCAACACCTGCTCCTATCGCAAAAGCTGTTAAAAATGCTTCTGCACCTTTCGATAAACCTGCCATAAAATGTCCTGCCATTAAATCACGTACAGCATTTGTAATCAATAAGCCTGGAACAAGTGGCATAACACCACCAATGATAATCGTATCCACTGCTTGACCTGTTAAATAATGAACACTCATAAATGCAGTTAAAGCAACAAATAGTGCACCGACAAATTCAGCGAAGAACTGGACTTTTGAATGGGTTTCGATTAGCTCTTTAATGAAAAAACCGATTCCGCCAGCTAACATCGCGTAAGGGGCATCCGACCATTCTCCCCCAAATAAGAGTAGAAATGCTCCACTTGCAATTGCTCCTGCCAACACTTGTATAAAAAGTGGAAACATAACATTCGCTTCCTCTATTCGGACTAACTCATGGTAAGCTTGTTCAATCGAAATTTGTGTTGCTGTTAGTTTTCTAGATACATCATTCACCAGAGCTACTTTTTCTAAATCTGTTGCCCGGTCCTTGATACGAATTAGTTTTGTATGATAGGGACTACCTGGAGAAAAGATAATTGCTGTAGGTGTTACAAAACTATGTGTGACTGTTAACTCTTGAGACTTTGCAATACGCTCCATCGTGTCTTCCACACGATAAGTTTCTGCACCGGCTCTCATCATAATCTTGCCAGCTAAAAGCACACTTTCAATCGCATATTCATCATGTGTCAAGGTTTCACTTCCTTTCTTACTCCTCACATTTGTTCTTACTGAAGAAATTGCTACTCTCCATTCCTTCTTCTTTCAATGAGTAGTGAAGGAAAAAATTGAACGCGTCGAAGATTAACTTTATCCTAACTGATTTTTTTCTAACACGCAACGTCATTCCAGTCTCCTATCTACCCATCTACTCTTCCACCACCTTTTTCCCTTTTCTAGTAAAAAAACAACTATATTTATAATAGTATTAACGTTTTATTTGTTGTGAGAAGGGTATGATAAAGTATTCACTTTGAAGGAGGCCCAACATCAATGAGTCAATCTACTGCTGTAAAAGAAAAGAAAAATTTAAAACCATTATGGATTGCATTAGCATTTGCTGTACTTATCCTAATCGTTCTCTTACCTAATCCGACCGACTTGCCTGTTGCAGGCCAACGCGCTTTAGCAATCTTAGCATTCGCTGTTATCTTATGGATGACAGAGGCAGTGACCTATCCCGTTAGTGCAGCTATGATTATTGGCTTAATTGCATTATTACTTGGCTTAAGTCCAAGTCTTGAAAATCCTGACGAATTACTAACGACCAAAAAAGCACTAGCAATGAGCCTACGAGGTTTCTCTAGTGGTGCTGTTGCACTGGTTGCAGGTGCCCTCTTTTTAGCTGCAGCCATGCAGGCTACCAATTTACACAAAAGGCTTGCTCTTTATATTTTATCCAAAGTAGGCGTTAAAACAGGGGCAATCGTTTTTGGAGCGATCCTTGTTTCTATCATCCTAGCCTTCTTTGTTCCGAGTGCGACTGCAAGAGCAGGGGCTGTTGTTCCTATTTTACTCGGAATGGTTGCTGCTTTTGGTTTAAAAAATAACTCTCGACTCGCTGCACTGCTTGTCATTACTGCTGTGCAAGCAGTTTCTATTTGGAATATCGGTATTAAAACGGCAGCGGCTCAAAACATGGTCGCGCTTGAATTCATCGATAAGCAACTCAATGAAGACGTTTCTTGGGGTGCTTGGTTCATGTACGCCGCTCCATGGTCTATTATTATGTCTGTCATTTTGTATTTCGTAATGCTTCGTCTCATTAAACCTGAAACTGAAGTATTGGAAGGTGGGGCAGAAATTATCCAAAAGAACCTCAAAGAACTTGGCCCACTTCGGAGCGAAGAAATTCGATTGATTATCATTTCATTTGTTCTTCTATTTTTATGGTCAACAGAATCGATTCTACATCCATTTGATACAACGACTGTCACATTAGTAGCAGTTGCCATTTTATTACTTCCTAAGATTGGGGTATTTGATTGGAAGACTGTAGAAAAAATGATTCCTTGGGGTACAATTATTGTCTTTGCCGTAGGGATTTCATTAGGTTATGTCTTATTAGATACAAATGGTGCTTCTTGGTTATCTGAAAAGGTGTTTGGCGCAATGGGACTAGACAACATGCCGCTAGTGGCCACTATCGCTTTGTTAGCTTTATTTAATATTTTAATCCACCTTGGTTTCGCAAGTGCAACTAGTTTGGCTTCTGCCTTGATTCCTATCTTCTTAGCTTTAGCCACAACTTTAACAGGTGATTTTAATGTTGTAGGTTTTGTTTTAATTCAACAGTTTGTAATTAGTTTCGGCTTCTTGCTTCCAGTCAATGCACCTCAAAATATGTTGGCTTACGGAACAGGCTCATTTACAACAAAAGATTTCTTTAAATCAGGGATTATCTTAACTGTCGCTGGATACCTACTCATCATTTTATTCAGTGCAACGTATTGGCAATGGATTGGTTTATTATAAAAGTAAAAGCATGCAATCAAGTGAATTTGATTGCATGCTTTTTTAAATCTCATCTTCTGAAACTACTTCATCCACTTGGGATTATTGCTGATCAGGCACTACTCTTTTCACAAAGAAAGTCAGCAGTAGAGCAATCGCTGCAATAATAGTTGATAATAAAAATGTGAAATTTATTCCATTGAGAGCAGCTTCTTGTCCGATAGCTAATAAGGCTTGTGCACGTTCAGGATCTGCTGTTGGTAAGTGGTTGGCTTGTTCCATCATTAACGTCTCCTGTACGCTCTCTGTCCGCTTGGTCATCAAAGTTAAGAGGACAGCTGAACCAATAGCACCAGACACTTGTTGCAAGGTATTATTAATTGCTGTTCCATGTGGATTCGATTCTTGTGGCAATTGATTCAACCCATTGGTCATAATCGGCATCATCACCATCGACATTCCAAACATACGAACAGTATATAACATCATAATATAGTAATAATCATCATCAAAACCTAAACGACTCAAATAAAAAGTCGTAATGACTGTAATTGTTAACCCTGTAATTGCAAGCACTTTCGGGCCATGCTTATCAAATAACTTCCCTGTCACTGGAGACATGATTCCCATGATAACGGCTCCTGGTAGCATTAGCAAGCCCGATTCAAATGGAGAAATTCCACGGATGCCTTGTACATACAGCGGAGTTAAAATCATTGCCGAAAACATCGAGACCGACACCACCACAGCGATAACCGATGCTAACGCGAACATAGGATAACGATAAATTCTTAAATCCAACAAAGGATCTTTCATTTTCAACTGACGAACAATAAAGAATAATAAAGCAATAGAACCTACACCAATTGTGGTATAGACATCAACAGCTCCAAATCCTTTATCCCCTGCTGTACTAAAGCCATACAGTAAACCACCAAAACCAAGAGTAGATAAAGTTAAAGAGAAGAAGTCTAATTTTACATCTCTTGTTGGCATAATATTTTTAAGTTTGAACAATGCAAAAAACAAAATCAACAATGCAAAAGGTAAGACAATACCAAATAAAGTACGCCAAGTATAGTGCTCAATCACCCAGCCAGATAATGTCGGACCAATGGCTGGGGCGGTGATCATTACGAGTCCAAAAAGCCCCATAGCTGTCCCACGCTTTTCAATTGGAAACGTTACTAACATAATATTCATCAATAGGGGCATCATCAATGCTGACCCCACAGCTTGTATCATTCTTCCAGCCACTAATAGGACGAATGTGGGAGCAATCATTGCTAATCCCGTACCCAATGAAAAGAATAACATCGCACTAATAAATAAAGCTCTATTTGTAAATTTCTGTACAAAAAATGCACTCGCAGGAATCAATATTCCGTTGACGAGCATAAAACCTGTTGTTAGCCATTGAACTTGAGAGGGTTTCAAGTCAAACTCTAACATAATCGTTGGTAAGGCAACGTTCAATAATGTGTTATTTAAAAAAGCAATAAATGCTCCAAAAAATAAAATGGCGATCATACCATAAGGGATTTTTTTATTCTGAGTTGTTTCCATTCGACACCTCTCTAAAACTATTGTATATTTTTTATACCTAGAGTACACTTTGCTTATTCTACACATTTTAAGAGGATGTATCAACTAATATGAATGCTTTTTTGACATCCATCTAAAAGAACCATTCTGACTGTTTCAGTTAATCAATAAGAGGTTTACGAAATCTTGTAGGCGACTTGAAGCATCTCTTTATTTTCTTTAATTGTCTAGTATAATGAAGAGCAGAAAAGGACGGAGGACAATAATGAATAATAGAAAAAAACAAGTGATTCGAATTGCACAAAAGCTATTTATTGAAAAAGGATTTCCTCAAACATCTGTGCAAGACATTTTAACAGAAGCTAATATTTCAAAAGGGACGTTTTATAACTACTTTGAATCTAAAAATGATTGCTTAGTTGCCATTTTACAAGCTTCTTATGATGAAGCGGTACTTTTACGTAATGAGTTACTCACCGAACATAATAAAAAAGATAAGAAAGTCTTTGCAGAGCAAGTTGCTTTACGCCTATTAATCAATCGAAACCAGAACCTACTCCCTCTTTACGAAGCTGTCTTTTATTCTGGAGACCGCGAACTGATGGTGTTTATTGAAGCTCATTTCAAAGAAGAATTAGTTTGGATAGCTAGCCGCTTCACAGACCTTTACGGCGAGCCTGTTCGACCTGTTGCACCAGACTTAGCCATTCTTTTTACAGGTATGATGCAGCAATATCTTCATTTTTCAAGGCCTTCTTTTCATCTAACGATTGAACCGACAGATTTGATCGCCTACGTTTTAAAAATGATTACCTATATTGTTCAACAAATCAGTGTGACTGAAGATGCCTTTATGGGCAATGAAATTTTTAAGAGGTTTCAAATCAAAACAGAGCATGAAAATGTGGAAGTAGAAGAACTGATTCAATCGATTGAAAAGTTTATACAAACATATGACCTCCAAGAACAGCAACTTGAAATGATTACATTTATTTTAGACGAACTTCAACAACAGTCGCTGAGAGTCACTTTACTCAACACTGTATTAAAAGCCTTTCGTTCTTCTTTCCAGCACACTAAAAATGAACGTGCTGCAAATGATCTAACAACCATGATTTGGAAATATATCCATCAAGTCCAAGCTGACCATTAAAAAGAAAAACCGCTCATTCTTCTCTACTTGACGTAGAAAGCAATGAACGGTTCTTTTTTATTGTACAGTGTACACGGGTTCTTGTTTATTCAACACTGCTAAAATGGATTCCACATTCATCTGGGCCATCTTCGTACGTGTTTGAATAGAAGCACTTCCCATATGTGGTAAAGCAACTACGTTAGGTAAAGAAAGAAGAGGATGGTCTTTTGTAATCGGTTCTTTCTCGAAAACATCTAAGCCAGCACCATAAATCTTACCATCTCGCAAGGCTTCATATAATGCTTGTTCATCCACAATTTCACCTCGTGCTGCATTAATAAATACAGCATCTTCACGCATCATGGCGATTTGCTCTCTTCCAATCATGCCTTTGGTTTCAGGAGTTAAAGGTGAGAAAACAGCTACAAACTGACAGGTTTTTAAAATTTCTTCCATCGTTGCATAGGCTACACCGAGTTGCTCTTCTGCTTCAGGTTTACGATTTCGATTATGATATTTTACTGTCATATCGAATCCTGTTGCTCGCTTAGCTAACGCTTGTCCAATCCTTCCCATACCGATAATGCCTAATGAAGAGCCATGAATATCTAATCCTGCGAATCCAAACGGCTCCCATGCTTTCCATTCACCACGTCGCAAAGCTTGCTCTGCTTGTGGCAATTGACGAGCTGCCATCATTAATAATCCAAAGGCTAAATCTGCTGTCGTATCTGATAATACATCCGGTGTGTTGCACACGATAATGTCTTTTTGTTGCGCAACTGCTAAATCAATATTATTATACCCTACTGCCATATTGGCGATTACTTTTAAATTAGGCAATTGCTCAATCATTTCCCCAGTTATTTTATCATCGAGTGTTGTCCATAAAGCTACGACACGATCACTCACTTCTTTCATTTGCTCCCATGATACACTTTGATCGGTTTGACTAGACATCAGTACCTCGTACTCTTGTTGCAATGGTACAAGAAATGAATCGTCTACTTTTCTCATGACTACAATAATTGGTTTCATTTTTACATTCCCCCTTTCAATGAGTATACAAAAAAAGAGAAAGAAAAACATCTTCTTCCTCTTTTATAAATCATCAAAGCCATTCAAGTCACTTGTTTTCGTATATTGACGAGATTTTTGTTCAAAGAAATCGGTTTTCACCCCATCAAAATTATCCACATAAGCACGAATCCACTTCATCGGATTCTCTGTGTATTCTGGGTAAATCTCTGACAAGCCCATCATGCGTAACATCTTATTTGCTCGGTATTTAATATAGCCTTGCATATCTTCTAAATCAATACCTTCTACATCTGCTAACACATAATTTGCCCATTCTTCTTCCATTTCCACATTGTGACGATATTGATCATACACCCATTCAATAAACTCTTCATTGTTATAAGTTGGGTTTTCTGCCAATGTCGCTCGGAATAGTTCACTAATGAAACGAGCATGTTGTAATTCATCTCGATTGATAAAGCTAATCATCGTACTTGTAGCAACCATTTTATTATGACGTGCTAAGTTATAGAAGTAGGCAAATGCCGAATAAAAGTACATGCCTTCTAACAACGAAGTATACACCATCGCTTTTAACACATTTTCAATCGTTGGTTGCTGTGCAAAATCATTGTACACTTCAACAATCCGTTCATTTCTTTTTAGAAGTACAGGGTCTTGCCTTCCCATCTCAAAAGCTTCGATTTGTCCTTGTAAATTGGTAACAGAGGACAATACGTAAGCGTAACTATGATTATGTTCACTCTCTTGATCAGCGATTGTTGCCATCACTGAAGTCACAGATGGATCAGTTGAATAATCTGCAATCTTTGCTGCTAAATCTGTTTGGGGAGCGTCTAGAGTAGCAAGTAAGCCAATAATTTTTAAATAAGCATCTTGTTCAGCCTCAGTGAGCGTTTTAAATTGCTTCACATCTGGCGTCATATCTACTTCTGCCGCGATCCAAAATTGTGCACGAATTTCTTCTCGAATTTCATAGAAGTGAGGATACTTAATATCGTTCCAATTAAGAATACCTGATGCTTCACCACCAAATAATTTCGTCGAACGATTAGGTTCCATAGGTTCTAGAACTTTTGCTTGTTGCAATAATGTCGTCATTCATTGATCATCCTTTCGTAATGTTCAACTACACGTTGCGTCCACTCCTCTACTAAAATCTCTTGAGAGCCGCGTGGACTTTGTTCAACTTTCAACACAGGAAGAGGAGAGTGAAAGAAACGGTGCAGTTTATCTGCAGCTGAACAAAATAACTCATCTCCTCCGAACTGTGTATCTCCTGTTCCAAAAACATAAACACATGCCGGTTTAAAACCAACATCTAAAATAAATTTTTTCATTTTTTTGGGTGTTTCGCCTTTTCCCCAAGTGAAACAACCGACCATTACAGCATCATAACTTGCTACATCCGGTATCGGTTCACTAGTCCCTATCCGATATAAATCGGCAGTCACTCCTAGTTTTTGGCAGTTGTGTTCGATTAACTCGGCCACTTCTTTTGTATTTCCACTGTAAGATAAGTAGGAAATTAAGAGTGACACCATTCACACTCCTCAATATTTGACGCACTTGAACGCGTATAATAAGAAGTTTTCATTCCTGATTCCCATGCCTGCATATGGAGGCCGAGTAATACTGAGGCACGAATTGTGTTCGGTACATACATATTAAATGAAATAGCTTGATCAATATGACGTTGTCTTGCAGCATTTTGCTTTACACTCCAACGTTGGTCCACAATATATGCTGAACGACGATAAATATCATACGTGTTGTGATCTAAGTCTGGTGCAATAACAGGTAAGCGATAGTTTTTCTTCTCTTCATGGAAGAAAGGTTGGAAAATTGGATCAATCGACGCAGTAGAACCTGCAATGACAGAAGTGGATGAATTTGGCGCGATAGCCATTAAGTAACCATTACGCATTCCTTGTGTCGCTACTTTTTCTCTCAATGTTTGCCATTCTTTTGATTGATACTCACGGTCTTCAAAATAAGCACCTGATGCCCAATCTGAACCTTCAAATAAAGGATAAGCTCCTTTTTCTTGTGCCAAATTAGATGAAGCTTCAATTGTTAAATATGCAATTTTTTCATAAAGTTCGTCTGCGAAATCAACCGCTTCGTCACTCTCCCATTGAATACCTTTCAAAGCAAGTAAATGATGCCAACCGAAAGTTCCTAATCCAATGCCACGGTAACGGCTATTCGTTCTTGCAGCCTGAACAACAGGGATTTTATTTAAATCAATGACGTTATCAAGCATACGTACTTGAATTGTAATTAAACGTTCTAATACATCTGCTGGCACTGCTTTTCCAAGGTTAATAGAAGAAAGGTTACATACAACGAAATCGCCTGGTTTTGAACGAGTTACGATTACATCATTTTCTAAAGTCACTGATTCAAACTGTGTAGCACTCATGTTTTGTGCAATTTCTGTACATAAGTTTGAAGAATAAATCATACCCTCATGTTTGTTGGCATTTTTACGGTTTACCTCATCACGATAAAACATGAAAGGCGTTCCCGTTTCAAGTTGTGAACGTAAAATACGTTTCATAATATCAATCGCTGCGACTGTTTCACGTGAAAGGTCTTCATTCGCTACACATGCTGCATAGTTCTTTCTAAATGAACCTTCTCCGCGTTTTTCATCAAACGAATCTTCCAATGAGAAGCCCATTTTCGTACGTACTTCATGTGGGTCAAAGAGATGCCACTCGCCACGTGCTTCTACAGTCTCCATGAAGAGGTCTGGAAGTGTAACACCAGTGAAAATATCATGTGCACGTAAACGCTCATCTCCATTATTCAACTTCAGGTCTAAGAACGTGAAGATATCTTTATGCCAAACATCTAAATAGACAGCAATTGCTCCTTGACGTTGTCCTAACTGATCAACAGAAACGGCTGTGTTGTTTAATTGTTTAATCCAAGGAAGCACTCCTGAGGATGCCCCTTCAAATCCACGAATCGCTGAACCTCTTGCACGAACTTTACCCATGTATACGCCAATACCACCACCAAATTTCGATAGATTAGCAACGTCTGTATTTGAATCATAAATACCTTGTAATGAATCATCTACTGTGTCAATAAAGCAAGAAGAAAGTTGACCATGGGTTTTCCCTGCATTCGATAGCGTTGGGGTAGCCACTGTCATATAAAGGCTACTCATCGCCCAATAAGCCTCTCTCACATAGTCCATACGCTTAGATTGCTCTTCATCTTGCATTAATGTCAGTGCAATGACTAACCAACGCTCTTGAGGCAATTCGACAGCTTTCTTCTGATAGTCTACTGCCACATAACGATCAACAAAGGTTTTAAGCCCAATATAAGTGAAAAGTTCATCTCTTGAAGCATCAATAAATGAACCTGCTAATGCTAACTCTTCTTTTGAATATTTCTCCGTTAATAAAGGAGCATACAATCCAGCGTCCACTAAGCGTTGAACATTTTCAGCAAAATCAGTGTACGGTTCTACTCCTCTTGCCTTTTTTTGCTCCGCATAAATTTTAACTAAGAAAATTTGGGCAGCAACAAACGTCCAGTACGGCGAACTTTCATCAATAAAACTCAACACATCTAAGATCATCGCATCCGCCCATTCACTATCTGAACGATCTGGGTAACGTTCTACGAAACGTGCGCTCACTTCGAGCAACTCTTTTACCTTATCCTCACCGTATTTTTCAACGATAGTATTTAAAATCGATTGAATTACTGGTCTATCTGCTACTGTAATCATCGTCATTCCTCCTGAAAAAATATTTCTTTCATTGCATAGGAACACCTATTTCTATTGTAGAAATACGCTTTCCTATGTAATGACTTTTGCTGTTCACGAAAAAAATAAAAAAGCTATCATTGACTTAGCTTTTTAACACAAACACAACATATAGTGTATACATTTTAAGACGACACACTATATTGTGTTAACGTCTCTAATTGTACGCAAGTTTTTTTAATAAATCAAGTGTTTCTCCATAGGTCTCTTCACTCAAAAAGAGTGAAAATAGCTGGAAGAGTTGATGGCATTGAGTTGAATCCACACGCTATTTTTTTAACCAATGATAGAAATGACTTTTCGCCTATAACGAACGAATGTTCTCTTATTTCTTGTGCAAATTCTATTATACATGAAATTTATTTTGAATGTGTAAATTTGTTTGTTTTTAAGAATTTATGATGTTTAAACAAGAAATTTGTTACTCTTCTTATTTTCAACTCGGGCGTTATGAAAAGAGAGCTAGCTCGTTCCACATAGAATGGAAAAGCTAGCCCGATGCTAAGGACGTTCTATTTTTTCAAGAATAGCGGGTGGTATCTCTTCTCTCTCAACTTCTTGATAGGAAGTTACTCCTTTGTTACTTTTAACAAAGACCTTTAAATAGGCACCTTTTCTTAAATTTTTTGCTGCACTTAATTCTAATGTTTGTTCATCTTTCTCTTGAAACATAGGGAGTTGATAGTAGTATCGATCATAACCAGAATCAGATTCATTGGCGACCAAACGACCATCCTCAACAATTTGAGTGTAATAAGCACTAGCGCCTAGTCGATTAAAATCAATCCTTAAGATAGCAACTCCAATAAGTAGTAAGACTAACAATCCGACAAAAAACCACGTCACTTGTTTCATTCATTTCCCTTCTTTCGATTGAACACTTCAATTCCACTATAGGCATCAAAGTAAAACGTTTTATTTTTTGAAAAGAGGCGTTGGATAATGTGTACAATAATGAGTAACTGCAGTCCCATTGCAACAAATAGGATAAACAATAACACCATTAAAGAATCGCCTTCTATCCGTGGCACAACTTCATTACCAACTTTCAATACAACTGCGAATACATAAGGAATACTAATAGCAAAAAATCTTTTGAACAGGGCAATAAACTTTACACCTTTTGAAACGACATATTGTTGTTTTAATAAAAGAGAGCCGATTGTCCGCCCTTTAGTGAAAAGAGGGAGTACAACAATCAAAAAGAACAACAGTACTAAAAAGACACCTTCTTGAGCAACGACTGCAACAATCGGCCCCCCTTCTTTAGCCAATAAAGGAGTAAAGATAGAGGCAAGGGTTACGTCGATAAACAAGGCAAATAATTTCGCCCCATTCGTTGCATATACTTTTTCTCTATAATAAAAATCCTTTGCACGCTCTTTTTCTTTTGTTGGAAAAAATGCTAAAAAGAGAGGTGCGAGCAGAAAGCCAAGCGTTGCACCCAGTGTATTAGCAAACAAGTCGTCTACATCAAACAAACGATAGGGACAGTGAAAGATTCCCCATAGCCCTGTTAATTGACTGAGCTCAAAAAAGAGGGATAAGAAGAAACCAGCAAGCACTGCACGCCAACTATTTTTAATGCCTGGCCACTTATAATAAAGGTAGACACCTAATGGAAATAATAAAGCAATATTAAAAATAAGTTGATAAAAAGCGGGTGTAAACAATAATCCTTTTAAAGTTGAACGTAGACCTCCTGCTGGCACAAAACTCGTGCGAATGTCCGTGATGAATTGAAAGAGATGCAATTGCATGTAATCCGTCAGTGGACCTCTAGTTACACAATTCTCACGCTGGACTGGAAATGGAAAACTAATGAGGAAGAAGGCACTCAATAGATAAAAAACAAAACTCGCTAATAGCACTGTTTTCCACAAACTAAAATAACGATATTTTCTATATTGATAAAAGGTCCAAGGGAGCGTAAAGATTAACGCTAATCCGATGAAGAGTAAGGCTGCTACCCCGACTGGATACAGATATTGAGACACCTTC
This sequence comes from Savagea sp., assembly GCA_030146155.1. Classification (GTDB taxonomy): domain Bacteria; phylum Bacillota; class Bacilli; order Bacillales_A; family Planococcaceae; genus Savagea. The sequence continues at coordinate 17,062 of JASLCF010000116.1, forward strand.
ATTCCTCCTTATAATGATTGATGCACGATACGTCTATAGTACCCGAGCGTTAAAATTGCAAACACCATGTAAATCAAAGAATACACAACCATTGCAATCACTGTTGGAATGGTCACATCTGTCATAAATATTACATCGGCTGATTTTACAGCAAACCAAGAATGGAGTAAGCCGATAAGTAAAGGAAAACCAAAGACAATCCATTGTTTTTTTCGAATGCCTCGCATGATCTCTTTTTCACTAAATCCGAGTTGACGTAGTGTACGATAACTCGCTTTTTCTTGTTCTGCTTCTGTCATTTGTTTAAAATATAAAATACTTCCCGTCGACATTAAAAATACTAAACCTAAGAAACCTGAAATGAAAATAAACATTCCGCTTCCTTCTAAGGTAGATTGAAACATCTTATAATAAGCAACAGGCGTATGATTTTCCAGTCTCACAGTGCTTTCAAATAATTCCACTGCTTTTTCTTGATTAGCTTCATCCGTAATATTCAAGGCATAGCGTTCCTCATCATACCCTTCAATTTGATAAGCTTTTAAATCCTCATAAGTCGAAGCATCTACAACCAGTGCGGCTTCATTCGAAGAGAGATTATAAATGGATCCTTTGCCAAGACGATTAACGGTGAACTTTTTTCCATCAGCGAGTTCAATCGTGGTTGGGAATTTAACGTCTTTCATTAACCAAGCCATTGATGGGTAGTGAATTGTAGGACCCTCTAGGACGCCTTGATACCTTCCTTTGGCAACCTCATCTTCCGAGTACACTACTAACTGATAATCTCCAGCCATCATCTCTGGGAACTGAGGAGTGAGTAAACTTGCATCGATTCGATACGCGTGATAATTCACTTCAGAATATGCAATACCTTCTTGTGCTAAGGCCTGTTTGAATTGTTCTCGCTCTTCCACACTGATGAATGCTCCATGTAACCCAAAATCTTGAGGCATCATGTTACGAGTCGTCTCTTCTGCTGAGTAATAAGTAGAGTAAGCGATGGCTACCATTGTTAATGTCATAGCAGAAAGGGTCGTAATTAATGTGAGCGAATTCGCATTACTCTTCATTCGATGAACAAGAGGTGCTAAGGACAAACTATCTGTTAAGCTCAAATGTCCTTTTTTTGAACGACGAATTGTATTTAATAGAGCACCTATAGAAACTCTAAATACTAAAAATGAACCAAATATAGTTAAAAAGAGAACGGCGATCATGTTAAACAATAACATTTCATTTAGCATTCGACCGCTTAACCAGTAACCAAATCCAATAAGGGCAATCCCAAGAATACCTACAATGACAGAAATGGCATTGTTTTTAGGTGCTTCTACATCAGATTGACGATTCGCATTAAATAAATCAATCAGTGTTGTTCGATAAACGCGACGCACCATTTGTAAAGAAATAATGGCAAGTATCACCATGAATACAATAAATGTTTGAACTAAAGCATCCCATGAAAAATGAAGGGCAACAGAGAGTTCTACACCGATTACTTTTAAGTATAGTAATAAAAAGAAACGAGAGGCTAATGTACCGATTCCAACCCCTACAAACAATGCACCTAGTCCAAGTAAAAAATTCTCAACGACTAACATTCTTGCAACTGTTCCTTTAGTTAAACCAATGAGCTGATAAATCCCTACTTCTTTACTTCTTCGATTGAAAAAAATAGCATTTGAGTAAGCAATAAATATCAATGCAATGGCTATGAGTAGAATGTTAGCGACTTTAAAGCCTGCTATCATACTATTAGAAGCAGCTACGCCCTCTCCTACTGCACCGTCCGCCTGTAAAGAAAGGAAGATAAAATAGAGTGAAATCGTAAAAATTAATGCGAAAAAATATAAATAATAATGCTTAATATTTCTGCGCATACTCCGAAATACTAAATCAAATAGTGTCAACGACTTCACCGCCCAACATGCCTTGCACCTTTAAGATTTCTTGGAAGAAAGCTTGTCTTGTCTCATTTCCACGGCGTAATTCAGAGTAAACTTGTCCATCTCGTAAGAAAATAACTCGACTACAGTAGCTCGAAGCGAGTGGATCATGACTCACCATTAAAATCGTTGTCCCGTTCGTACGATTCACGGCTTCCAAACTTTCCAATAAGGCTGAAGCTGATTTAGAATCTAATGCACCTGTTGGCTCATCTGCAAAAATCATAGAGGGCTCATTAATAAGAGCGCGACTCGCAGCAGTTCTTTGTTTTTGCCCCCCTGAAAGTTGTGAAGGAAACTTATCTTCATGCTCTTTCATTCCTAATGTGGAAACAATCGTTTGGTAGCGTGATTCGATAGAGACCTTTTTTTCTTTCCCTAAAGAGACAGGTAACAAAATATTTTCTTTGACTGAGAGGGTGTCTAATAAGTTATAATCTTGAAAAATAAAACCTAATTCATTTCTTCTAAAAAGTGATAGTTCTTTTTCTTTCATTGCAGAAATTTCTGTCCGATTGATTAAAATTGATCCACTTGTCGCACGGTCAATCGTTGCTAAGACATTCATTAATGTCGTTTTTCCAGAACCAGAAGGACCCATAATCCCTACGAATTCTCCTTCTTCTATGGCGAGATCAATTCCTTTTAATACTTCTACTTGATGTTGTTTTGAACCATAGCTTTTTCTAACATTTTTGGCCTTTAATATTAGTTGTTCTTGCATGTTAATCACCTTTTTCTTTTGATACATCTACTATACCCTGACTCTTTCAATTAATCGTTCGTTTCTCCTAACAAAAAAACTCAAAATCTAACATTTCTGTCACATTACGAGTAAAGGCTGTCATAGTCATTCTTTTTTGAGAAAGTCATCGTAACTTCTGTTCCTTGTTGAATAGCTGATTTCACTGCAATTGAACAGCCAATATGTTGCCCCACTTCTTTTGCTAAAAACAAGCCTAATCCAGTGGCTGCATTCGTTTTTCGACCCGTTTGTCCTGTATATCCACGTTCAAATAAACGAGGCAAGTCGGCACTTGAGACGCCTTTCCCTTGGTCTTTTACAATCAATTCAGAATAGCCATCTTTTGTACGTCCAGTAATTACGATTTCACTACCAAACGGGCTATATTTAATAGCATTCGTAAGGATTTGTCTAAAGATAAACTGTGCCCACTTCACATCAGTCAGCACATTCATTTCTTCATCTTGTAACTCTATTTCAATCGCTATATTTTTTTCTAAAAACCAACTTTTTAATTGCTTAATCTCTGGATAAATAATTGTTTTGAGCGGATGCACAGCCACTAAAAAATCTTTTTCTATATCAGCAAGCCGAGAAATGTACAACTGTTCTTCAATTAACAAGTGAATGCGCAACCACTCCTGCTCCACTCGCTTCATCATAGGATGAGTGGGGTCATTATCAATGGCTAACTTCATTGCGGTAAGAGGTGCTTTTACTTCGTGTACCCAAGCGTCTATAAACTGATGTTCCATATAATGTGCTTCACGAAGTTTCGTTAAATCGTGTCTATAATTATCTTCGATTACAATTAATGCTTCCAATAAATCTTGATTGAGGACTCCTTGATTTTTAATCGAACGAAAACCATTCATAGTAGGTGAATCAGCTTCTTCTTGAATTTGCTTTAACAATCGGGTTTCTTTATGGTAACGCCAGTAAATGAACAAGCAAAAAGAAATAAGTAAAATACCATTCAAATAAATTAAAGCATCTTTAGAGGGAGATAAGTCTGGGTCTAATAAAATGAGGGCATTTACAAAACACACGGTTCCCAAGTAATAGAGAATCCAACTTAACCGTTCTCGAAGATAATGAATCATTTTACATCACTCTCTATTTCTGCAAGATACCCTAAACCCTTTTTAGTTAAAATATATTGATCCAATTGTAATTCATTTAATTTTTGTCTCAAACGATTTACATTCACCGTTAATGTATTATCATTAACAAACCGCTCATCGTCCCAAAGTCTTCGAATCAAATCATCACGCGATAGTATTTTGCCAGCTTCTTCAACAAGTGCAATTAAAATAAAATACTCATTTTTAGTTAATTCTACTTCTAAGCCATTTTTCGCAATGATATTACGCTTTAAATCAATCGTAGCCCCATTCCATTCTAAACCTTCAGAAGGTTCATCACTATATGCATAAACTCTTCTCAAAAGAGCCTGAACTTTTGCTAATAATACATCCATATGAAATGGCTTTTGAATATAATCGTCTGCTCCCATTTGCATGGCCATAATCATATCCATCGGATGGTCACGCGAAGATAAAAAAATAATCGGAACATTGGAAACTTGACGAATTTGTCTGCACCAATGAAAACCGTCATAGACGGGTAGTTGAATATCTAAAATAACAACTTGGGGCTGTTGTTCATCAAAAACCGTCATTACTTCTTGAAAATCATCCACCCCTACTACATCAAATGACCATTGCTCTAGCTTTTCTTGGAGACCCATAAAAATAGATGGATCGTCCTCTACAATTAATATTTTATGATTCATTTCATCACGTCCTTCCTTTTCTCATGCGTCAATACCCACTGATTGAAGTTTAACTTTATTGTAAACCAGTTACAAATAAATTCAAAAAGTCGCAATGCTCTAATGAGAACATTGCGACTTACATTAACGTATAAATAATTCAAAACCGACGATTAGAAGGCCTGTTGCAATTAATCCAACATGTCCAATACAAAAGCGTGGATACAGCTTTTTTTCCATATCTTCGACTGAATCAGTGGGCTCAATCTTACAAGATGTACAAAAAAGATTTCCCTTTTTTTTGAACATGCTGTACCTCCTTACGCTTTAAGTGCTGCTTGAATACCTTCAGGGTCAAATCCTAAAATCCATTGACCATTGAGTTCTGTTTGAGGTACCCCCATTTGACCTGTAGTTTGTACGAGGCGTTGGCCTGCTGCAGGATCTTGTTGAACATTAATCTCCTCATACGGAATGTTATTTTCACTTAAATAACTCGTTAACATGGTGCAATATGGACAAGTAGAAGTTGTATAAACTGTAGCTTTTGACATAGTTGATGTCCCCTTTCAATTGGTTTGTTATCTTTATAATATACCCCCGTTGGTATTAAATCAATTGAATTGCTCACAATTCAAAAATACCCTACTTCTCATTGAATGACAAGTAGGGTGGTGATTGAATAATCAACCAAAACGACCATTAATATAATCATAAGTCAGTGGATCAGATGGATCGTTGAAGATGGTTGTTGTACGATCGTACTCTACCACTTCTCCGTTTAGGAAGAAAGCTGTGCGATCTGAAATACGTGCAGCTTGTTGCATATTATGTGTCACAATAACAATTGTAACGTCATTTTTAATTTCTTTAATCAGCTCTTCTACTTTGTTCGTAGATACAGGATCTAATGCCGATGTAGGTTCATCCATTAAGATCACTTCAGGATCAATTGCCAGTGCTCTTGCAATACATAAGCGTTGCTGTTGCCCGCCAGATAGACCATAAGCACTTTCGTTCAAACGATCTTTAACTTCATCCCATAATGCAGCCTTCTTCAAGCTATCCTCAACAATTTGATCAAGCATTGAACGATTACGGATTCCATGAATTTTAGGACCAAATGCTACGTTTTCATAAATTGATTTAGGAAATGGGTTTGGTTTTTGAAAGACCATTCCAACCTTAGCTCTTAATAATTCTACTGGCATTGAACGATCTAAAATATTCTCACCTAAAAATGTAATATTACCTGAGATTGAAACATTTCCTGCTAGCTCTACCATACGATTTAACGTCTTTAAATAAGTGGATTTCCCACAGCCTGACGGTCCAATAATAGCTGTCACTTCTTTTTCATGAATCGCTAATTCTATATTTTTCAAAGCATGTGTAGATCCATACCATAAATTCAATCCGTTGGTTTCATATACTGGTTTATTCCAAGTCGCATTCTCCATGACGCGCAATTTAACAGCTTCTGAACGCTCGATTACTTTTGTCATCGTCATCCTCCTCAACTACAATCTTTTCCGTGACTTCAATATGAATCGAGTATAGCGAGTGAATGTTGATTGAATGTGTGAATTTTGTAAAGGTATTGTAAAAGTGGTGAGCATCAAAGAAGGTCACCTCTCTGAATGAAAGATGACCTCCTTTGATTGATTCGGTTCCTTGTCAAATAAAGTTAGTGAAATGCCATCACCTTCTCCTAAGTTCAAGAGAAGGTGAGTTTCTTTCATCAACGCTATCACTTATAGAACCATTTATTCAATACCCATTTCTTCTCTCACCACTGCGGCGATTGCTTCCACATGAGCTGTACATTCTTCTTCTGTAGCAGCTTCAACCATGACTCTCACTAATGGCTCTGTACCAGATGCACGCACAAGCACACGGCCATTGCCTTCTAACTCTTCTTCTACTTCACGAATGATTGTCGCTACTTTCTCATTATCTGTGACATGGTATTTGTCATTTACACGAACGTTAATCAATTGCTGAGGGTATACTTTCATATCTGAGGCAAGTTCAGATAACGTTTTACCAGACTCTTTCATGATTTGAACTAATTGAACAGCTGTGAGCAAGCCATCACCTGTTGTATTGTAGTCGAGGAAGACAATATGTCCCGATTGCTCTCCACCAAAGTTCAAGTGTTGTTCGCGCATAGCTTCTACAACATAACGATCTCCAACTGCTGTTTGAACGGCAGTGATGTCTTGTCGCTCTAATGCTTTATAGAAACCTAAATTACTCATTACTGTAGAAACAACTGTACTTTTATTCAATTTGCCTTTTTCATTTAAATATTTTGCAACGATAAACATGATTTGGTCACCATCGACGATATCACCTTTCTCGTCGACTGCAATTAAACGATCACCGTCGCCATCAAATGCTAAACCAATATCCGCTTCTTTTTCTAACACAAAAGTAGCTAAAGCTTCTGGATGAGTAGATCCTACACCATCATTAATATTCAAACCGTCTGGCGAGGCACCCATTGAAGATAAGTCTGCATCTAAGTCTGCAAAAACATGTGTAGCGATTGATGAAGTCGCTCCGTGTGCACAGTCAATGGCTACATGAATTCCTGTAAACTCAACATCAACCGTTTGTTTAATATATTGAATGTATTTGTGTCCACCTTCAAAATACTCAGTGATTGTTCCAACATGTGCACCAGTTGGACGTGGTAATTCATCTACCTCTTGATTTAAGAGAGTTTCGAATTCTTCTTCTTGTTCGTCTGTCAGTTTAAAACCATCACTACCAAAAAACTTAATGCCATTATCAGCAACTGGATTATGTGAGGCTGAAATCATTACGCCTGCTTGTGCGTTCATCGCACGTGTTAAATAAGAAACTCCAGGGGTACTGATTACACCCAGTGTCATCACTTCTACACCAACTGATAAAAGCCCAGCGATTAACGCATTTTCTAGCATTGGACCAGAAATACGTGTATCTCTCCCTACTAACACTTGCGCTTTTCCCGCATGTTCTTTTGTTAAAATATATCCGCCTATACGACCTAATTTAAATGCTAATTCTGGTGTGAGTTCTTTATTTGCTACACCACGCACACCATCAGTTCCAAAATATTTCGTCATCTTTTTTCTCCTTTGAAAAAAATTTTCATCCACTGTCTATTCTTCATCTGGTTCCTCGACAGGTATCTCAGGATTCGCTGCATCCTTCACTTTAATTTTCACTTTTGCCTTGTCTTGACTTAGTTTAGAAATCGCAGCTGGTAAAGCTAACTTCACTTCAATGTCTTCAGTTTTTGTAATTTTACTACGATCAATTGGCACTTCGACAGCTTCTATTGCTTCAATCGCTTGCTTTGTACCAAATATCGTTACTTTCTGGTCTATCAGTTCAATAGCGTCTAGAGTGATGCCTGATGCTAAATCGCCCGTTTCTTTTAATACGAGTGGCACTTCTTTACTGTATTGTTCTACTTCTACAGATACAGACGCTTCTTCTGGCAAAATCGTTACAGGTAACTTATTTAAATCTCTATCTAGCACTCGAATTCTTGCTTTTTGTTGGAATGAATCCTTCGTGCCTTTATCCGTTGTAATGCTTACTTTTACGAATTCAATAGACTCTACCACACTTTTAGCTCCTGTTACAACTACTTCCTTAGGTTCAATGCCTATGGATTTCACATAATAATCCTCTGCAATTGACTGCTCATTAATCTCAGTATCAATTGTGAACGTTTCTGTGATTTTTTCTTCGATGGTTAATTTAAACTTCGAAGGGTCTGTTCGAACCGTTAATTTGTCTGATATATTTTCAAATTCTGCACGCATTTCATGTTCACCTAGAGGCAAGTTGGTCAAGTCAAACATGACAGTAAAATCTTTCAGCAACTTCGCAGTCTGTACTAAATTTGCTGGCCCCTGTATCGTCACATCAACATAATCAGGTGCACCTGTTACCACTAGGTTTTCTTTATCATAATACACTTCTACAGGTACATTACGAATGACGTCCATCGTTTCACTCGTCTTCGTCTTATTCTCTTGTTCTGAACGCACAGAAAAGAATAAAATGAGCGCTAAGGCTAGGGCTGTGAGGCGAAGAAACCACGGACTGTCCATAAACTTATCCATTATCTTTCCCCCATTTCCACTTACTTGGCTCTTTTGCTACTTCTTCTCTCCTAAACCATAACGCAGTCAGTTGATCTTCAAACTCGTCCAATGTTAGGTTACGCATTATTTCTCCACGATTCGTAATGCTGATTGCACCCGTCTCTTCAGATACAACGATAGTAACCGCATCTGTTTCTTCACTTAAGCCGAGAGCGGCACGGTGTCTTGTACCTAATTCTTTGGAAATAAAGGGGCTCTCTGACAACGGCAAATAACAACCTGCTGCTGCAATCACATTCTTTTGAATAATTAATGCGCCGTCGTGAAGAGGTGTATTCGGGATAAAAATATTAATCAATAATTCAGAAGAAATCTCTGCATTTAACGCCGTTCCTGTCTCAATATATTCACTTAAACCTGTTTCACGCTCAATTGAAATCAACGCACCAATTCGTCGCTTTGCCATGTAACTCACAGATTTTCTCATCGCTTCAATTAAGCGTTTTTGTTCCTCTTGCTCCTGAAGAACTGTTCGTGATAAAAGTCTTCCACGCCCTAATTGTTCTAGTGCACGTCTCAATTCAGGTTGGAAAATAATAATGACTGCTAAAAATCCTAATGTCAAGACTTGTTCCATCATCCAGCCCAAAGTATTCAAACCAAACATTTCTGAAATGAATCGAACGATTAAAATCACAAAAATACCTTTTAATAACTGAACTGCCTTTGTTCCTTTAATGATGGTAATCAATTTATAAAAAACAAACCATACAAGCAAGACATCAATAATATTTCGTATGAGTTCACTCGCAGGAAGGCTCAAAAAATCATTGATTCCGTTCACATACGCCACCTCTATTCCGTAACCATTTTGTGGGTTAATTATAGCATAAATCTCCCCATGTCGCTTACTTATCCCTACTTAGACGTCTACTTAGAAAAACAAGTTGCCCTCTCTTACTAGAAGGCAACTTGCTTTTTCTTATTTTTCTTCTTTGTCAGATTGGAAGATTCCTTGTACTGTTGACTTAATTTTATACCAAAGCCAATCAAAAACCTCATCAATCTCTTGTATTTCTCCCGTGACTACTGCTGATGATGCTTGATACTTTGATCCCTTAATCACGGTAACATTACCATTCACTTGACCCTCAATAATGAGATGTCCATTTTTGATCGTTAAATCTCCATCAATCACTTTTCCAGCAGGAACAGTAATCGTACTTCCATCGACGATTAAATCAGGTTGTTTCGTGTACGACAGCTGCCCTGTATTTCCATAAGATGAAAAAAGTGTAGCGCTCATCAAGACTAAAAACATTGCGGCAGCTACAAGCATCGGGTGCCTTCTTAAAAATCTAGAAAACCCAATAGTCTTTTTTTGTTTAGGTAAAGCCTGCATTACTCCTTTAGTAAATCCAGCAGGTGCAGGTATAGGTTCTACTTGATTAAATAACAGCACGGTTTCTTTTAATTCATCCATTAATGTCCGACACTCTTGACAGGATGATAAATGGGCTCTAAGATCAGCTTCTTCATCATGACGAATGTCGCCATCTAAATACGTATGCATTAAATCAACAATATGCTCTGGACAACGATTCATAATTCCTCTCCTCCTACAAACTATTACTCATCATCATTTGATTGCGAAGCGCTTCTCTTCCCCTGTGTACTCGGGTTTTAACCGTTCCTAGAGGTAAATCTAAAACTTCAGCGATTTCTTTTAGCGGTAGCTCTTCGAAATATCTCAGTACAATCACTGAACGATACTTCTCTGGTAAACGACTCACTTCGTATTGCACCCGGTCTTTCGTCTCCATTTTTTCTACTTCTACCTCTGGCAAGTCATCATCTGAAGATAACTGCGAGTACATGTCAAGTCCTTCTGTTCCAGGAACTTGAGCATCTAAATAATAATCAGGTTTCTTTTTTCGAATGCGATCGATACATAAATTAGTTGCGATTCTAAAAATCCAAGTCGAAAACTTACGTTGCTGATCAAATTTATATAAATTAGTATAAGCACGTAGAAAGGCTTCTTGTGCAATATCTTCTGCTTCAGCTTGATTCCTCAACATTCGATAACACACATGATAAACCCTGTTTTGATACAACATCACGATTTCTTCAAAAGCATCTTGATCTCCTTTCAAAACTTCCGTGATTCTTTTATTCACTAGCTCGTCCATTCCTCACCCTCCGCTCCACTTGTTCTATGCGGCTGTCTTTCTTTTACGAATGACAACGGCTATTGGTTTCATTTTATTCTAACAAATCTATCCCATTCTTTCATCTGCCTAGAAAAAAACATAAAAAAGCTTACTCTTTGCCCTATAGGTCATCAGAGTAAGCCCTTATCTGCATTAAATCAATGTTTCACCTAATAATGAACCCATTAATGTTACTGCAACATCTGCTGTTTTATTCTTCTCATCTAAAATTGGATTGACTTCAACAAACTCCGCTGATGTGACCATCCCAGATTGTTGTAAAATTTCCATCGCTAAATGAGTTTCTCTATAGCTAATTCCTCCTGGAATCGGCGTACCCACTCCTGGAGTATCTTGTGGGTCAAGTCCATCTAAATCTAAAGAAAGGTGCAAGCCATCTACCTTTTGATTTTTAAAATGCTGAATCGTTTCATTCATTACATGTGTCATTCCGTAACGATCAATCTCATGCATAGTGAATACTTTCATACCCAACTCTTTAATTAATTCACGTTCCCCAGGATCTACTGAGCGTGCACCAATAATGACAACATTTTCAGGTTTTACTTTTTGCCCTTCATGATGTAAATTCACCAATCTTTCGTGGCCAATTCCCATACTTGCTGCGAGTGGCATGCCGTGAATATTACCTGAAGGAGAAGTCTCTGCTGTATTCATATCTGCATGGGCATCATACCAAATGACTCCCAAATTTTTGAAAGTTGTCGCTAACCCTGCAAGCGTACCAATTGCGATACTATGATCTCCCCCGAAAACAAGTGGGAAACGCTCATTTTTTAATACTTCCTCTACTTTATTAGCAAGGTGGTCTGTTGCAGCGATAACCTCTTCTAAGTTTTTCAACTTTTCGTTTTCATCTTGCTTCTTTTGTACTGCACTAACAGGTACGTCCCCTTCATCGACAACATCATGTCCGATTGCTTGTAAGCGGTTAACTGCTCCTGCATAACGAATAGCACTCGGTCCCATATCAACTCCACGTCGGTTTTGTCCGTAATCTAAAGGAACTCCAATAATTGAAATTTCTAGTTTCTCCATCTTCTCTACACCTCTTTTGTTCATTTATACAACCATTGTATAATGCTTTATTTATTGGTTCAACTGGACATCTAAAAGTATAATTATTCAACTTTTATAGGAAGGGATATAAAAAAACAGGTTCTGTCATTTATAACTTTGGTGAAAGACAATCACCTTCTCTTGAACTAAGGAGAGGGTGATAAAATGTCACTAACGTTTTTTATTTTAAATAGAAAATAAGTGAGAGCGCCTGTAGAATTCAAGTCGTCAAAAACTATCATCTAGGAGGTAACTTATCTGCCATTTACTCATAAGATGAGAATGCTTATGGCCATTCAAGACGCCAACGTTATTTTTGAAGAAGATTGTTG
>JASLCF010000135.1 GCA_030146155.1 Savagea sp.
TCTAAATTCAAACGGTCGCCCTCTGCCATAGGAAGTGTTTTTAAATCAGCGACAGACTGCCAACTAATTGCGCCTTCTTTAGATTCTTTTAATAGTTCACCTGTGAGTGCTTTCCCACGGTAAGTGACCAATTCCCATTCTTCGATAATGGGTTGATCCATGGCTTCACGAATCACAATTGTGTAGTGACCGTTTAATTCTAAATCTACCGCTTCTGCTCCTGTCTCCTCTTTGAACTCTCGATAAGCTGCTGTGAGGTAGGATTCGCCTGGTTCTAGCTTTCCACCTGGAACAACAAACCATCCGCGACTTGGTTTTTGTAACATCACGATTTTTTCATCTACGATGACACAACAATTTGCAATTCTTTTCATAGTTTCACAACCTTACTGACTTCTATTTTCATTTCTATTCTCTACTAAGTATACATTGCTTTCCCCAGAACGACAAAATATTCATTCGTTTGGTGTGAGGCAAGTTTCTGTGGGTATGATTTTAAAAGGGATAATTTCTTCTTATCAATTTTCATTTATCTTTGTCATAAAGTGAATACTGAATACACGTTGATTTCCGTTCCAGGCGGCCCTTTCCTGCGGGCATGGCTCCAAAATCCTCATCGCGAAAATCGCGCTCTTCCGGGTTTTTCCTCGCATGCTTTTCCCGCGGGAGTTGCCGCCTTGCACTCCAATCAACTCAATAGTAGTTTTGAGAGAGCATTCTTATAGAAAATAATATTGTCACTCCTTTAGTGGTTTTCACAAACTTCACTATATAAGATGAAAGCTTTTTTCTCCAGTGAGAACAGCACCATCGGAAAAACCAACAGGAGTGCTCTTTACGGCTAGGCACTCTAATTTCGCAACTCCTATAATCCCGATTTTGGAGATTTGTCCGTGCAAAGCATAAAAAGGAGAAGCGTAAACCAATGGGATATAACAGACTGACTATTTTTTAACCCACAAACATTTTACTCATACATTCGTTTGACTGTGTCTATGTTGTTACCTGTTCGTTTGGTATCCGTTTTGCGCATTCACTCCATAAAAAAAACTGTACGAGTAAGGGACTCGTACAGTTTGTCTTTTGGAAGACACTGTAGCAATAAGGGGAGTTATCGCTTCATGGATAACTATACCGCCCTTACATTGACTCAGTATTACGCCAATATGAATATCATGTAAATTATGCTTCTGTTGTTTGTTTTGCTTTTAATTCTTCAATGTATTTCTGAGCAGCTTGAGCAGCAATACTTCCATCACCTGTTGCTGTAACTACTTGACGAAGCATTTTTTCACGAACATCTCCTGCACCAAAGATTCCTGGTACTGAAGTTTCCATATCTTCGTTCGTTACCACATAACCTGCTTCATTTAAAATACCTAAGTTTTTGAATGGTTCCGTTAATGGATCAGCACCGATGTACACAAACATTCCTTCTGTTTCAAATGTAAATGTTTCACCTGGGTTTTTCGTAGACTCTAAAGTGATTGAACCAATTTTTCCATCTTTTTCGTTGACTGCTTTAACGCCAGCGTCCCAAACAAATTCAATTTTATCATTTTCAAATGCACGTTCTTGAATAATTTTTTGGGCACGTAATTCATCACGACGGTGAATGATTGTTACTTTATCAGCAAAACGAGTTAAGTACATTCCTTCCTCAACTGCTGAGTCTCCACCACCGATTACTGCGATTTCACGGTTTTTAAAGAAAGCTCCATCACATACCGCACAGTAACTTACACCGCGGCCTGTTAATTCTTCTTCACCTTCAACACCTAATTTACGATACTCTGCACCAGTCGCTACGATTACAACGTAAGCTTGGTAAACTGTGTCGCCAACGATAACTTCTTTAATATCGCCTTTATCAACAACTTCATCTACGTCACCATAAGCATATTCTGCACCAAATTTTTTCGCATGTTCAAACATTTTATTTGATAAATCTGGTCCAAGAATTGATTCGAAACCTGGATAGTTTTCAATATCTTCAGTTGTAGCCATTTGACCACCTGGCATTCCACGCTCGATCATTAATGTAGATAAGTTACCGCGTGAAGTATACACTGCTGCAGTCATCCCTGCTGGACCTGCTCCAATAATAATTACGTCATAAATTTTTTCTGTAGCCATTTTTACATTCTCCTTCAAATTCAACTGATGTTTTTTTATCTACCTTTATCATAAGGCATTGTTCACCCATTATCAAAAAATATGCCCATACCCTAGTGGGTAATTAAAATTATTCTGAAAAAGGAAGATAAGCAATTAATTGATCGATATATTTTGTCAACGTTGCAGGGGATACACCGTACTGTTCAGCCACTTCTTTTTTAGTGAAATGACGATTCTTTTTTGTGCCAAACATATAATGGGCAGCCGCAGCAATCGCCTTCTCATTTGGAAAGTCATATTTTTTTTCAAGCGCAATGGCACATACCGTAAACCACATCTGCAATAAGTTGATTCTTTCATCTGTCAATGGATGCAACTGTTCAAATAATAACTCACCCACCTGGTACGCTCGTAACATTTCACCCGATAACAGTTGAGGTGCTTCTTGCTTTGCGAATTGAAGAAAAGCTAAATCGGTAGGATGAGACAACTGCTTCAACGCTTCTTGGATCCGTTCATCTTCCAGCATTTGACCTTGTTGTGCCAATAAAATGCCAAATAGTCGCTCCGATTGCTGTTCATTGTTCAACTTATAGACAATAATCTCCTGATTTTGTTCATAACGAACTTGTTCAGTATCTGCTGCGACAAGCGGTTCAAAATGTTGACTTGAAAAAGCGGCACTTGCTAGTAATTGATTTAAGAAATAAGCCGTTTCTGCTTCATCTACAGGAATGAAAAAGCCGTGGTGATATAAATGCAATGCTTCTCTAGCAGTTAACTCTTGATGTTTTTCAAAGAGAACTTGACTTAAAAATTGAAAGGCCGATTCATGTTGCCCGACAGCCGACAATACATAACTCACAATCACATGTTCATCTAATGAAGAAAAAACATACATCGGATAGTCTGTTTCTAAACGACGTTTCAATTGATCTACATCTTTGATTTCTGCATAGAGTAACAAATGCAAAAGTGAAGAAATTAAGCGATGATCTTCTAATTCTTCTGCCTGTCTTAACGCTTGATGTGCTTTTTCGATTTGATTGCTGTAAAAATAACAAAAAGTGAGTAACTGATAAAATAAAGGTTCTTTTCGTTGTTGGACAATCATCTCTTCCACTACCGCAGCCGCATCTTCCATTCGTCCTGCTTGAACTGCGACCATCAATTGGCCAATGTATAAATCGAGATAAGCAATTAAATCTTCCTTCTCCTTTAATTGCAACACTAAAAATTCAAGCAGTTCATGCACAATCCAGGTATCCTTTTTCTCTCTGGATACATGCACCCACTCTGGTCGAACCATAGGAAGGTGTAAGAGTAAATGTGCTTTCGAATACAGAGCAGCGACTTCTTCGTTTCGTGCATCGAGTAAATAAGCTTCTTTACTGCTTGCAAAAGCCTTGTCATACTGGCCCATCCACATATAGGCATGACTTAAATCATAGAGAAGAGACAAGTCGGTTGGTTTCTCTTTTCGAGCATATTCAAAAAATTGAATCGCTTGTTCATACTTGCCTTCTTGTAATTCTTTTCTTCCTTGGTGCTCCATATAATCTCCATTTGAGATATATGTGATAAATGTTTTTTTACTAAACGACATGTTGCTCCTCCCCTCCTCATCTTTGTTGAGCTTCTCTTTGTTCTTTCGTTTGAATGAGTTGCATCGGATTGCCTCCTACAAAACTGCCTGCTGGAACATCTTTATGTACCAATGTCATGGCAGAAACAACCGCCCCATCACCAATCGTTACGCCAGGTAAAATCGTCGTATTGGCACCAATCATCACGTTGGAACCAATGACCACATCTCCTAGACGGTATTCATCGATTAAATACTCATGAGCTAGAATCGTCGTATTGAAACCAATGATCGTATTGTCACCAACTGTAATCCGTTCTGGGAACATCGAGTCAGGAGTGACCATTAAAGCAAATGACACATGTTGACCTACTTTCATCTTCAAAAACGTGCGATACATCCAATTTTTCCAACGTAAGACGGGTGTGACACGAGCAAGTTGAACGACGATAAACACTTTCACAAGCTTCCAAAAAGACACGGTTTGATACATATACCATAATGAATTTTTTGGACCTTTTGAAGGAAAGCGCTCGAGTCTTCTCATAGCTTTCCCTCTTTGACAAGAGTTAAGAAATCAGTCATCTGATGAACGGTATAAGTCGGGTTAAATTGTTGTAAAAAAGCTTCTCCTTTTAAAGACCAAGCTACGGCTACTGAACGAAC
>JASLCF010000142.1 GCA_030146155.1 Savagea sp.
GGGATTTTATCTGTATTAGAAGGAGAGGCTCCACGCGTAATTGAACAGAAATTGACATCTTACTTACCAGCAAGTGAGCGCAAAAAATTAATTCAAGAGGGATAGATGAGGAGGTATCTTTAAGTGGCTAAGCAAAGAAGGAAAAAAAGAGAAGAAGAGTATGTTGACGAGTCTTGGTTACTTCCTTATGCCGATTTATTGACGCTACTCCTTGCGCTGTTCATCGTTTTGTTTGCATCAAGTTCGATTGACCAAGAAAGAATGAAACAACTATCATCCGTTTTTAATGAAATGTTTGATGGGAATAAAGGGATTTTAGATAATAATTCTCCAACTGACAGTATGAAGCCGAACCCATCAGACCAACACTTAGAACATTCATCTTACCTAGAAGACCAACGTTCATTAGGAGATATCCAAGAGAAGTTGGATGATTACATTGCGGTAAATGAACTTGAAGGTCAATTTGAAACACAATTGACAGATGAAGGACTACTGATTACGATTCGAGATAGTATTTTATTTGATACAGGAAAGGCTGAAGTCAGTGAGCAGTATGTTTCTTTAGTGGAAGATGTTTCTGAGTTACTTGTATTTGATCGTCCAAGACAAGTCATTATTACAGGGCATACAGATGACGTGCCGATCCATACTGCGGAATACGAGTCTAACTGGGAATTAAGTATGATGCGTGCAATGAATTTTTTAAAAATCCTTGTTGGGCAAGAAGGAATAGATGCTTCTTATTTTAGTGCAAAAGGGTATGGCGAGTATCAACCGATTGCTTCGAATGATAGTTCAGAGGGGCGTGCAAAAAATAGACGTGTTGAAGTCCTTATTCAGCCACTTATTTTAAAAGACGGGACATCCGTTCCATTTCAATAAATAAAAAACTACCTTGATTTTATCATCAAGGTAGTTTTTTTATACGTTGCGAAGATTGCCAAGTTCAGCAGCTATTGCTTGCATTTCATTCGCAGAAATATTTTGGCGCTTCATTACCATGTCATACATGAATTGAATATCTTCATAATTAGAAGTGTCAAAATGTTCAGCCTTCATCGCATCTACATTAGCCATTCTTAATTTATCTTTTATTTGCTCGATCATAAATCGAATATTATCTATTGATGGTTGAGATAAGTCCAAAGAAAAAACTCCCTTTCGTAAATGATAGTTCTATCATTC
This sequence comes from Savagea sp., assembly GCA_030146155.1. Taxonomy (GTDB): domain Bacteria; phylum Bacillota; class Bacilli; order Bacillales_A; family Planococcaceae; genus Savagea. Next base: position 1,189 of record JASLCF010000142.1, read on the forward strand.
CACGAAAGGGAGTTGCTGTCAATTCTATTATACTTGTTGTTTTTCTTCTTGGATCTTCTCATAGAATTTTTTAGATTCATAAACGACGACACCAGATAGACCGAGTAATCCAATTAAGTTTGGGATTGCCATTAGTCCATTTAATACGTCTGCTAAGTTCCAAATCGCATCGAGAGAGATTGTAGAACCAACGAAGATGAATAGAACAAATACTAAACGATAAGCAAACACAGCTTTTGAATTCGGGAAAAGATATTGGAAACATTTTTCACCGTAATAGCTCCAACCTAAAATAGTTGATGTAGCGAAGAAAATAATTCCAATAGTCACAATGTAAGGTCCAATTGGTCCTAAAAGTTCACCAAATGCTAGTGAAGTTAAGTTTCCACCTACTGCATCTGCATTTTGCCACTGACCACTCATTACAATTGTGAGTCCTGTAATTGTACAAATAATCAATGTATCAAAGAGTACTTGAGTCATAGAAATTAAAGCTTGTCTACCAGGAGAATCTGTTTTTGCTGCAGCAGCTGCAATAGGTGCAGATCCTAATCCGGCTTCGTTTGAGAATAGACCACGAGCAACACCGAATCGAATGACAGTACCGATTGCTCCACCCGCAACAGCTTGTCCTGTAAATGCATCAGAGAAAATTAAACCAAATGCTGCAGGTACGAGGTTGAAGTTCATAATTACAATAATAACACCAGCAATAAAGTAGAATAGCGCCATGATTGGAACAAAGAAAGCGGTTACTTTCCCGATTGATTTAATTCCACCTAAAATAACTAAAGCCCCGAAAATAACTAAAGCAATACCTGTTAACCAATAAGGTACGTTAAATGAAGTGTTCATTGCATCTGCTACTGCTTTCGATTGCGTACCATTCCCGATACCGAATGCCGCAAATGCTCCGAAAATGGCAAAAAGTACGCCTAACCATTTTTGTTTCAGCCCATGCTCTAAGTAATACATTGGCCCCCCAGCCATCATTCCATTTGCATCTTTTACACGATATTTAACAGCGAGCAAAGCTTCACTGTATTTCGTTGCCATTCCAAAGAAACCTGCCACCCACATCCAGAAGATAGCTCCTGGTCCTCCAGCAAGTACTGCTCCAGCGACACCGACGATATTCCCCGTACCGACAGTAGCTGCCATTGCAGTCATTAAAGCTTGGAACTGTGAAATGTCTCCATCTGCAGTTTTGTCGTGTTTTCTAGAAAACACTTGTTGCAATGAATAAGGCAATAAACGAATTTGAATAAATGCGAGTCTGAATGTGAGTAGTAAACCTGTTCCGACAAGCAAGATGAGTAGTGGCGGTCCCCAAACATAGCCACTGACTGTGTCAAAAAATTGTGCCAAGTTATCCATATAAAATTACCCCCTTTTGTTCGGCTGAAAGAAAATATTTTCAACCTGTACTATAATAGTCTGAAACTTTAGATAATTAGTCAAGTCTTTTTTAAATATTTCCTCAACAGTTTGTTTTTTTTCTGAAAAGGGTATAATAGAAAGTGAATATATAATAAGAAATTGCTTTGGAGGCGTAAATATGAAAAAAAGTAAAATGGGTAAATTTATTGTTTTAGGAGCACTCGTTGGTGGAATAGTGAGTTTGATGGATGAAACAACGCGTCGTCATACGAAAGAAAAAATGGACAAAACAATCTATTATGCTAAACATCCAAAAATACTCAAACAAACGGTTGAGCAAGAAGTAGATAAGTGGAGCACGATTTATTCAAATGTTTCTGAAGAAGTGCAATACTTTACAAGTCAATTTGGAGATTTAAAAGAATTAACTCCCCAAGTAAAGCAGATGTTTGTTGATACCAAAGAGGCATTCGTCGAATCAAAAGACGAGGTTCAGTCTCAATTGAAAAAATAATGAGAGTAAAGGAAGTGGAGCTGTGAAGAAAAATAAATTCATCGAAAAGAAAGATGAAATTATGGAAGAGACGAAAGTTGGGCAATTTATTGGTGATTTAAAAGACGGTGAAATTGCTCACTTTGACTCAACAACCAAAGATGGTTTTGTGAAACAACTCGTCGTTCGTATCCAAAAAGTAGATGTGACAGGGTTAAGTTCACAACTTGCATTTTTCTTCCTACTGTCTTTGTTTCCTTTATTAATCTTTTTAATGACTTTGTTGCCTTTTTTAAATTTAGATCAAATGCAGATTTTTGACTTTATTCGAGAGTATGCTCCAGATAATGTGGCTTCATTAATTGAAACCACATTAAAAGAAGTGCTGAACAATAGAAGTGGTGGACTTTTATCCATTGGTGCATTAGCAACCATTTGGTCAGCATCTAAAGGGATGAATGCTCTGACTAAAGCATTAAATCGGTCGTATTATGTAATTGAAGGAAGAAACTTTGCAATAGCCAGAGTCATGTCGGTAGCATTTACAATCATGTTAATCGCTGTGATTGTATTGGCTTTAGCATTGCCTATTTTCGGTCAACAAATTGGTGTGGTTGTTTTTTCATATTTAGGTTGGGAAGATAATTTTGTTCAATTATGGAATAAAATTAGATGGCTGTTACCGTTTGCACTTATATTTGTAACTTTTACGTTGATTTATTGGGTCGTCCCTAGTATTAAAATTCCTTTAAGAACGGTTATTCCAGGGGCTATTATTGCGACAGTAGGTTGGATAGCAACATCTGTAGGTTTTTCTTTTTATATTAGTAATTATGGAAATTATTCTAGTACCTATGGAAGTATCGGAGCAATTATTGTTCTCATGATGTGGCTATATATTTCCTCGATTATTTTGATAGCTTGTGGCCAACTGAATGCGGTAGTTTTTGATCGGGATAAACAAAAACATTTAAATCAAAAGAAAAACCAGCATACGACACAAGTGTCTTAATTTAATTTGAAAAATTCATGATTCAATTGAAAGAAAAAAGCAGGGTCTGAAAGATAAAATCTTTCAAACCCTGCTTTTTAAATCTACGTGCTACTGGTTTGTCCAGTCTCGAATACAGGCGCTTACTCTTCCACTGTGTTTAACATTCTGAGACCATTAAGAATGACAAGAATCGTACTTCCTTCGTGTCCAATGACTCCTAAAGGCAAGTCTAAAATCTGTAAGAAGTTTGAAATGATTAAAATAATAATCACAGATACAGAGAAAAAGACGTTTTGTTTAACAATTTTATTCATCTTTTCAGAAAGTTTCATAGCATAAGGTAATTTTGTTAAGTCGTTCTTCATTAAAACAACGTCTGCAGTCTCTAGTGCAACATCTGTGCCTTCTCCCATAGCAATTCCGCTAGTAGCTGTAGCTAGTGCAGGAGCGTCGTTAATGCCATCACCAATCATTGCAACGCGACGGTTGTTTGCCATCAACTTCTTCAACTCATCCACCTTGGTTTCTGGCAAGCATTCCGCAACAAATTCATCTAATCCTGCTTCTCTTGCAATCACTGTCGCAGTAGTTTCATTGTCACCTGTGAGCATGACAGTTTTAATACCTAATTTTTTAAGTTGTTGAATCGCTTCTACTGCTTCTGGACGTAAAGTATCTTTCAGTGCAGCAACTGCTAAAATTCCTTTTTCGTCTTTCATAAAGATGACAGTTTTACCTTCATTCGCTAATTGTTCAGCTATATTATTTTTAAAGTTGATGACATGTTGTTCACCTACAAAACGAGGGTTTCCAACTAGAATTTCATGTTGATCAGTAAACGCTCGTAAGCCGTGACCTGGAACGTCTTCAATTTCCATACTTCGCTCAATGGCTAGTTCTTGTTCTGTTGCATATTTAGTAATAGCCAGTGCAAGAGGGTGGTTAGATTGAGATTCAATCCCTGCTAACAATGAAAGAGTGTGTTTTGCATCCTCACCATCTCTCACTAAAAAATCTGTAACCACTGGCTTACCTGTAGTTAATGTTCCTGTTTTATCGAAAGCAACTGTGTCGATAGTGGCTAAATTCTCTAAATGAATCCCACCTTTAAACAGAAGGCCGCGACGTGCACCATTTGATATCGCCGCTAGTGTCGCAGGCATAATTGCTGCCATTAAAGCACATGGAGAGGCTACAACTAATAGAACAATTGCACGGTAAATAGAATCAGTCCAAGTCCAATCAAATAAATAATGGGGAACTATTCCCATCAGAAGTGTAGCAAAAACAACTATTTTTACATATGTCCCTTCGAAGCGTTCAATGAATTGTTGAGAAGGAGATTTTTCACTTTGTGCATTTTGCACCATCTGGATAATCTTCTGAAATAAACTATCTGCACTTGATTTTGTCATTTCCATTTGAATGGCACCGCTTAAATTAACAGTTCCTGCAAATAATTCATCATTCACAGTTCGAGTGACAGGGATAGATTCTCCGTTGATTGCAGACATATCAATAGAAGATGTCCCATGAGTGACTGTTCCGTCTACTGGAATACGTTCACCTGGTTTCACAAGAAGAATTGAACCAATTTCGAGTGTTTCTGTTTGCACTTTGACTGTGCTACCATCCGGCTGAAGTAGCCAAGCTTCCTCTGGTTGCATTTCCATCAATGCAGAAATTTCTTTATGACTCTTATTGAGTGTAAAGGTTTCTAGAGCTCCACTAATAGCAAAAATGAAAATCAAAATGGCACCTTCTGCCCAATAACCAATTACTCCGGAACCAATTGCAGCAAAAACCATTAACATTTCAACATTAAGCTCTTTATTGGCAATTGTTTCTTCAATACCTTCTTTTGCTTTTGCAAAACCTCCAATTAAAAAAGCAATAATAAATAATGTCACAGAAGCTTGTTCTAAGCCATTTCTACCCAGTAACCAAGCAATAATAATTAAAATACCTGATAAAATAGCTGCTGAAAGCTCTAGTTTCGCCCCTAAATTAGGATCTTTTTTAGGAGTAGGTGTTTGCGCCTTTTCAATATTTTTATCAACACATGTTGTCATTCGAATTCCCCCTCTAATTGATAATCGATTTCAATAGAAAATCCCTCATAAAAAAATAAAACTTGTAGGTATGGGTTTTTCTAATTGATAATCGTTATTAATAACAATTCTTTATTTATAATGATTATAAATAAGATTATAAAGGATTGAAGAATAAAAGCAACCCTTATGTCTGAAAAGAATAAGAAAGAGTGTCAATATGTATAAAATAAGGCAAATGAAAAGAAGTATCATCAACGAGTTCTCATTCGTCTCGTGGTGATACTTCTTTAGCTTTATTATTTAAGTGCTTTTAACATTGCAACTGGTAAAGCCTCTTCTCGAGAGTCGCCACCTAAACGGTAACCCCAAGCAAATCTTCCTTTTAAATAATCAACATGAAAATAACGTGTATCTCCTTCAATTTTATAAATATTACCAGGGATAATCGTTGATAAATCGACGAGGTAAGATTGGGCCATTAAAGCTTTTCTTTGATAAACGGCATACTCATTAATAATACCTAAAGCTTCTGCTTTTCTTGCCTTTTCCATTAGACGGGCGACTTCTGTTTGAAGTTCGTGTGCTGTCATTGCTTGGTATGTTTTTTCTTCATCCTTCATCTTGCTCATTCTCCTTTAGTTCAATGAAATCATTTATTTTATCTGCAGGTATTCCTTTTTGGTAGAGGACTTGTTTGACTCTCATTTTTAATTGATGTCCTGAGTGTTTTCTGGAGAGACGTTGCCAAGCTTTTTCTCCTTCACGTTGAAGAATTGTATCCCACTCATCCTCATCTCTGGAAAGTTCAAGATGTTCCACTGCTTCTTTAATTATATCGTATGAATAGCCTTTGCGTAATAAATGTTCTTCTATTTTTCTTTTGACCACTGCAGGTGCATGTTTTTCATTCTTTCTAGCGATTTTTTCGGCAAGCTGTTGAGCATGTAGATCAATGTCTTCTGCAGTCAATTCTTCTAATTGCTCTTGGATTAGCTGTTCATCTATTCCTTTTGCTTTCAATTGTCTTTGCAACTCCCTTGGTCCTAAGTGATTGGTATTGATTTTTGTTTTAACGAAAGCTTCTGCAAACTGTTCGTCATTAACGAATTGTAAGTCTCTTAATTTAACGAGAGCTTCTGAAATAACCGCATCACCAAATTCTTCTTTCTTTAAGCGGTCAATCACTTCTTTTTCGCTTCGCATACGAAAAGTAAGGAAGTGAAGCGCCCGGTTGAAAGCACGATTAATCTCATTGTCATAATTGAGTTCTCCAAAAGTAATGGGGTCTAATTCCATTCCTTTTGTTAAGTGATATTTGATCAATATCGATTCATGTACGCTGAAAGCATATTGACCATCTAAAAAGATATTAAACCTTTCGCTATCTTTTTTTTGTTGTGTTATCTTAGAAATAGTAGCCATACAAATCACTCCTTCTTTCTATTATACATGCATTGGCTATCAAATCGAACGAATGAGGTGAGAAGATGAGAATTGCAATTTCTGGTGGTTCTGGATTAGTAGGCCAGGCACTGACATCCTATTTGAAGAAAAGTTCAGAAATTTTGATTTTAACAAGGCATGTGGATTCACCTTCTACAGAGAAAAATGTAACCTATGTGGAGTGGATGCAAGGAAATAATGAACGGACATTAAAAGAAATCGGTCGTGTCGATGTGTGGATCAATTTAGCAGGAAAGTCAATTAATGAGGGAAGATGGACAAAGAAAGATCAAGAAGCCATCTTAAATTCTAGAATTGAAGCGTCTACTGCGATGTGCGAGTTAATTGAACAGATGGAAGAACCTCCTCATACCGTTATACAAGCCAGTGCAGTAGGTGTTTATGCAGCTTCGAAAGATAAAAAGTATGATGAGCAGAGTGAAACAACAGGTAATCATTTTTTACAGGAAGTCGTTAGGCAGTGGGAAGCGCAATTAAAACCTTTGAATGACTTAGGAGTACGAACAATTTGTACGCGGTTCGGTGTCATCTTATCAAATGAAGGTGGAGCATTGCCGATGATGGCACTCCCGTATCGTTTATTTGTGGGTGGAAAAGTGGCTTCAGGTGACCAGTGGGTTTCTTGGATTCATATTGACGATGTCGTTAGAGCTATGGTATTCCTGATTGATCACAAAGAAATAAGTGGGGTAGTTAATTTTACTTCTCCCTATCCAGTTGAAATGAATACATTAGGAAAAACGATTGCAAAAACGTTACACAGACCACACTTTTTCCCCGCGCCACAGCCTTTGCTGCAGGTAGTGCTAGGTAAAAAGCATGAACTAGTAACATCCGGTCAATATGTTCTTCCAAAAGTGTTGACCACTTCTTCATTCAGTTTCAAATACCCAACTATTGACTCTGCACTTCAAGAGTTATTCTATCAATAATCGGAAGACCTGTGCTCTTAATCAGCAACAGGTCTTTTTTGTGAGCCAAAAAGCAGTTGAATGAGCAAAATCAAAGCAATCATAGAAAGAAAAGTACTTAAAACAAATAAGAAATTTAGATTTGGAAAAATTTCCATTAATGAACCACTAATAATCGGGCCACTCAAACTCCCAAGACTAAAAAATATGCCGCATAGTAAATTGCCCATGGGTAATAAATCTTTGGAAACCAATTCACTCATAAAGGCAATCCCTAATGAAAAAGAAGAACCTACAAACATACCAGCAATGAAAATAGCTACTAGAGATAATAAGGATCCAATAGGTAAATAAGCTGCTATAAAGAAAAAGAGACCTCCTGCTGCGAACGCGGAAAACATAATGTGATGTTTTCCAAAACGATCACTAAGCATTCCCAGCGGTAACTGAAATAGAATGCCACCAAGTGCAAAAGCTGTTAAAAGTTGAGAGATAAAAACTAAATGCGAACCTTGTCTTAAAGCAAAAACAGGGTACATCGCATTCAGCGATGACTCTAAAAAGCCATATCCGAATGGCCCTAAAAAAGCAATCCAAGCAAGTAGTGTTGTCGCTCTTACTCTTTTTAGGAAAGAAGTATATTCAGCCTTACTTTGCATAGGTTCTGAGAATTCATTTTTTAATAGAAAGATAAATGACCATGCGAATAAACAGAGCACTCCTGAAATAATAAAAGGTAATCCTTCAAACACTTGAATAAGCGGAACAAATTGTGGACCTACTGCAAAACCAATTCCAAAAGAGAGTCCGTACAATGCGATATTCTTACCTAAACGATGACTAGGGGAAAAACTAGTAATCCATGTTTGTGTAGAGAAATGAAGTGCATGATCACCCATCCCAATCAGTAATCTTAAAATGAACCAGAATGTGATTGATTTCCAGAGTGGAAACATAAACAGAGCTAGGAATACAAGTAAGCCCCCATAGATAATTAACGGGCGGTAACCAAACTTTCTTAAAAGAACTTCCATAAATGGAGATATGATTAATGTGCCTATGTAAAGAGCTGTAGCATTTAATCCATTCAAAGAACTAGAAACCCCATCATTTTCAAAAATTGCAGCAATTAATGGTAGTAACATTCCTTGAGAAAAACCTGAGATGGAAACGATAATGACCAATATCCAGAACCTTTTTTGATTCGTCATGAGCATAATACTCCTTCACTTACTAAAATTCTTATATAATAGTAGCATAAAAGGGAGGAGAGCATAAAATGAACTTTAAAATGACAGAAACAGGTTATACATTGACGACAGGATTTGGAGAAGTAGCCATCTCTGGAGATGAAACGAAAGGGTTTAAGCCGGGTGAATTATTAATCGCTTCTATTGCTATTTGTAGTGCTGGTGTGTTAAGACAAGTACTGAATAAAATGAGAATGCCAGCAGAAGACGTTCAAATTGATTTGAAAGAAGTGGAGCGTGTGCCTGAAGAGGCTAGCCGAATTAAAAAGATTCACTTCCACTTAACTGTAAAAGGGGAAGGCATTACTGAAGAAAAATTAGCAAAAGCGATTGAATTATCTACTAAAAATTGTGCAATGGTACAAACCGTTAAAGATGCCATTGATATTGAAAAAACATTTACATTGGTTGAATAAATAACTATCAAAAAGCCGACTCTCTTTCTTCAGAAGAGAATCGGCTTTTTGATTGAAATTAAGGGTAAAATACTTTACGATAAGAGAAGAAGAAAGAGGTGTCATTGTGGCTGATAGCAATTCAAATCCAAGTGTATTACAATTAAAAACGCGTTTTCAAACCTTACTTGAAACAATTGACAGTATTGAACCAGAAACAACGAATGTCGAAGAGATTGATGAGTTATTATCATTAATTGATGAGATTGAACAACAAGTCGATAAGATTAAAACACAAAAATAAAAGGTGCTCTAGGAGCAACCTTTTATTTTTTTAGCTTTTGTTGTAACTTGTCTTCAGAAAAAATCCATCCTGTATAAGAATTTAAAATAGTATACTCATTATCCAAATGAACCACAGCTACAAAAGGATAATATCCCTTACTGCGATAGCGTAAATCAATGAGTCTTACTTCATATCCATCTGTATGATCTTCAATAATCCATCGATAGGTTGGTGAAAAGGAAGTGAAAGCTCTCATATTAGAATCTGTCATCGCTATCTTCACTACTTTTTCTTCAGTAGGCAAAGGGAGTCGATCAAATTTATCATAGATAGTAATCGATCTTCCATACGCTCGCCCCACATAATGAGCATCTTTGGTTGAAGCAGCGATTCGCCACTGAAAGAAGCTCATCGTTGGCGCAATAAAAACTTCTGTCGTATCGGGAAGCGTATGTTTCACCGAGCGGAGTACCGCGTGCTTCACTGCAAATCTCAAGAGGTAATAAAAAACGAGAATCACCGCCAAGGTTAACATCACGGGTACTGGATTTCCCGTCATCCACCAAGCGACAAAAGCTACTAGATGCATACCAAAAATAATCGGATCAAATGTATTAATTACACTCAACGCGACCCATTCCTTGGAAAAAGGACGTAAAGCCTGCGTACCGTAAGAATTAAAAATATCAACAAATACATGTAAAAACACCGAGAAAAATATCCAACCCCACAGATGTAACGTGGAGGCATCTGGATAGAACCATGTTAATATCAAAGTAAGCAGTAACGGCCAAAGAATAACTGCAGGAATAGAATGTGTAATCCCTCTATGATTTCTTATATAAACTGCATTATTTCGGAATTTTAGCACGGTGTCTACATCTGGAATTAAAGAGCCAGCAATTACACCGATTACAACAGCACTGTGAGTCGCAGGATGTGAGGCTACCACAGGGTCTGCCATTGCGAGACCGCCTAGTGCGACCCCCATTGCGATATGTGTACCTGTATCCAATTAATCACTCCCAATAGATAGTCAACTACATTCAGTATACAATGTGAAAGAGAATAAAAACATCAATTTGCAACGAAGGAAGGATAAAATGCGACCAAATTTTGACAACAATCAATTTCAAGTAGATTTACTCACTTGGTATCATAGAGAGAAACGAGATTTACCATGGAGACGAACCAGTAATCCTTATTACATTTGGGTTTCAGAAATTATGTTACAACAGACAAGAGTGGATACAGTGATTCCCTACTACGAAAAATTTATAGCCACTTACCCAACGATGGAAGCTCTAGCAAATGCAGAGGAAGAGGAGTTATTAAAGATTTGGGAAGGACTTGGCTACTACTCACGCGTTAGAAATCTTCAAGCAGGTGTGCAAGAAGTGATACGCACATTCAAAGGGGAAGTGCCTAGAACGAGAAAAGAAATCTCGTCATTAAAAGGGATTGGTCCCTATACAGCGGGTGCTATTTTAAGCATAGCATTTGGATTGCCAGAACATGCAGTAGATGGAAATGTAATGCGTGTATATGCTCGAATGTTAGAAATTGATGCAGACATTAGCCAAGCGAAATCCAAAAAGATTTTTGAGGAAGCGGTAATGGAGACAATTAGTCACGATGATCCTTCTAGTTTTAATCAAGCGATTATGGAATTGGGAGCAACAGTTTGTACACCTAAAAACCCAACATGTTTACTTTGTCCTGTTCAACAACATTGTGGTAGTTTCGAAAAAGGCACACAATTGAACTACCCTGTAAAAACAAAGAAAATCAAAGTGAAGCAAGAAACAATAGTTCCGATTGCTATACAAAATGAACAAGGACAATTTTTAATGCGTAAAAGACCAGCAAAAGGTTTGTTATCAAATATGTGGGAATTTCCGTATCTAACTACAGATGATCCCGCAAAAACAAGCATGCTTCAAACATTTAAAAAGATATATGGCTTCTCTTTGTCCAATGTACAAACGTTGTCGCCCTATAAACATGTCTTTTCACATATTGTTTGGACCATCCATCCATACTACGCCAATGTTTCTTTAAGTGAGATTCAAGAGTTGAAAGAAGAGTATCGCTTTGTTTCTAGAGAAGAAATTCAAGAGTTACCCACAGCCGTTCCTGTATTAGCACATTTAGAACAACTCGACCAACAAATTAAAAGAGAGCAATAAGATGAATAGAGTAACGAGACAATAATTACATTTTTGTCTAAGGATTGTTATAATAGAAAAATAGATATTTTGTGTAGCGGTTTAAAAGGATGGGATACCAATGACGATACCGACAGAAGGAGAAACGATACAAGTACACAGTTATAAGCATGATGGAAATATTCACAGAGTGTGGCAAGAGACAGTTGTTTTAAAAGGTACAAAAAACATAGTAATCGGTGGGAATGAAAAAACATTAGTAACAGAATCTGACGGGAGGACTTGGTTAACAAGAGAACCTTCCATTTGTTATTTTCATGCAAAACATTGGTTCAATATTATTTGCATGTTAAGAGAAGATGGTGTGTATTACTATGTGAATATGAGTTCACCTTTTATTTACGAAAATGGCTCGTTAAAATATATTGATTATGATTTGGATGTCAAAGTATTTCCAGATATGAGCTATATTATTTTAGACGAAGATGAATATGCCTTACACAAAAAGCAAATGAATTACCCTGAAGTAATTGATCCTATTATGGCGCATCATATGGAAGAGTTACTTCGCTGGGTTGAACAAAGAAAAGGTCCATTCGCACCAGAATTTATAGACGTATGGACAGAACGTTATCAATTTTATAAACAATTAAATGATTAACTAAGCCTTTCTGCATGAGCAGTAGGCTTTTTCATTAGGGGGACTTCAATGGAGAACCAACCAAGTGCAACGAAAAGATATCTTAAATTTGTAAAACCCTATTGGTGGCAAATTTTACTGACAGTCATCATTGGTGTCATTAAGTTTGCAATACCTCTTTTCATACCTTTACTGATTAAAATTGTGATCGATAACATCATTGGGAGTGATGTATTAACAGATGCGGAGAAGACAAAGCAACTCTTCTATTATTTAGGTGGAACAATTATTTTGTTTTTTATCATTCGACCTCCCGTTGAATATTATCGCCAATTCATTGCTCAAAATGTCAGCAACCGGATATTGTTTGATATACGACAAGCTATTTTTCACCACCTTCAAAAATTAAGTCTGCGATATTATTCTAATACAAAGACGGGTGAAGTCATTTCTAGAGTGATTAATGATGTGGAACAGACAAAGAATTTTATTATGATTGGTTTAATGAATGTTTGGTTAGACCTTGCAACGATTATCATTGCCGTTGCTATTATGTTGGCTATGGATGTTAAATTAACATTGGTAACTTTATTGGCGTTTCCGTTTTATGCGTTTAGTGTGAAATTTTTCTTTGGTCGTTTAAGAAATTTAACGCGTGCACGTTCGCAGTCTCTAGCCAATGTGCAAAGTTATTTACATGAACGTGTAGGTGGGATGGCAGTTATTAAAAGTTTTGCTCTAGAGAAAGAGGAGCAGGCGAAATTTGATCAAGTGAATGGGGAGTTTTTGGATGCGGCATTAGCACATTCAAAATGGAATGCAAAGGCCTTCGCAGTTGTGAATACGATAACGGATGTAGCACCTCTTTTAGTGATTGGCTATGCAGGCTATCAAGTAATTAATGGAGATTTATCGATAGGAACGATGGTGGCGTTTATCGCTTATATTGAGCGGTTATACAGTCCACTACGTAGACTTGTTAATTCTTCTACTACACTCACACAATCATTTGCTTCGATGGATCGTATTATTGAATTAATGGATGAGCCCTATGATATTACTAACGTAAAACAGCCAGTCCATTTAAGTCGATCTAACGGGAAATTAGCATTCGAAAATGTCGGATTTAGTTATGACGGCGAATCTCAGATATTGAGTCAAGTTAATTTTAAGGTGAGTCCAGGAGAAACCGTCGCATTCGTGGGGATGAGTGGTGGTGGAAAATCTACCATTATCAGTTTAATCCCTCGGTTTTATGATGTGACGAGTGGCCAAATTAGTTTAGATGGGCAACCTATTCAAAACTATGAGATTGAATCATTAAGAAAACAAATTGGAATTGTTATGCAGGATAATTTACTGTTCAGCGACTCCGTAAAATCAAACATATTGATGGGAAATCCTCAAGCAACAGCAGAAGAAATAGTTCGCGCGGCCAAAGCGGCTAATGCTCATGATTTTATTATGCAATTAGAAAATGGCTATGACACTTTAGTGGGTGAACGAGGTGTAAAACTATCAGGTGGGCAAAAACAAAGGATTGCCATCGCAAGGGTATTTTTAAAGAATCCTCCAATCATCATATTAGATGAAGCGACAAGTGCACTTGATTTAGAAAGTGAAGCATTGATTCAAGACTCATTAAATCAGTTATCTGAAAATCGAACGACTTTAATCGTTGCTCACAGATTGTCTACGATTACAAACGCTGACCGAATTTTTGTAGTGGATCGAGGAAAAATTATAGAATCAGGTACACATCAAGAATTAATGACTAAAAAGTCTGTGTACTACGATTTATTTATGATTCAAGATTTATAATGTAGGAAAATAAAAAATAGCCCTGAAAATTTGAGAGCAACAGACTCAATTTTTAGGGCTATTTGACATATAGGAAAAGAATTAGTAAATCTCATCGTCGAACTCTTCCATTTGTTCCTCATCTTGGTGATTAGAGTAGACTGTAATCAACGTGTCCAGTCTTTCTAATTGTTCATCATAATAAAGTAAGGAAGAAAGAATATGCAAAAGGTGATAAGGTGAAAATTCTTCAATTTCTTTTGTGAATGTAATTTCTCTCATAAAAATTTCCATGACCTCGTGCCTTTGCATATAATCTTCTTTCTCAGGGATATGCACAGTTTCCATTTTTAGTTTGCCTACGAATTTCAAACCGAGTTGTTCGTGATAGGTTAGAAGGGTGTCTAACCGTTCTTGAATCATCATCCGAAAGTGTTCTGGTAACTCTATTAGTTCATTTTCATATTGATGAAGTTTTTTCAGCAAATCATAGCTACTGTTACTCGTTGTAATCATTTGACGGTAGACGACTAATTTTCTAGCTTTCGCAAAGGTATTCTTTTTAAAATAATCCCTTTCTTCTTTAAAAAGTGCATATAATTCATCGATTTGTTTTAAGCTATCTTTAATTTTAACTAAAGCTTTTTGAGTAGCTGTGTGTTCTGAAGCTTGCCTACCAGCTAATCTTGTCCAGCGGATAATTTCATCTTGAGTTAAATGGAGTGTTTGAAATAATTTCATCTCATATTTTGGTGGTAAGAAAATGAGATTAACCAAGAAAGCAGAAAGAACCCCTATAACGATAGTAAAGAAGCGAAGGATGGCAAAGGTAATAAAGGAATCTCCTTGAATCTCCATAATCGCAATCATCATGACGAGTGCGAGTGAGATTGATTTTTCTAATTTGAGTTGGAGCATTATTAAAATAATGACAATGGCAGCAACACCTATAAAAATAACATGATGTCCAAACATTAATACGAAGGAAATAGCTACAATTGCACCAATGATATTTCCTTGGATTTGTTCAATGATCGTTCGGTACGATCGATAGATTGTAGGTTGTATAGCAAAAATTGCAGCAATTCCAGCAAAAACGGGATTAGGCAATTGAAGTAAGTCAGTGATAAATAATGCTGCTACGATTGCGATGCCTGTTTTTAAAATACGTGCTCCGAGTTTCATAAATTCTTTCCTTCCCTATCAAATATCGTCTTCTATTTTATTTTATATCAAAATCTCTGAAAGGCAAACAATTGCAAGACAATCTTATCTTCTGTACGATAAAAGTAAGATTCTTATTCGAGAAAGGATGATTGAAATGGAATTATTAAATCAACAAGCACCGGATTTTAAATTAATGAATCAAGAAGGCAAAGAAGTACAATTGACGGACTATCGTGGAAAGTATGTGGTGTTATATTTTTATCCAAAAGACTCTACTCCAGGCTGTACAACACAAGCTTGTGACTTTAGAGACGCAACAGCCTCCTTTTCTGATTTGAATGCAGTGATTCTAGGAGTAAGCCCAGATAGTGAGCAATCTCATCAAAAATTTATAGCGAAACATGAGCTCCCATTTGATTTACTAGTAGATGATGACAAAGAAGTTTGTAATTTATATGGGGTTTGGAAGCTAAAGAAAAATTTCGGGAAAGAATATATGGGTGTGGAACGTTCAACTTTTATCATTAACCCTGAAGGCAAAGTAGTCAAAGAGTGGCGTAAAGTTAGAGTGAAGGGACATATAGAAGATGCTCTGAATGTACTGCAGGAAATGCAGGTGAATAAATGAAAGTTTTAGTTACCTATACAGTTAAAGAACCATTAAAAAATAATTTTGTTTCAAGATTTCCAGACATTCAATTTGATTTTAAGTCAATAGAAGAAGCTAAGGTAGAAGAGTATGAAATTATTTCGAGTTATGGTGAGGACTTGACGGAGGAAACAATTCATCAAGCAAAACAATTGAAGTGGCTGATGATTGCTTCTGCAGGAGTAAACGAACTTCCGTTATCAGTCATTAAAGAAAAAGGTATCAAAGTAACAAATGTGAGTGGAATTCATAAGACACCGATGGCTGAATCGATTTTAGCACACCTCCTGTCTTATTATCGTGGACTTCAAACGATTTATAGTCAGCAAGCGAATAAAGAATGGAAGAAAATACAGCAAACAGAACTCAAAGGAAAGACTGCTTTAATTGTTGGTCCTGGTCGTATTGGTCAGGAAGTTGCAAGACTATTACAAGCTTTTGGTGTGAAAACGATTGGCTTAAATCATTCAGGCAAACAAGTCGAATATTTTAATCAAGTGGCTAAAGTAGACAATTTAATGAAAGAGTTACCAGGAGCAGACATTATCATTTCCCTTTTGCCGAGCACTAAAGAAACTCATCATCTTTATCAACCAGAACATTTTCAAGCAATGAAAGACACAGCTATCTTTATGAATTTCGGTCGTGGGGATGCAGTCGCAAGTCCTACGATTATTCAAGCACTTGAAGCGGGTGAGATTGCTAAAGTAGTTTTAGATGTGTTTGAAAAGGAGCCATTGCCAAGTGATCATCCGCTATGGACAATAGAGGATGTTGTCATCTCACCACATGCATCGAGTCATTCTAGTAAATATTTGGAGCGGGCACTTGAAATTTTCTCAAATAATTTAACCAATTATCAATCTGGAAATAATAAGTTCATCAATCTTGTCGATTTAGACAAAGGTTACTAATGAAACCGTTTGATTCAATTTCGATTCATTGACAAATAAACATTCTCTCTAGTATGATGATTATAATCATTATTAAATAGTAATCTTATTAGATAGGAGAGAGTGCGATGACTGAAATGTATTTACAGGACGCGCTATCTACACTTAGAGAAAGTGGAGTTAGAATAACACCTCAACGACATGCGATTTTAGAGTATTTAATTGCGACAGAATCGCATCCTACTGCAGATGATATATTCAAAGCATTGGAAAAGGATTTTCCTAATATGAGTGTAGCAACGGTATATAATAATTTGAAGGTTTTTAGAAATACTGGTTTGGTAAAAGAGCTAACTTATGGTGATTCATCTAGTCGTTTTGACTTTGCTTCACATGATCACTATCATATTATTTGTGATAGCTGTGGGAAAATTGTGGACTTTCATCATCCAGGCTTGTTAGAGGTAGAACATTTAGCCTCACATATGACAGGATTTAAAGTGAATTCACATCGTCTTGAAGTGTATGGAACTTGTCCAACATGTCTTGAAAGCAAAAAACAATAAAAATAACGCTAAGAGCAAAATTGCTCCTAGCGTTATTTTTTATTTTTATTGTACTCTTCATCGAATGCTTCACCTTCTAGTGATGGATCTAAAGTTAAAGGTTCTCTACAGTGTCCACACATATCTACTCGTCCAATAATTTTAGTAGGTTTACCACAATTTGGACAAACGACTTGAACAGCTCGGGTGGATAGCATTCCAATCCATGCATAAATGGCTGTACTACTTAAAACTGAAAGCACACCAATAATCATGAATGTCAGCATAACCCATTGATTAGAACGGAAAAATATACCAATATACATGATAATGACACCGATAAAAATTAAAGAAAGTGCAAATGTTCGAATACGATTTATTTTATTTTTATAGGGTTTACTCAAAGTATAGCCTCCTTTTTCGATTATTAATATAACATAAATAATTGTTGAAAGATAATAACTTACTTGTTATAGCTGTATCTTTGGATTAAATTAAAAGTTATATATAATGAAGCAAAAATTACTTTTAAAAAACTTTGGAAAAAGGTTTGACATAATTAACAGTTCCGTGATACTATTTTAAATGTTGCTTGAGAAGTTCACGGCAACGACTTGAACATTGAAAACTGAACAGCAAAATGTTGATGAAATAAACCGTTTCGTTTCACTAA
>JASLCF010000147.1 GCA_030146155.1 Savagea sp.
TACACCCATTAACTCAGTAATCATTTGCTTATGTTCAGGAAATACATTCGAGATGAGTTCATTTCCCTTCTCAGTATTTTTAGCATAGAATACTCTTTTATCTACAGGACATCGCTGTCTTTCCAACAAACCTTTTTTCTCAAGTTGATTAATGACATAGGTCATTGAGCCACTTTGTAACAATATTTTCTGACCAATTTTTTGAATAGGTTGTTCACCTTTATGGAAAAGCAACTCCAACACTGCAAATTCAGTAGCATTCACACCATAACTATCTATTTTTTTACTGTTCTCTTCCATTAATACTTTACTTGCTCTAGATAATGCAACAAATAAATCTAAGGACAGTTGCTCTCTCTCTCTATTAGCCATCCTTCATTCCTCCTTAACCAATAATTACTCGCTCTTTCGGATAATTGTAAGCAATTTTTTTAGTTTTGCCACCTAATGTATATAAAAATGAAATCAAACCCACACGTCCAATAAACATTAAAACCATAATGATTAGTTTACCTGCTCCGGATAAATCACTTGTTATTCCTAAAGACATACCACAAGTTCCAAATGCAGAAGTAATCTCAAAAATCAATGCAGTCGTCGGAACGCCTGGTTCTGTAATATGCAATACGACAAGAGCAACGATGACCATTGCACCCGCTAAAATAATCACCGCATAAGAACGAAATACATCTACGAGCTTGATTTGGCGATGAAATACATGAATGACTTCGTGCCCTCTTGCAAAGTTAATTAAAAATAAAACCGCTATCGCTAAGGTCGTTGTTCGAATTCCGCCTCCAACAGAACTAGGTGACGCACCAATGAACATTAATGTACTAATAACAATATCCGATGCTTCACTAAACTGAGTCACATCATAAGTTGTAAGCCCTGCTGAACGGGCAGATACTGAGTGAAATAAAGCTGTAAATATTTTCTCGTGCCAAGCCATACCTTTAAATGAATGAAATGACTCGATCCAATAAATAAAAATAGCTCCCACAATTAATAAAATACCAAATGTGACAGTCGTTATTTTTGTAAATAAAGAAAAACGAAAACGAACAACATCTTTTCTACTTTTAATAAAACTCTTAACTTCGATTAGAACAGGAAACCCAATCGCCCCTAAGACAATGAGAATCATAACCACAATTTGAACAAAATAATCATTGAAATAAGGGATGAGTGATGCCTCAGTAATATCGAATCCAGCATTAGTTGTTGCAGATACTGCCATAAACATACCATGGAGCAATGCATCTTTCCATTCTGTATAATATCTCAAAAAATAAATCGATAAAATAGAGCCACCTATTAATTCAATTAAAAAAATAATTTTAATAATATCTTTAATTAATCGCACAACACCAGAAATGGAATATTGATTATGATCAGTCATAATCAACTGTCTTTCTCGTAAGCCAATTCTTTTTTTTATGACTAACCAAAAGAATGTTCCTAAAGACATAATACCGATTCCACCCAGCTGCAACACTAAGATGAGCATTACTAACCCAAATGTAGTGTAAGTTCCTCCGACACTTATTGTAGATAGTCCGGTTACACTTACAGCACTGACTGCAGTAAATAAACTATCGATGAAACTCACATGAACTCCAGGCAGATAAACACCTGGTAAATTTAATAAGAGATAAGAGACAGCAATAGCTAGAAAATAGTAAAAAACGATGAGTTGGGCTGGACTAAATTTCTTCATTTTTTCTGGTGAAATCCTCATTCGTCTCATCTGCTATCCCTCCTGATTTTATCGTTATTGTAACACTCTAACACAACTTTGCCTAGATTCAAGTTCGACTCTTTAAGTGAACCATTCGTAATTTTATGTAGGATTCTGCGCCAACAATCGCATGATAAACAAAAAAACCTAAAGTTAGATTTTATTCTAACTTTAGGAATGATACAACTTACCAATTAAATTTCTCTTTTATACTTGATTCTTTATGCTTGCTTACGATTGCTTTTGTTTATTTTTTTTAATATCTCTCAATGATGAGAAATAACCGAATAAAACTAACCCTAAAAGGACTACCCAGAATGTTACTTTCCAAATTGTTGAATGGGGGAATGATGGGTCAATGAATTGTAATTGCTCATGTGCTAATGTGAGTACTAGTAGTTTTATCCCCACCCAACCAACAATTAAGTAAGCTGCTACTTCTAGTTTTGGGAACTTTTCTAGTAATACAATAAATCTACGTGCAGCAAAACGAATTAATATTAATCCGAAAATCCCACCAATAAAGATCACAACGAATTGGCCACCATTAATACCACCAATTTCAAAATCGCCTAGCTCTGGTAAAGTGACTGCTAATGCGACTGCTGCTAACATGGAATCTAAGGCAAAAGCGATATCTGCTAATTCAACCTTTAATACTGTCATCCAAAACCCTGATTTTTTTCGAGGTTGGTCAATCAATTCTTGCGCATCCACCTGATTGGATTCATGGTATAAATCATATAAACTTTTTCCTGCCATAAATAATAAATACGCCGCTCCTGCAGCTTGAATCCACCAAAACTTCACCAGTGTTGTAATTAAAAATAGTGCAGCGAATCTAAAAACAAATGCACCTAACAAACCATAAAAAAGTGCTTTCTTCTGCTGTACTTTCGGCAAATGTCGAACCATTACAGCCATGACTACTGCGTTATCAGCAGAAAGTAACCCTTCTAAAATAATTAAAACGACAAGTACCCATGCATACTCTAATAAAATTGCGTAATCCATTTTTCTCCTCCTTTTTTCACAAACAAAAAGAGACCTCCCCTAAGAAACTTAGGCAAAGGTCTCGCTAATTTAGATTATTTTCTAAGCTCTCATCACCGATGGCAAGCCATGTATTGACGACAATGAGATAGGGTATCCCCTAAAGCTACTCCCCTTTGACAACTGTCAAAGATATTAAGTTGTAAAAATCTCTTTTATTACTATACCACATCGACTTTATTTTAAACAACTATTTAGGAAAGTTCTTCTTTCTTCTTGTATTTTTATCAAACAAGCTATACATTACTGGCACAATGAATAGTGTAAGTAATGTTGAAGAAATCAATCCACCAATTACAGCAATTCCCATGGGTTGGTTCATTTCTGTTCCTTCCCCAATACCGAGAGCTAATGGTAGTAATCCTAAAATTGTTGTGAGTGCTGTCATCAATATCGGACGAACACGGACACGAGCTGATTCAATGATTGCATCATATGAAGCTAGCCCTGCTTCTTTTCGCTTGTTAATGTAGTCGACAAGAACAATTCCGTTATTCACAACAATTCCTACTAATACGAGTACACCAATAATTGCTGTCACACTAATTGGCGTTTGTGTAACATATAACCCTAATGCCACACCAATTATCATGAGTGGAACTGAGAACATGATGACAAATGGGAACTTGAATGATTCGAATTGTGCAGCCATAACAATGTAGACAAGCACAACGGCTAAAGCGATTGCTAATAACATGTCATTGATGGCACTTTCAAATAACTCACGGTCTCCTCCAAAATTCATTTCTATTTCTTCAGGCAAGTCTAACTCATCTATCATTGTATTCACTTTTTGAGTCATTTCTCCTAAAGAACGATCAGACTCATACTTAGCAGTGAAAGAGACAGAATGTGCTTGGTCTACTCTTTGAATAGAAGCAGGTGCATCAGCAATCGCAACTTCAGCAACTTCTTTCAATGCGATGAACTCACCTGTTGGTGTCATTAATTTAATCTCTTTTAATTCTTCGATACTATCTCTATACTTCTCATCGTATTGTACGAAAAGCGAAAGAACTTCTTCCTCTTCTCCAACTAGTTGAGCGGCTAGAGTACCTCTCGTCACTTGATTCACTGTTTGAGCAATTTGAGCAGGAAGCAAGCCAACATCTGATGCTTTTTCTCTATCTACTGTGACATGCACTTCTTCAATGGTATCTGAGAGTGTATTCGTTACTTCGAGTACAGCGTCCATAGCATTTAATTGCTCTTGAATTTTCTCAACGGCCTCATTCAATCTTTTCTCATTTGTGTCGCTCAATGAGAATGTAATCGTGTTAGGTGCAGAACCCGCTGCTGTTTGCATATCAAAATTAACAGTAGCACGTTCACCAACTTTATCTACAATTTTAGGTTGAACTTGGTCTACAAACTCAAATACTGAACGATCTCTTTCTTCTAGTGGAATCATTTTTACATAAAGTTCAGCAATGTTACTATTACTACTTCCCATCGCCATGTTTTCTTGTGATCCACCTACTAAACTAACATACACTTCAATATCATTTTCTTTTTGTAATTCTTCTTCAATTTCCTTTACAATCTTGTCTGTCGCTGCAACTGACGAGCCATTTGGAAGCTTGACAGACACTGAAACAAAACCTTCATCTGTAGGTGGCAAAAACTCTGTGCCTACTTTTGTTAACGCAAATCCACTCGCACCTAACATGACGGCTGTAATAAGAAGGACAATGATACGATGATTTAAAGCCCATTGTATCGATTTGGCATACACACCTTTCTTCTCAAGTTTAGCTTTTGCAGCGTCAACTTTTTGAGCTTGAGGTGTCTTTAACATTTTACTTGCCATCATAGGAACAACTGTCAAAGCTACAACCAGTGAAGCAAACAAACTGAATGAAATGGTCAAGGCGAATTCTGTGAAAATCTGCCCAATTAATCCACTAATAAAAATAACAGGGACGAATACAGCTAATGTAGTCAGTGTAGAGGCAGTAATTGCTCCTCCAATTTCTTTCGCTCCCTCTTTTGCTGCAATTTTTGGTGTTTTCCCCATTGCCAAATGTCTTTCAATATTTTCGATAACCACTATCGCATTATCAACAAGCATACCAATACCTAGAGCAAGGGCACCTAGGGTCATAATATTGAGTGAAAAATCTGCAAAGAACATTAATACAAATGTAACAATAACTGAATAGGGAATCGCTACACCAATAATAATTGGACTCTTAATGCCTCTTAAAAAGAAAAACAGTACTAACATGGCAAACAAGCCACCTAGTAATAAAGACTGACCAATGTTACCAATAGCAAGATTGACATAATCTCCTTGGTCAAACAAGATGTCAGCTTCAACTTGACTGAATTCTTTCTTCTCTAATAGATCATCCAGCGCTTTTTTAAAATCCTTAGAAACACTAGCCGTGTTGGCTCCTGATTCTTGTAATACAGATAATAAAACTGCTTGGCTATCATTTGCTCTTGTCATAGAGCCATTGTCAGCTACTTGTCGTTGGACTGTTGCCACATCTTGGATACGGATTGAATCACCAGTTAAAGGATTTTTACCTAATTGTAAAGATTGGACATCTTCAATCGTCATTAAATCACTGATAATACGAGTAGTAAGTAACTTGCCATCGGTTGTTTCAATCGGTTCACCGGGCATAGATACATTACTCGCTTGAATGACTTGGACAATATCATTTTGAGTCAGTTTAAACTTCTCTAACTCCTCTTCATTTAATTCTACTGTGATTTCTTCTGTTACTTTTCCAGAAACAGATACGCTCGCTACCCCTTTTGTTCTTCTCAACTCAGTTTCTAGTTCTTCGGCTAAACTCTTAACATCTACTTTTTCATCTGTTGAACGTAATGTTAACTGAATGACTGGGAATTGGGCAGGGTCAAATTTCATGAAACGCGGATTCGAAGCTCCTTCTGGTACAGGAACTTGGTCAATACGTTGCATAATGTCTAATTGCACATCATCAATGACTGTTGACCAGTCAAACATTAAAAGAATAAAGTTAGAACCTTCTTGTGAAATGGATTGCATCGTTTTCAACCCAGGTGCAGTTGATAAACTTTGCTCTAACGGTTTTGTAACTTTTTCATTGACTTCTGTTGGAGACGCACCCTCATAGTTTGAAACGACAACTGCTACAGGCGGGTTCAATTCAGGAATGAGTGTAACGGGTATCTTAAAAAAAGAAACTGCTCCTAAAATGATAACTAAAAACATTGTAACCATTGTAAATACAGGACGTTTAATAGAAAATTCACTTATTTTCATTTGGTTTTTCCTCTCTTGAATTCTAAAGTATCTTTATCATAGGCAAAGCGTTCTCTTTGTGCAAAGGAGAACGCTTGAATAACAGACGATGTAACAACTTCGTCATATTATATTTATATAACTCTTGCTTTAAAGAAGACTATAAAGTTCTACTTCAGGATGTTTATCTCCAAACCAGCGTAAAGCAAAATCATTTTCAAATAAAAACACCAAATTTTCATAACGGTCTTTGACAAGCATAGAACGTGGACCTGTCATTGCATCCGTCACAACTTCTTCATTTTGAATCCAACGCGTTACCTTTGAACCGATCGGTTGCATTTGAACTTCAACATTGTACTCATTTTTCATTCGATGCTCAAATACCTCGAATTGTAATTGACCAACTGCACCAAGTAAAACTTCTTCAGTATAAAGCGTTTTATAATATTGAATGGCCCCTTCTTGTACAAGTTGCATAATTCCTTTATGAAACTGTTTCGATTTCATTACATTTTTAGCAGATACTTTTACAAATAATTCTGGTGTAAATTGTGGAAGTGAAGCAAATTCAAAGTTACTTTTTCCGCCAATAATCGTATCTCCTATTTGAAAATTACCAGTGTCATAAAGACCAATAATATCTCCTGGATAAGCATTATTTACAGTCTCTCTATCATCTGCTAAAAATTGTGTAGTTTGTGTCAGCTTGAAGTTCTTTCCAATTCTTGGAACGTGAACACTCATACCTCTTTCAAATTCTCCAGAGACAATTCTAACAAATGCAATGCGGTCTCGGTGAGCGGGATTCATATTGGCTTGAATTTTAAAAATAAAGCCGGAAAATTCTTTATCCTGAGGTGTTTGCATCGCTCCATCTTTCAATTCACGAGGTTGAGGTTCTGGAGCAAACTGTAAGAAGGTTTCCAAAAATGTTTGCACACCAAAGTTGGTTAATGCACTACCAAAAAATACTGGTGTGAGTTCGCCTTTCGCAATTTTCTCACGGTCAAAATCATTACCTGCTTCAGAGAGCAACTCCACATCTTCCATTGCTTGTTTAAAGTAGCTTGTATCCATAAATGCTTCATGGTGTGCGGGTTCAAGTTTATCATTTAATGGGATATAAGGGTCTTCGACAGCTCTTGCTTTTTCTATTCTGCCATTGTAACGATCTATAATTCCTTCAAACTCTTTCCCCATTCCAATTGGCCAATTCATCGCATAAGAATCAATTTCTAATACTTCTTCTAGGTTTTCCATTAATTCAAAAGGTTCAAGCCCTTGTCTATCCATTTTATTCATGAAAGTGAAAATTGGAATCCCACGCATTCGACAGACTTTAAATAATTTAATCGTTTGTGGTTCAATTCCTTTCGCTGAATCAACCATCATGACCGCTGCATCGACGGCCATCAACGTTCTATAAGTATCTTCAGAGAAATCTTCATGGCCAGGTGTATCTAAAATATTTACTCGTTTCCCATCATAATCAAATTGCATAACTGAAGAAGTCACAGAAATCCCACGTTGTTTTTCAATTTCCATCCAGTCACTAGTTGCATACTTTCCTGTTTTCTTTCCTTTTACAGTACCTGCATCACGAATAGCCCCTCCAAAGTACAACAATTTTTCGGTCATCGTTGTTTTCCCTGCATCTGGGTGAGAGATGATGGCAAATGTTCTTCTTGATTCAATTTGTTGATTACTCATTGGTTATTCCTCCACTTGAAAAACACCTTAAGGGCAACCACTTGCCCTCAAGGTGACAATTTCATTCTTTTATTTAAATTTCTTTGATGCCTCATCTACTGCAATTTTTGCATCTGAATGAGGATATTTGGTGTTCCCTATAATTTGAAAATCTTCATGACCTTTCCCTGCAAAAATAATAATATCATTTTTATTTGCTTGCTGTACAATGTGGCGTACCGCTTCTTCACGATTACCTATCGCAGCAAATCGGTCATGTGTCATACCTGTAGTCAATTCTTTCAATATCGTCTCTTCTGACTCAAATCTTGGATCATCCGTCGTTAAAACAACATAATCTGCTAATGAAGCTTGCTGAGCCATGATTGGCCGCTTTTCTCTATCCCGATTGCCACCCGTTCCTATTAAAAATAAAAGACGTTGTTCTTCTTTTTTATAAGGAAGGACGGCTTGAATTGCTTTTTCAATCGCATCTGGTGAATGGGCATAATCGACATAAAGTGAAAGGGGTAAGTCGCCTTTCACTCTTTCCATCCGTCCTTTTGGCGCATCAATTTCTGGTAAAAGAGCCAAAACTTCTTCTAATGGGTACCCTTTTGCGACGACTGCAAGAGTAGCAGCAATCAGGTTAGACAAATTATAAGCTCCTAGTAGATGAGTAGAGAGTGAATACGTTGTATTGTTCGCATGCAAAAAGAATGTCGTTTGCTCGATTGCTTTCTGAACAATTTCAATCCGAAAATCCGCTTCACTTGAAAAGCCATACGTTTGAACAGGGAATGGAGACATCTGTCTGTAACGATTCGACCATACATCATCTGCATTTAAAATCACTGCTTTGTCTTGTGTTAAATCCTGCCCTAATTGCGCAAACAATAATCCTTTTGCGTAGCCGTAATGTTCCATTGTTCCATGAAAATCTAAATGGTCATGTGATAAATTGGTGAATATAGCAATATCAAAATTGACACCTGCTAATCGACCTTCTATTAAACCATGGGATGAGACTTCCATGGTCACCGTATCTGCATCAGAAACAACTGCTTGGTGCAACAATTTTTGTGTGTCGAGTACATTCGGTGTTGTGTTATCTGTTTCAAATAATTGATTCTCTAACTGAAATCCGATAGTCCCAATAACAGCTGATTTCTCATGGAGTTTAGTTAAGTATTGATGAATCATATGTGCAACAGTTGTCTTACCATTTGTTCCTGTAACACCAATCATTTTTAATTGTTGGGAAGGCATTTGGTAAAATAAAGGTGCTAATCGTTGTAAAGTTAACTTCGTATTTCTGACATAAATCACTGGAATTGCACTTTCGATTTCTTTTTCTGCAATGATTACTGACGCACCTTTTTCAATCGCTTGTTCTACAAATTCATGACCATCTACTGTGAATCCATCGACACAAACAAAAGCACTTCCGTTTGTCACTTTACGGGAGTCAATCACAATTTCTTTGATAGGCTCTTCGATGATTCCTTCTATTTTTTCATATTGGAAAAGTTTTAAAAATGTATCACTATTCATGTTCAAACTCCTTACTCCACCATTTCAGACTGGATATAGCGTTGAATTAAATCAAAAGTAGCTTTCATCGAGACGATGTTCGTTCGCTCATTCGCATGACTCGATTCAATACCTGGTCCAAATAAAGCATGACGAACATCAAAACCTGCACGAATTGCTGCAGATGCATCAGAACCATAGTAAGGATAAATGTCCAATTGATAAGGAATGTCATGTTTTTGACAAAGTTCTTTTAATTGATGAGTCAATGCATAGTGGTAAGGTCCGCTTGAATCCTTTGTACAAATAGAAACGGTATATTCATCCGAGGCTTGCCCGTCTCCTAAAGCACCCATATCCACTGCAATGTATTCTACAGTTTGTTCTGGGATATTTGAATTTCCTCCAAAACCGATTTCTTCGTTATTAGAGATATAAAAATGTGTCGTATACGGCAGTTCGATTTGCTGTTCTTGAATTTGTTTAACAGTCGCAAGTAATAAAGAGACACTGGCTTTATCATCTAAATGACGTGATTTTATAAATCCGTCATTCGCTTGTTCAAACCGTGGATCAAATGAAACAAAGTCCCCTACTTCAATACCAAGTTTTCTAGTATCCTCTGCAGAATGTACTTGTGCATCTACTCTAACCTCAATGTTGTCCTCATTTCGAGGCAGCTCTCCTGCTCCACGATAAACGTGAACCGATGATTGGTGCATTAAAATCGTACCCGTATACACTTGTCCTGAAGCTGTGTGGATTTTACAATATTCACCTTCCACAGCATTCCAATTAAATCCACCCACCATTGTTAATTTTAAACGTCCACTTGCCTTCACTTCTTTTACCATTGCTCCTAGTGTATCTGTATGCGCCGTTAATAAACGATGTTTCTCATTATCTTTCCCTTGAATTGTAGCAATGACTGCACCTTTATTTGTTACACGAGTAGCTACTTGAAAAGACTCGAATTGTTCTCTTATCCACTTCATAATTTCAAAAGTATACCCTGATGGGCTAGGTGTTTCTGCTAGTTTTTTTAATGTATCGATTGTCCATTGTTCATCAAATTGAATCGTCATCTTTTTTTCATTCCTTTTTTAATATTATTTCATCACTTTTTTGACAAGACTTAACTTCCCTTTATAAGGAGGGTAAGCAATTGTCGGAGATAAAGTGGTCGATTTTCTCATCATCGCTTTTTCATGAGTAAAGGCCTCTATGCTAGCTTTTCCATGATAATTTCCTATGCCAGAAGGTCCAACTCCACCAAATGGTAAATGGACATTCCCCACATGTGCAAGCGTATCATTAATGCATCCTCCACCAAATTGGAGGTAAGTTGTGAAGTAGTCAATTGCTTCTTCACTTTCCGAGAAGAAATACGCCGCTAATGGTTTATCAAATTGACTCACAATGTGAATAGCCTCTTCTAGTGTCTCAAATGTCACTATTGGAAGAATCGGTCCAAAGATCTCCTCTTCCATTATCTTGCTGTCCAACGTTACTCGGTCTAATATTGTTGGCGCAATAAATTTCTCATCATAGTTTGCATAACCACCATAAACGATTTCTTCTTTCATCGCATCAAGTAAACCGACTAACCGATTCCAATGACTATGTTGTGCAATTCTTCCATAATCTTCACTTTCATAGGCATTTTTACCGTAAAATCTTTCAATTGCTGCAATTAGTTCTTTAATCAATTGACCTTTTTTAGAATGATGGACAAGGACATAGTCTGGTGCTACACATGTTTGTCCATTATTAACAAATTTCCCCCACGCAATTCGTTCAGCAGCTGTTTTAATTTTTGCAGTTGGGTCTACGATTGCTGGACTTTTCCCACCTAATTCAAGTGTAACAGGCGTTAAATGTTCCGCCGCTGCCTTCATCACTATTTTACCGACCTTTTGACTCCCTGTAAAAAATATTTTATCAAAAGAGTTGGCTAATAAAGCTTGTGTTTCTTTAATTGCTCCTTGAACGACACGAACATATTGAAGCGGAAAAGCACGCTCTAAAATCTTCTCAACAACTGCTGCTGTCGCAGGTGTATTTTCAGACGGCTTAACAATTGTACAGTTTCCACCAGCAATCGAACCAATTAGCGGCTCCATCACTAACTGGAACGGATAATTAAAGGGACCTATAATCAAGACAACACCGTAAGCATCTCTTACCGTATAGCTTTTAGCTGGCTGTAAATATAAAGGCGTTTTACATTCTCTTTTTTCAATCCAGTCCTCTAATTGTTGAATTGTATTTGTAATACTAGAAAGGACAAAGCCTATTTCAGTTACATAAGATTCAAAGGCATGTTTTCCTAAATCTTGTTGGAGAGCATCCACTATCTCATGCTCATGCTCTTGAATCACTTCTTTTAAAGTCATTAACATTTCTTTTCGAAAAGCAATGGACTGTGTAAAGCCTCTCTCAAAATAGTGCCGTTGTTCAAATATATAATCTTTTATTTGTTGTTCTAATTGACTCATCTACAATCCCTCCACTTCGTCTAGTTTCTTTATTGTATCATTAGATACTAGCTTACGTCATTGAACAAACAATCAATTTGACATATTGAAGGATCTAAAATATACTTTTTAAACATTTGGCTTTTGGAAGGAGGATTTGGATTGCGTGCGTATCATACAAAACGACTATTACTTTCTCAAATACATAAAACGGACGTCTTGTATTTATTTCCGATTTGGACCAATCCATTAATCACAAAATACACCTTCTTAAAATCGATTCAATCATTCGACGAAGCGCTTGCCATGGTTGATTTTTTAAATCAACTTTCTAAAACAAATAAAGCGTTGCGTTACACGATTTTCAGAAAAGATAAACAAGAAATTATTGGATCTGCTGGATTCAATTATATATGTCCAGAACGACGCTTTGCTGAAATCGGATTTGAAATTAGCCCCGAACACTGGGGGTATGGTTTTGGATGCGAGACAATCACTGCACTCCAAGATATTGCTGAAAGAGCATTTCACTTAAATGCCCTTCAATGTCACGTACATAAAAAAAACAGACATAGTATTCGCATATTGACTCAACTCGGCTTTCATTATTTAAAAAAAGCGCCCGATGAATTATTCGTTTACGAAAAAAAAATAAACCCTGTTGCTCAAGCCTCTACTATCTGATAGAGAAAATTGAGTACAGGGTTTAGCTATTCCCATTCAGCCCGTTGCATATCTTCTGCGATGGATTGCAAATCATAGGATTGAATTTGGAAAATTTCATACGTATGGTGTTGTGCATAGGCTTCTGCAGACCGCTTTGTGAATTTAGGGCTTCCCTCATTCTCTTCGTCGTAAATAAAACAGGCACCATCTGTATTTTGAAAAATAAAATCGTCCTTTGCTTGAAACTGCCAAGCTCCTTCATATGGTCGATTGGTAAGTAACGTAGAGAAATCCGATAGTCCGACCATTTGATTAAACTTGGATTGATTCGCTTCATTCCATTTTTTTTCAGAATCTTTAAATGGTAGTAAAACTGCATATTTCAACGTGGGGTATTCATGCTTCAATTCATTCACTACTTCACATGTCCAAGCTTCAACACCTAATTGACCACTTACGATAACCCATTCAAGGCCATCATCTAGCTGCATCATTAAATGATCTCGTATAGCCTGTTTAATAATAGGAATACCTTCATGTTGGTCAGAAAAAATACCTAACTCAAAAGGTTTATAACCCGTTACAAATAGACGCTTTACCATGAATAATCCCTCCTGTTTCTAGGATAACATAACTTTTAAAAGAAGATATTGACTTATTTTTATTTCGTGCTATGATATTATTTGTGTTCTAACTACATACCCAGATTCCGTAGCTCAGCTGGGAGAGCGCTACCTTGACAGGGTAGAGGTCGCTGGTTCGAGCCCAGTCG
>JASLCF010000153.1 GCA_030146155.1 Savagea sp.
GCTTCCATTAAGATTAAGCCTAAGTTAGCACCTACACAGAAGTTTTTCCCTTCGTTCCCAATGACAAGTCCTTTATAATTCTTCTCTACTTCTTCAATCGACTTTTGAATCATTTGAAGAATATCTAACCCTATTGCATTAGATTGTGAATGGAATTCTAGCAACGCAACTCCATCACCGATGTCAATTAAACTTGCTCCACTATTTTTGAAAATCACACCATTTTTCTTCTTCACTTCTTGTAAACGAATTTCCTTTTCATTGAAAGCAACCGCTTCGTAGCCTGAGCCTGTGAAGTAATGTAATGTATGATCGATTTCTTTATAGAAAGTGGTTTCTCCTGCATCTAGTAATTGTTGAACGAATGCTGGAATTTCTACACCTTCTGCACGTAATTTTTCTACTGATTTTTCTACACCGATGGCATCCCAAATTTCAAATGGTCCTTGTTGCCAGCCGAATCCCCATTTCATGGCACGGTCAATCGATACGATATCGTCCGCAATTTCTCCATGTAATTGAGCAGAATACGTGAGTGTTGGCATGACTACATTCCATAGCAATTGACCTGCACGATCATCTGCATAAATGATTGAACGTAATCGCCCCATTGCTCCTTTAGCTTGTTTTGCAGCCACAAGTGAAGGTGCTTCTAATTTTTTCGTAGGCACGAATTCAAACGTCTCTAAATCGAGCTCTTTAATTTCTTTACCTTCTTTTACATAGAAGCCTTTTTTCGTTTTTGCACCTAACCAGCCATTTTCAAGCATTTTCAACATGAATTCAGGTGTTTCAAATACTTTTTGTTCCTCACCTGTTGATTTGTGATACACATTATCTGCTACATTTTTGAAGACATCTAATCCTACAACATCTAATGTACGGAATGTCGCTGATTTTGGACGACCAATCAATGTACCTGTCACAGAATCAATTTCACCAACAGAGTAGCCTTCTTTTAACATTTGATCCACTGTAACGAGTAAACCATACGTTCCGATACGGTTACCGATAAAGTTTGGTGTATCTTTCGCAATAACAACACCTTTACCTAATGCATCTTCGCCGAATCGTTGCATGAATTGAACCACTTCTGGCGCTGTTTTTGACGTAGGAATGATTTCAAGCAATTTTAAATAGCGTGGTGGATTGAAAAAGTGCGTTCCTAAGAAGTGAGCTTGGAAATCTTCTGAACGACCTTCCGCCATTTCTTCAATTGAAATTCCTGATGTATTCGAACTGATAATTGTTCCAGGACGACGGTACTTTTCAATTTTTTCATATAAATCGCGTTTCACGTCTAAACGTTCAACAACCACTTCAATTACCCAGTCCACGTCTTTGATTTTCTCTAAATCATCTTCAATATTGCCCACTTCAATCAGTGACGCATTTTTCTTTGAAGTAAATGGTGCTGGTTTTTGTTTAAACATTCTTTGAATTGAGCTTGCTGCGAACTTATTACGAATCACTTTGTCTTCAAGCGTTAAGCCTTTTTTCTCTTCATCTTCAGTTAATTTTGGTGGCACGATGTCTAAGAGAAGAACAGGTAAACCTACGTTTGCCAAGTGTGCCGCAATACTTGCACCCATCACTCCAGAACCGATAACTGCAACTTTGTTCATTTGGTAAGTCAATGGTATTGCCCCCTTTTATTATTCTTGAATGAATACTCATTCATTAATTAGTAAAAAAATATAAGCGACGTACGCTTTCTACTTTCTAGTGTAAACGATTTCATTTTTTTTCGCAATCTTTTTGAATAGAAAAGTGTGAGTCGATTTTTTGTGGGTACTATTTTAAAAGGGTAAAGACTTCTTATAAAGTTTCATTTGCCGTGTCATCAATCGAAGGCCAAAAAAACGTTGATTTCCGTTCCAGGCGGCAATTTTCTCTTCGCGTCCCTTAATTCTTTTGTTTTGTCTTTTGATATAAAGTCCATCAACTTCTACAAATAAAACAGGTCTTGCAGGTGTCTCAGATGGACGATTCACAACTTCTGTTTGTAGAAGGTGTTGACGAATTGTCTCATGACTCAGAACGGAATAACCTAATAGTTTTTCGAGTGTATGAGAAGCGCTTCTGTATGATTGCCCTTCAACGGCTAATTCCATTGCCATCTCTTGAACGAGTGGACTTAAACCTTTCGCACCTTCAAATTGTAAATGTTGATCTAACAAACTAATATATTTTCCACTTTCCCGGTCATAATAATAATTTCTATTCACTTAGACAGAACCAAATAAAGAATCCATTGATATAGGACGTTTATCTTTCAATTGAAAACGCGCTGTATCTCGGTTTTCTGCTAATCGTTGATCTAGCTCTGTTAAGAGCTGGCTGAGTGCTTCTGAATAAGTTTCTTGAAGTGTTCTAAATAAATCTGTTTCAATCTCTTTCAATATAGGTAGTTTCATGTTATTTTTATTCATTAGGGTTCTCTCCTTTAGTGTTTAGTTCGTCAAACTTCACTATACAAGAAGAGAACCCTTTTTTCATTTCATAAATCTATAAAATACCTCTCCTTATTACAAGGAGTCTCCAATTGATTGGAGCGGAACCTTTTTTGACTCTAGCGGGAACAGCACCATCGGAAAAACCCACAGGAGCGCTCTTTGCGACGAGGATTTTGGAGATGTGCCCGCAGAAAGCATAAAAAGGTGTAGCGGAAATCAATGGTATGTTATGGATATATTATTTTTCCCCCCACAAACATTTTACTCATACGAATAGAAAAGTCTGAGTCGAGTTTTTGTGAGAACTATTTTAAAAGGATAACACCCCAATCAACGCAACGGTCTTTTTTTATATGGAGGAGGATTAGTTTCAACGACTTCATCTAATTTATTGACATCGTTGCTAGAAGTGTTTGTCGCAAATCACTCGAACACGGAAGTTGTTTCACTCAGTTGAATTGCCGTATACTAAAGATGAACAATCATGAGTCCTAAGGGAGGAATATACAAATGATTTCCATTACAACTGAAGAACAATTTAAAGAAGCCATTGCTGGAAATAAACCTGCAATGATTAAATTCCAAGCTGGATGGTGCCCAGACTGTACACGAATGGACCATTTCATTGATCCGATTGTAGAAGCAAATGACCAATATACTTGGTATGATGTTGATCGTGATGTCTTACCTGAAATCGCTGAACAATATGAAGTGATGGGCATTCCAAGCTTACTCGTTTTTGAACAAGGTGAAAAAAAGCATCATTTACACAGTGCACATGCTAAAACGCCTGAACAAGTCCATGCGTTTTTACAATCCATCGACACAAAATAAAAAATCTGTAGCGGCGAGGAGC
>JASLCF010000163.1 GCA_030146155.1 Savagea sp.
TAGTGCTTTTTAATTTCTTAAGCCCAGATAATAAACTTTTGACAGTTGACACATCTCGTAAAAAAGCACTTAGATAAGCAGTGGTATTTAACATTGCTTTTGATGGTTTATACTAAGTTGAACATTTACTCACAAATTTAAATTACAATATCAATACTTTATGAAAAATGACAGATGTATTCTAGATATCACCAGATAGTAATCACTGAATTAAAAAAATATCAGGAAATAGTTTCTTTCGTAGCCAATGATAATCGATTTGAAGAATAGTCCGTAATAGTTATTTTACGCAGAAAGTTAAAAGTAAAACTACTCGACTTTGATAAATGGATAGGAACAAACTATTAATCTTGTGAATCAAATAAAGTCACAGAATAAAACTAGATAATTTTTTTAAATTATTGGAAGGAAGCATCGGATAAAATGCTTTAAGTATTGGTTTTATTGACTTTCGGTAGTATGTCAAAACAAGTGAAAAATGGCTTCTGCCTAATTTGTACCTAAAAAGAGGAGAAAACGGATGAGTTATTCATCTGTCTTCTCCTCTTTTTCCTCTTTATTTTCTTTACCAGAATTTAAATTTTTTTCATTTTTTATAATTTCTTATGAATACTCACAAACGTTATTTATTATAGTATCATTTTGTAATTCAAAGCCAATCATCTTTAGAAATTATTTGAATCTCAGGTTCTTGTTCACTCATTACTTCGATGTACAGGTCATCTGTGAGGAAAAGATGATGTTCTGCATTGGGATTGATTTGTACTCTTGCTGGAAACACTTCATCATACCAGTTAATCCAATGTGAATTAGATACTTTAAAGAATGTTGGTTCGTAAGTGTAAGAATTTTCTTCCAAAAATGCATTGATTAAATTGTTGATGTCCGAACGGACCAAATTTGAATGAAATTGAAAAGCCATGATAGCTGGGCCTGTTTGACTATTTTTGTAATTGAATAAAATGAGTTCTGACTCGTTTGTATTTTCAAATGCTAGTATGAAATCCTTTCCGTAACGAAAATCAAAGAAGCGGAGTTGACTTTTATAATTACAAAAAAGATTATGGTCGAGAGGTTCCCAAAAAGCTAATTTTGTGAGCATAGGTAATCTTCCTTTCCTCTTGATTAAATTCTTGAAAAATGAATTTTATCTTTTAAATGTGAAATAATTGTTTTTATAGCTCCTAGTCTACTGATTTACTTGTTTATAGATTAACATTATCTAAAAAATGTAAATAAATTGTTTAAAAATTACAATAAATCATTTTGAATGAGATGTATTTAGTAATAATTATTCCATTTATGATAGAAAACAAGTTTAAAGTTTTTTGAAATCTGGTACTATTTCTATTTTATTTGCTAAAAATTAGTGTAGATAAAAAAATTTCAAAATTAATTCATATTGATTACCAGTCGATTGTTCATGTGCTACGAGTGAAGCTTGAAAAAGAAACGACTGATTTTTTAACAGTTGAATAAAAAATGAAACTAATCGATTACTGGACAAAATGTTGTTTTCGAGGGATCAAAGTATTCGGTGGAAGATACGGTTATTTCTGAAAACGTTCAGACAGTCAAAGGTTTGGACAAAGCATTAGCTTATAAATGTTTAATTTATTATGGGGACCTTGTTCATATTGATAAAGTAGGTATTGTAAACGAAGAGAAAAAAGATGAGAACATATAGGTTTCATCTTTTTTCTAGGTTAGTTTTTTTGTCTAATTTTATTAGTAATAGATTGGAGAGTAAAAAGAGTAATGCGAGTCCAATCAGTAGATATGTGCTAAATTCATTGTTGACGAAAAAGACATAGCTGAGTGTAATAGCTGTAATAATGAATAAAATCGTAAGAAATATTTTTTGTTTTGAAGGTGTTGCGTGTTTGGAAAAGTTAAAGATTGAGTTTATAAACATAACTAATAATAAGATCGTAATAGCTATGTCCAGTAATTTTAGAAAATTCATAAAAAAACTCCTTTGGCACCTGTTGGTGATTTTAAAATAAAACCAAATGTGATAGGATCACTTGAACAGATTCACCCGTTTGTTGAAGGGAATGAAAGGGCAACGAGAATTTGGTTAGATAGCCTGTTAAAGAAAAATCTTTGCGTGTCTGTGGACTGGCAAAAAATTGATAAAACTTATACTTACAAGCAATTGAACGTTTACCAATTAATACGATGGAAATCAAGACGTTGTTAAAGAATGTATTAACTGAGTATATTATACCCGAGAAGTATATATGAAGGGTACTATTTTGAGGAAGAAGTTAAAATTAATACGAATAGAATAGATTTAGAAAGATAGACAATCTTGAAAAATGGGTTGTATTTTTATGGTATAGTTGACGATAAATGGAATACGGTTCAATAACCATTGTCTTTATCTGAACATAAAAAAAGATGAATCAATATTAGAAATCAGCATTCATTCGTAGTCAATTTGATCAGGGGATTTTGCAAAATAAAATCATTATAGACGAACACCTACCAATGAGTTAAGTTTTTTCTTTAATCGAAAAAGTTTACAATTAACTTTCATAGAAATTAAAGTCGGGATTTGAATCAAAAGAGAGGAAGTGGCAAGATGATCATCGATGTTCAAAATCTACATAAATCATATGGAAAAAAGAAAGTGTTAAACGATATGAGTTTCACAATTGTAGAAAATGAAATAATCGCAATACTTGGTCCAAATGGCGTTGGTAAAACAACGCTATTAGAAATATTAATGACTTTAAAAAACTGGGATTCAGGAGAAGTTACAATTCATGGACTCGATATAAAAAATAAAGGGAATTTACATAAAGTTCGTTCGAATATTGGCGTTGTTTTTCAAGAGGGTGGAATGTATGCCTATTTAAAAATAATAGAAATACTTGATTTATTTGCGTCTTTTCACGATGTCTCTCAACATCGTATTGAGGAGATTATTCGTATGTTTTCATTAGAATCTCATTTACATGTGAAGTATGAACGTTTATCAGGAGGTTGGAAAAAAAGGATATTGCTAGCTTGTGCTTTTCTAAGTAAACCAAAAGTCCTCTTTTTAGATGAGCCTACAACTGGGTTAGACCCAGAAGCAACCGATGATTTGTGGAAATCGATTGAACTTGCTAAAAATGAAGGAGCTACAGTATTGCTTTCAACCCACTCATTGGAAGAAGTAGATATGTATGCTGATTACGTTTTCATTTTAAATAGTGGGGAGATTGCAGAACAGGGACCCCCAAAAGAATTAAAAGAGAAATACAATGCACTTTATTTTAAAGAAGTTTATTATCAAGTATTGAAAAAGGGAGCTCATAGACATGAATAAATCACTCATTAAATTATGTAAATACGACTTTATTGTCTTTTTTAGAGAACCTTTTTTCGCTTTACCGATTCTTGTTTTACCTGGACTATTCTTTTTTATCTTTATGAAAATATTTAGTGCGCAACTCGGTGGAGCAGAAAATTTTGGGCCTTATATCCCGATTTATGCACTACTCATTTCATTTTTGGTTTTATTTTTCAATATAGGCTTACAATATGTTACCGAAAAAGAACGTGGCATACATAAAAGACTTGTTCTTTCATCGGTTAGTATTTATCAAATCATTTTTACATATGTAATAAGAGGAGTACTTTTATCCTTACTTGGTTTTGTGGAAATATTATTAATCGGCGTAGCCGTTTTTAAAACTGAAATTACAGATCATATGGTTTTGTTTGTTTTTACATTTATTATTATCATTGGAATTACATTATTATTTAGTTTATCCACACATAATTTATTCAAAAACTCTCGGCAAGTGCTTCCGTACACAATTATTATGTTTCAATATGTTCTTTTCGGTTCAGGGTTAATGTTTCCAACAGATTCAATCCCTTCTTATTTGAAGTTTTTAGTTGATATTAATCCTTTTTATCACATGAAAGAAATCTTACTTGGTGTATGGAATTGGACAGGTGTTGACATAATAAATGTAGTATATTTAATCTTTATCGTACTTTTATGTTTTGGACTGATCTATCTAAAGTCTCGTTCAAAAGATTATTAATTATGAATACCCCTACATTGTTTGTTTTTTTAAGGATGCCAGTAGTGGTTTATTTAGATTCCTTTTTTCTTTGAACATCTTAATCTTTATTTTTGTTCCTATTTAATTGTATTCTAATTGATTCTGATACATGGACTTCATCAGTAAACAAGTGCTATAAATCAGTATCCCCAATTAATAGAGATGATTATTTCCAACTCTCCTTTAATAAAACCTATATCATTGAATCATTTGAGAATTCTTTAAAAAGAAACAGTAAGTAATGTAAATGATCTCAACTCCTATTCATATCCCTTTATATTCATTCTCAAAATTTGGAATAATTATCTTAAATAGGGTATAATAAAGAAAGTAAACGCTTACAAAAAAATAAGCGTTTAACAATGGAGTTCATATTTGATTATCCAAAAACGTTAAGGAGTGAGGAAAATGTTGAAAAAAGAAACGTCATTCATTATTTTAGGAGTTATTACAAGTATTTTCTTGTTGCCTAGTATTTTAAAGTATTTACAAATCCCCGCTTACGATGCTGTTCTTCAAAGTGTATTAGGTGATGCTAATGCGGTTACTTCTTCGATTGCTATTTTAGTAAGTGCTATTCTTATATTATTTACCTTCATGCTGGTCTTAAAGATTAACAATTACAAAAAATCTGTTGAATAGAACGTTAATTACAACTCACATTCCTCTAGATAAATAACTTATAAAATGAGGGAGAATGACAAATGAAAAAAATCCAATGGGGGATTATCATCATCCTAATCAGCTTGATAATTGTGGATAGATGGGATGATAAAAAAACAAATCAGATGCTAACGATTTTAGAAAATACGAGTTCAATTGATTCCATTTCTATTAAAGAGGGTCGCACTAAAAAAGAACTTTTTATCCTTGAGCCTTCTAGCCCTTCTTTTAAAAATGCAGTAAATGTCTATGAAAATCCTTATAGACCGCTTACTTTTTTTGAAAGAAAGGTATTGAAACAAGAGCCTATTGCGACTTTGGACTACTTTTCAGCTGACGAATTAATCTATCAGCTCAGTGTCTATCCGTTTGACCCAGAGCATTTTTCAAATATTGATTTGACCACAGCATCAGATAGTACGGAGAAGACTTATCATTATATTTATTATCCAGAGGATGAAGAGCTAGGGTACATATTCGCTTTGAAAGAACTGAACCAGTTAATAGGAGTGAATGACGGGTTAAAAGAAATAGTCGATCATGGGATGGTAAAATCAATTGACGAAGAATGAGTGAGTCATTAGGAGGTTGTGGATGAAGAAGAGAGAAGCGGGAATGATTGGTACGGGAAGTGTTCTCGTTGGAATTACAGCTATTTTATCAGATGCATTTTATCCTGAAGCCAGTGCTATGACTAAAACTTTGATGCTAGGATTGGCTGGCGGAATGGGCGGCTGGCTTGGTGCAAGGTGGTTTAATGAGAAAGAAGAAAAATCAGAGGAGTCTTGAGGCTTTTATAGTTCAATTTGGTTAAAGAATAGAGGATACCCAATCAAAAGATCTGTTCATTTGAACAGAACATTTTGTATTGAAAGCTATTTATTTGAGGTTTTTTCTGACGGAATAGGCATATGTAAGTACGACGATACCCAATACCCCAATCCAAAGATATAACATACGGTTGTCTAGATTGAATGCTTTAATACAGTAGATGAAGAGAGGGAACCCCAAAAATAAGCCACCTAAAGTTAAATAAAAAATACCTTGTGTTTTCATATGCTTTTTTGAGTCAATCATTCTTTCTTCTAATCGCCCTGTGAAACTTTCATGCCAAGTACGCTTCGTTTGGTGTTTGAGTAAGTCATAACCGAAAAAGAAAAATAATAGCCCGCAAATCATTACGAATAAGTATAAGAAAATCATAAATGTTCCTCCTTTCTACTTTGTAAATTACCTGAATGAAACCAGTGTGATTGTATTCTATCGTAGCATTTATAATGTGAAGAGGTAAGTGAGTGCCTTTTGGAAAGATTGCACACGCATACTATCATCTGTATAATTCGATAGCCAATAAAAGAAATGTATTGACTGTGTTTCGCAGACAAGACTTTTCTTTAGCTTTCCTTTCTTGTTCCCCTTTCATGGGTATGCTACATTAATGAAGTGTCGGTATGAAGAAGGAGGATAAAGTTGAGTCATTTAGTAAAAGGAATCGGATTGATGTTAGTGTCTTCCTTGGGGTTTGCCATCATGACTGTGTTTGTTAAACTATCAGGAGACTTGCCTTCGATTCAAAAAACATTTTTTAGAAATATTATTTCTGCCATTATTGCCTTTGGGTTCGTTGTCTATCATAAAGAATCTTTGTTTGGAAAGAAAGAAAATCAAAAATTGCTTTTATGGCGCTCAATATTCGGTACACTTGGTATTATTTTTTTATTTTACGCCATTGATCATCTCGTATTGTCAGATGCGGATATGTTAAATAAATTAAGCCCTTTTTTAGTTATTTTATTTTCGGCGATATTTTTAAAAGAGCGTGTACTTCCTTATCAAATGGTTACTATTGGATTTGCTTTTCTTGGTATGTTGTTCATTATTAAACCGTCGTTTTCTGTTGATTTCATCCCTTATGGTGTAGGGGTCTTATCTGCGGTATTTGCAGCCGCTGCTTACACTTTGTTAAGGGTATTAGGTTCAAAAGAGAAATTTTATACGGTTGTTTTTTATTTTTCATTTTTCTCTACAGTCGTATTATTGCCATTTTTAATCTTCTTTTATGAGCCGATGACTGGTCAGCAACTTTTGTACCTTTTATTAGCAGGTCTTTTTGCTACTGTGGGGCAATTTGGAATTACTTTAGCTTATAAATACGCTCCTGCACGTGACATCTCTATTTTTTCATATGCAACGGTCGTATTTACAACGATGTTAAGCTTTACAATTTTTGGAGAAGGTCCGGATAAGTATAGTCTTATTGGTTATGTGATGATATTAAGTGCAATGACGTATATGTTTTTCCGTGGAAGAAAGGCTGCTCCTCCAGTTTAATAAGTCCCTATCAAATACCGTATGTGTACCTCGACGCATACGGTATTTTGATGAAGATTACTTGAACTGTTGGACCTGTTGAGTAGCTTTGTACACTTCGTAATTGAAGTGGTTCTTTTCTTTTTCAGAAACAACAATAAGGTATTCCTGATCTCCAAGTTGAATTTTTACGACTTGATCTGAGATGGGTTGAATAAGTGGTGCCTCATCAGTCGTTACATCCAGCATACTGGAGACAACGGTTGGATCTTCGAGTAGTTGTTTCGTATTCACAGGTTCAGAATGGTTCCATATTTGATTTGTCCAAAGCCCCACACTAAACATGACGATGGCAATGGCAAGCACACCCCATTTGTTCATTTTTCCCCCTCCTCTTTGTAAACGATTACATTTAGTATGACGGAGTATTGAGAGAAGTCAATAGATAAGAGAGAACATTGATTACCAAGTCGCATCATGGTCTTCTATTGTCCCAAGAAGATGATGGATATAAAGAACTTCTCCTGTAGGTAATGTAATCTTTCCATGATAATGCCCAACCATTTGATGAACTTCAGAACGAACTACAACAACAGATGTAGCAGCAACTCTTTCAAAAAAAGGTGTAAAGGTTAATTGCACAGAACAAGAAGAGGAATGAATGGTCCAAGGCTTCATCCGGTTAGTTGGATCAAAAGTAAAAGTAACAGATTCACTTATTTTTGTCATGTGTCCATTCAACCAAACAGCATTTTCTGTCCCACCTGTCCCGTCAGTCCACTGTCCTCCGAAATTTAAACCAATGATGTCATCTCCTTGTTTTCCTGAAGCCATTCCCCAGTTCCATGTGGAAGAACGTGGCCAAACTCCACGGCCGTAATCTAAGACAGCGAAATCCGTTTCTTTTGAAAAAGTATATTCACGCTCACCAAGGACTAATTTCCCTTCGACAGGTAAACAATGATGTTTTGCAGTGTATTGAAATTTATTATTTGTCCACGGTATCACTACTTGTAGTGTTTCAAGTTGGGAAGGGTAGTGGATGCTTACATCTGCACGCAAAGGTTGGCCATTGAATTGTGGGCTACTGGCATGTATCTCCATTTGATTGGGTAAGGCGTTGAAAAATATACCTAATTGAGGATGAATGGCTTCGATAGTCGCGTGCACTGCACTAGGCATTTTTAGTTTTCGGTCAAATGGCACCACAACTGTTTGTTCAAAGAATTCTTTTGTTTGGTAATCAAGTGTATAAATAAAGCAAACGCTAGCGTAATCCAAATGACTGATTGTTGCAGAAAATAGAGCCTCTTGTCCAAAAACACACCAATAATTCCATTGCTTTTTTCTCAGAAAGTGACCAGAAACATTTCCTTCTATGAGAGGGTGTCTAGCATAACCTATACTAGCAGGCAGTAATTTTCCTTGTGCATCGCATAATCGTCTCGGTGTTGTGATTTCATGTTCAGTCACACACATCAGCTCCTTCTTTCTTTTTATCAGTATAGCTGATTTTTTCCATAACTTGTTAGCTATTTGAGTTGCTCCTCCTTTAAACTAGCTTATAATAAGGAAAAAGGGGGTTTTAGGATGTCAGTTGTACAAACAAAGATTCATCCAAATGGTTTAGCAGAATTAATATTGAATCGACCTGAAGCGTTAAATGCATTGAGTTTTGAAATGTTACAGCAGTTTGAGCATTATTTGATGGAATGGGAACAGAATGAACAAGTCCAAGTGATTATTGTAAGAAGTAATCTTCCTAAAAGTTTTTGTGCGGGTGGTGATATTAAGTCGCTTTATCAAGCGAAAGAAAATGAACAGGCTCAGCAAGCAGCCGCTTCTTTTTTTGAATTAGAGTTTAAAGTAGATGCACATCTTGCCCGTTATCAAAAACCAATCATCGCTTATTTAAATGGAATTGTCATGGGAGGCGGAGTGGGACTGTCCTATGGTGCACGTTTACGACTTGTAACAGAAACGACAAGGTGGGCGATGCCTGAGATGCATATTGGCTATTATCCAGATGTGGGAGCAGCGTCTTTCTTACATGATGCGCCAGGTAAAATTGGTTACTTATTAGGACTAACAGGTCAAACGATTACTGGCGAAGAAGCATGGGGCTTAGGCTTGGTGGACGGAATGTATTTAGAAAAAGAAGCGACTCAATTAATGGAACAATTTCGTCAATCAAACGATGTCCTCTCTTTCTTTTATGAGGTAGAAGAGTTTGTAAAGCAACAAGAGCGACCAACTACTCAATTTCATCAGCATCAACAGTTGATTGATCAATGGTTTAGTGGAGATTCCATGGAAAATATTTGGCAAGCAGTAGAA
This sequence comes from Savagea sp., assembly GCA_030146155.1. Taxonomy (GTDB): domain Bacteria; phylum Bacillota; class Bacilli; order Bacillales_A; family Planococcaceae; genus Savagea. The sequence continues at coordinate 9,378 of JASLCF010000163.1, forward strand.
CAAGCCAATCATCCACTTGCTAGAGAGATGATGGAAGCTTTTAAAGGTTTTTCACCACTATCCTTAAAAGTAACTTTTGAATTGCTCAAAAGAGGAGAACTGTTATCTTTCGAACAAGCCTTGAAGTTGGATCAAACAGTTGCTATTCGTTTTTTATCCGAACCTGATTTTTTTGAAGGTATTCGTTCTGTTGTCATTGATAAAGATCGAAAGCCACAGTATACTTACCAGTCCTTAGATGACGTTTCGCAGCAGATGGTAGAGACATTTTTTGAAAAGCCAATCGATGCATAGGAGGCAATAAAAGAAGTTAGGACAAGAGCTCTGAATATCTTTTTTATAAAATATAACGTGGTGAAAGAAAATCACCTTCTCTTGAACTTAGATGAAGGTGATGGAATTCACTGTCCATCTCGAACGGAAAGCGACGGGTGATTTGGCTAACCCCTTTAAAAAGAAATTGTCAAAACGCATGAAATCAAAGGTTAAGACCTTGATTTCATGCGTTTTCTATTTTAGTCGTTTTTTTCTATTCCATTTTGACTGATATCCGAGCCTCTTTTTGTGGATTCTTTTTAGAATAGTGAGAAGTTAGCATTCAGTGACTGTCACTTGAACAGGTTCGAAACGATTAGCTGCCCCGTGCATCACAGGTCCAACATATTCGTTTAAACGCCATCCATGTGCAATTGCCGTAGCGACAAATCCCTTTGCAGCAATAATGGCTTCAGTGATTGATTTTCCGTTAGCTAAATTAGCTGTAATGGCAGCCGCAAATGTACAGCCTGCTCCGTGATTAAAATGTGAATCAATTTTATCACTTTCTAGGAGGTACATTTTTTCACCATCAAATAATAAGTCTGTTGCCTTCTCAGTAGCTAATGCTTTCCCACCTTTAATGACAACTGCTTTAGCGCCATGAGCGTGGATGATACGAGCAGCTTCTTTCATTTCATCAATTGTTTTTGGGGTTTTCATCCCAGCTAGTTGTCCTGCTTCAAATAAGTTAGGTGTAGTTACCGTTGCAAAAGGAAGTAATTTTTCAATCATTGCATCCGTATTCCCTGGATTTAATACTTCATCTTCCCCCTTACATACCATGACAGGGTCAATGACCACATGAGTTGTCCCTGACTGTTGAATCGCTTCACCTGCAATCGTAATAATTTCCTCAGTAGATAACATCCCTGTTTTAATGGCATCTACTCCTGTAGATAAAGCCGTTTTAATTTGAGCTTGTAATACATCTGTTGGTAATGAATAAACGCCGTGTGACCAATAGTTATCAGGGTCCATTGTGACGACAACAGTTACAGCTGTCATGCCATAAGTGCCGTGCTCTTGAAATGTTTTTAAATCGGCTTGTAATCCTGCGCCACCTGATGTATCTGAACCTGCAATTGTTAATGTTTTTTTCATGTGAATCCTCCTCGATTGGTAGAAATGAGAAGATTATACCCGATACCTGACTCTTTGAACAGTATCAGATATGAGTAAAAATAAAGGCCAGATACACTACATTTTAATGCGTTTTTATGGAAAAGTTTGGAATTCAAATGAGTGGGTAAACAATAGAATAGAACGGCAGAACAGACAGGAGGGATGTTATGAAGCGTTTCATTAGTCTCTTGTTCGGTTTACTCATTGTGGTCGTAACAGGGACCTTAGTTTTTTTAGTATTAGATCAACCTGAAATCGCTCGTTATCAACAACAATTACTTACTTTCAATTGGTTCTGGCCAACGTTATGGACACTCATTGGTATTTTATTAGTGGTTGCTTTAGGATTGATTATTTTTGCATTAAAGCCATCGCATAAAAAAAGAGGGCTCTACTTACGTTATCCAGATGGAGAAATCTATTTGAATAAAAAATCAATTGAAAAGAATGTTCAGCTAACATTAGCGAAATATGATGACATTCGTCAACCTTCCATTGATGTGACGCTCTATCAAACAAAAAAAGCATCGTATATGGATGTAGCTGTTAGTTTGTTAGTTGCACAAACATCCAATGTCCAAACCTTATTGGAGACGATACGTGAAGATGTCAAGGCGAGTGCAGAACATTTTTCAGAACTTCCCGTCCGTGAAGTAAAGTTGAATGTGTTGGATCAAAAAGCTTTAAACAAACGTGTCATTTAACTTGAATAAGGAGGTCATTGCATGTATGAAATGTCACCATTGACCCAATTGATTAAAAATTATAAATGGCGATTTTTTTGGTTTACCGTGATGGTACTCATTGCTATCTTGTTTTTAACAATTGGCTTTTGGAAAACCATGTTGATTGTCGCATTAGGCTTAGTAGGAATCGGTATTGGATTTATCAAGGACCGAACAGAAGATTTTATGATTTTCTTAGATAAAATTAGATAATTAAAAAGGAGAGATGCAAAATGACAAACGTTAATCAGCAAACAGCACAGTATAATGAACAAACAGGTGTGAATCAAAAAGCAGTGGAGGAACAACCTACATTCGAAAACAAACTCACATTTGATGACACAGTGATTGAAAAAATTGCAGCGATTTCTGCACGTGAAGTAAATGGTATTTTAGATATGAAAGGTAATTTTGCTACAGAATTAACAGACCGTTTTGGCAGTAAAGATGTGACAAAAGGAGTTTCTGTAGAAGTGGGAGAAAAACAAGCTGCAGTTGACTTGAAAGTAATTTTAGAATTCGGTCAAAGTGCGCCATCTATTTTCAAAAAAGTGACGGATCTTGTCAAACAACATGTTAAATTTATGACAGGATTAGATGTTGTTGAAGTGAATATGCATGTTGAAGATGTTATGACAGCAAAAGAATATGCACAGTCTAAAACTTCAGCAAAAGAAAACTCTGATTTAAAATAATTGAGAATAAATAGTTCGATCATGTATAACGTTAGTGATCGCATTTCACTAACGTCATTTGATAAAGAATCAAATAAAAACCATCTGGATTTATGAGAGTAATGACTCCATTCGTTCAGATGGTTTTTATTTTGAAGTGTTTATGCAAAATAAGACAGGACTTGCTTTTTATAAGAATTGAAAGGTTCTGAAGTAAGCAATTCGACCTTTCTTGGTCGTTCAAAAGGGACTTCAATTATTGTTTTTACCATAGCGGGTTTATGAGATAAAATAATTATTTTGTCCGATAAGTAAAGTGCCTCTTCAATATCATGCGTGATGAATAAGATGGAAGGACGGCTCTCTTCCCATAGCGTGAGCAACCAATTTTGAAGTTCTCTTTTTGTAAAGGCATCGAGTGCAGAGAAAGGCTCATCTAAACAAAGGATTGATTTTTCGGTTAGTAAAGCACGTATAAATGCAACACGTTGCTTCATACCACCAGATAATTCATGCGGATATTTATCCAGTTGATCGCCTAATTGAGCTTTTTGTAATAAAACGATTGCTTGTTCTTCGGTTACCGGTTTTCTCCCGTTTAATTCCATAGCGAGTAAGACATTTTCTAAAACTGTTCGCCAAGGGAGTAAGGAGGGGTTTTGTGGCATATAACCGATATGACCACTCGTTTTGATGATGGATGAGCCATTGAGTAAGACATGTCCTTTATCTGGAACAAGTAAGCCCCCTAAAATAGAGAATAATGTACTTTTCCCACTACCCGAAGGACCAATAATAGAAATAAATTCTCCAGATTGAACATCAAATGATAAAGACTCGAGAACTTGTTCTTTTCCGTACGCATAATGAATATCTTTTAAAGAAAGCATTTTAATCCACCTTTCTATTCCAGTGAATAACTCGTCGTTCAATCCATTGAATGAAAGCAATGAATGAAATACTGAGTAAAATCGTAATGACAATCGCAACGAAAACGCGAGGGGTGCGATAAGAAGAAGCAGCCAAAGTCATAAAGACTCCAATTCCTTGTTGTGCACCTAACCATTCTGCTACTACTCCTGTCATAACGCTATACGTTGCGGCAATTTTAATCCCTGAAAAAATAGAGGGAAGTGCATAAGGAAGTTGTAGTTTAAAAAATAACTGTTGTGCAGTTGCACCACTCATTTTCATATAGTGAAGTAAATCACGGTCTGTTTGTTGTAAGCCAGTAAGCGTTGAAATGGCAATTGGGAAAAAAGACGTCATTGCAATAATCATAAGTTTAGGTGCATCCCCTAAACCGAACCAAATCATGAGTAAAGGTGCGAGCACAATGATTGGAATATTTTGAGTGACGATTAAAAAAGGATAAATGGTTTCTCTAATACGTTCGGAAACATGTAATAAGGTTCCGGTTGATATCCCGAGCAGTGTTCCGATAGAAAAACCAATTAGAACGAGTCGTAAAGTAGCCCATGCATGTGGAAGAAATGCAGGGAGCACTTCAACCATCTCAGTGGCAATCAGAGAAGGGGCAGGGAGTAACCAACTCTCTAATTCAAACCAACGTACAGCAGTTTCCCAAACCACTAATAAAATAAGAAAAGCGAGCAAAGGTCTTCTCAATGTACTTTTCACGAATCACATCTCCTTTATTTTTTGGAAGCTTCTTCAATAAAACGAGCATCGAAAGCTTGTGCAGCATCTATTTCTTGGTCAATGATTTGATTGTCATACATAAAATCAGCATACGTTTGCCAACGTTCTAACTCCTGAGTTCCCCAATTTGTCGCACCTTCTTTATAGTGAGGAGACAGCCATTCTTGACTTCGTTTCACTAATTCAGGATTTAAATCAGGTACTGCTTGTATTAAAATAGCTGCAGCTTCCTCTGGTTGATTTATCGCAAAATCATACCCTTTTTTTACTGCATGAACAAAAGCTTGAACCATCTCTTCGTCTTGTTCAATCGTTTTTTCATTGGTAATGATCAAAGGAGAATAGGTGTCTAACTCTGGTGCATAATCAATCGTTCGAATAAAGTCAAAATCAATTCCTCTCACCAGTGCCTCAATCCCTGTCCATGCATAAAACATGCCAACAAAATCAATGTCTTTTTGAGTTGCAGCAAAAACGTCTGAATTTCCTAATTGATAGAAATCAACTAAATCAGCGTTCCCTCCTTCTTTTTCCATTAAAACTTGTAAGAGGGCACGTTCTAATGAAGAGCCGTACGCACCATATGTTCTTCCTTCAAAATCTTTAGGACTTTTAATTTGTTTATCCGCAGGCATTCCATAACCTCCCGTATGATGCTGAATAATAGCAGCAATTGAAACGACGGGTAGATTTTCAGCTCGAGCTTGTGTGACATGAGGTTGGAAACTGATTCCAAAAGGGGCTTTGTTTGTTGCGACAATTTGTTCTGTTCTCACTTCACCAGGTAACATAATTTCTACATCTAGTCCGTGTTCCTCAAAGTAACCTTTTTCCTTAGCAACATAAATGCCTGAGTGGTTCGTGTTAGGTGTCCAGTCTAAATATAATTGTACTTTCTTGAGTGAGTCTGTTTGTTCTTTACTTGTCTCTTCAGAGCAAGCAACTAAAAAAATTGTTGCTAAAAGTAAGAATAAGCCAATTAATTTTTGTTTCATGAGTCCATCTCCTTTTGTGTGATTAAAATCAGGTACTCTTTGCTTCAATGAAATTAAAAAATCCTCCTTTTCATCTTTTCTACTAAAGATGTGAAGGAGGAGAGCATGTGAAAGAAATGAGCATACGAATGCCCATCACAATTTACAACTACTTCCCTCCGCTAGTCCAAACTAGATCAGGTTCAAAGAGTACAATCTCAGCCCGTAGGCGCCCCTAGTAGAAAAATATTCAGTTTTGTTTCTAGCTCTATACTAATTGAGTATAGAAATATGTCAAGGCTAAAAAATAAAAATTAAAAATAAAAAGTGTTGAACAAAGAAGCATACGTTGACAAGAGACTTATCAAAGATATAATATAAACAATATTATAAATGTTTATATTAACAGGGAGGTTAACTGATGGAAGAAATCTATGCGTGGTCAAAAGGATATCGAGAAACAGAACACGCTTTTTATTGTATGCACTGTGCAAAGCGAGTAGATAAAAATGAGGTTTTTCCGTTGAATGGAAGATGGTTTGTCGCAGAAGAGAAAATAAAGGAGCATCTCCGAACTTATCATCGTTCTGCTGTGGATGCCTTGTTTGAAAAGGGACATAAAGCGCTAGGGTTGACAGAGAATCAATTTGAAACTTTGCATGGGCAATACCAAGGGTTAACCGACGAAGAGATTTTACAGCAATCAACGGCTAAAAGCTTATCTACCATTCGTCAGTATCGATTTCAAGTCAGAGAGAGATATCGACAAGCTGTGCAGTTGGTTGCTTTACTTGAAGCGATGGAACAAGCAGATTTAGGAAATGAAAAAGAAATACATCAGGGGGCTAAACAAGTGGATGAACGTTATGCTATTACGTCAGAAGAAAGGCAAAATATCCTCGATAACTACATGAAAGAGGGTAAGATTCATACGATGCCAAGGAAAGAAAAAAGAAAAATAGTGCTTTTACAAGAAGTCATTAAGGAATTAAGTACTGATAAACAATATAGCGAAAAAGAATTGAATGAATGGTTAAAAGAGAAACATGAAGATTTCGTTGCCCTAAGAAGATACCTCATTGAGTACGGCTTGATGGAACGTACAGCGGACGGAGCAGCTTACTGGGTGAGCGTGTAAAAAAAGAAGAGGTTGAGGCAAAACCTCTGAATATCGGTTTTCTAATAAATAACGTAGGTAATGGCATTTTACTAACGCTATTTTTGTTTTAAATAGAAAACAAGTGAGATTCCCTATCGCATTAAAATCGTCGAAAAGCGAATGCAGGATTGAACTCACTGGTCACTTACTCATAAGATGAGAATACTTATGAATATTCAAGACGTAAACGTTATTTTTGAAGAAGATTGTTGACAACAGGGCACTTTTAATGGAAAAATGCAAGTTGATCAATGGAAAACTAAGCGATTAAAAAAACGGCAACTTCACGGATCACACTTCCTTTTCTTGAGGTGTGTTCGACTGATCTGCTGTTAAAAAAATAAC
>JASLCF010000173.1 GCA_030146155.1 Savagea sp.
TAAGTTGGCAACGAATGAAATCATTAGTGGTGGATACAGTTCATTACCTGGTCAAAACAACATCAACTGTGTGCGAGATGAGTTAGTTCCTTTATTAACAAAGGTCACTCCACACTTAGAAAAGTTTGGTTACCAATTGCTTGAACAACGACAGGCAGTTGCACCTTTGCCTTTGCAAACGAAAATTCCGACGCTTTATCGTGAAGCGGGTCAATATAGAAAGTTAGATGCACTTTTTTATTGGGAAGACTGAACTAGCAAGTACGCGCAGGTGACAATGAATAAAGGGGGAAGTAAATGGAGAGTATCGTAAATTATAGTTGGCAAATTTTCATCACGCTTGAGCTACTGTCGTTGGTAGCCCTATTTGCTTTTGGAATCATCCGTTATTTTTTTGGTAAGAAACAATGGAGTCGTTTATTCTTAGTGCTATTTCTACTGTTATTGCTTGCGGAAGGTGTACTTGCGCTACTGATTTACCAATGGACGGGGGAAATTTCAACAGTACAAATTGTCATTGTTGTCTTTTTAGTCTATGCCTGCACATTTGGTATTTTTGACTTTATTCGATTAGATCGTTGGATGCGAATGAAAATCGGTACATGGCGTGGTGAAGAATTGCTCACTACCAAGGATTATGAGGTGATGAGGAGAAATAAAGATGCGCAATATATTGCAAAGAAGTACCGTATCTCCTCTATGATTCATCTGGTGCTTTTTATCATAGGACAGTTTATTTTATGGAGTTTGGGAACAGAGAATATTGCAGAAATGAAGTTATACTTAACAGATTTTTCATGGATTGAGCAGGGAGAAGCAGTATATTCACCTTATGCGAATGAGATGTCTTTTGGAATTGGTATTTTATGGGGTATTGTTTTCATTGTTGATTTTGTATACTCCTGGTCTTATACTTTATTTCCAAAGAAAGAAAACAAGCAATCATAAGCGATAAAAAAGTACCTGTTTTGAAAATCCTTCTTAGGGGATTCAAAAACAGGTTTTTTCAATGACTAGAAGATGAAATGTTAAAAAAAGTGGCTAGAGAGTCGGTTCGTTGAAACCGTTTCATGCTATACTTTGTAGAGTAAAAGGAGAGAGATGTTATGCTTTTAGTGAGTGCTTGTTTAGCAGGTAAGACTGTACGTTATGACGGGGGTCATTGTCTAAAAGAAGAAATTGAACAAAGGGTGCAAGAGAAAGAGGCACGTATATTTTGCCCTGAAGTGGCCGGTGGATTATCCACCCCAAGAGAGCCTGCAGAAATCCAGGGCGGCGATGGTTATGATGTACTGGATGGAACAGCTACAGTACAAACTAGCAGTGGAAAAGATGTAACAGAAGCTTTTCTTAGCGGGGCACAAGCTATGCTGGCCTTTGCACAACATCAACAAGCAACCTGTATTGTCTTAAAAGAAGACAGCCCATCTTGTGGAAGTCAAAGCATTCATGATGGTTATTTTACTGGAGACAAAAGGTCAGGTGTGGGTGTGACAACGGCTCTTTTACGTAGAAATGGTTATGTAGTGATGAATGAAAAACAATTTATAGAAGAATATGTGAGAAAGTAGGAAAGAAGAATGACAATCGTAGGGAAAGATTTAACATTCAAAGCAACAATTGAAGAGTTGAATAATCGTGGTGAAGGGATTGTACATGTACAGACATTACGCAAAAATGGGAAATATAGAAATACAGAATTAGCTATTCCATATACATTGCCAGGCGAAGAAGTGCTGGCTAAACAAACGATGCCTTTTCGCAAAAAGAAAGCGCGAATGGAAGAGCGTTATACTTCTCATCCTGAACGAATTACACCAGAATGTGAACATTTCGGTTTATGTGGAGGATGTTCTTGGCAACACTGGACTTATGAAGCCCAACTGCAACAAAAGACAGCACAAGTGAAAAGTTATATGGTGAATAACGGACATGATCCAGATGTTGTTCAACCGACAATCGGTGCGGTGAAAGAGTGGAATTATCGAAATAAAATGGAGTTTACTTTTAGTCCTTCTGGTGAATTGGGTTTGCATGAGAAAGACAATTATCGTCATGTCATTCCTTTGAAAGAATGTTTAATAGCGAGTTCCACAATGGTTGATGTATCGATGACAGTCGCAACATGGGCAAAGAAACATCAAATTACAGGGTATGATAAGGGGACACATACAGGTATTTTAAGGAATTTAATGGTACGCCATTCCCAAGCAACTAATGAAGTCATGTTAGCCTTGTTTGCGACAGTTGCACCGGAAGAAGTACCAGTACATCAAGAGTTGGTGGACACCATCGTATCTAATCACCCTGAAGTGAAGAGTTTGATGTGGTTAGAAAATCGTGAAGTTGCTGATCGTGTACAATCAGAAAAAACACATGTATTATCAGGTCGAGATTATATTTACGATGAGTTAGCTGGGTTTAGATTCCGTTTATGGTTTGATACATTTTTCCAAACGAATCCAGAACAAGCTCAAGTATTAGTAGACTTAGCTCTTGAACTTGCTCAAGCTCGTCCAGATGAGCGAATGATTGATTTGTTTTGTGGGGTAGGAACTTTTTCATTGCCTTTTGCAAAAGAAGTGAAAGAATTATATGGTGTGGAAATTGTCGAGAGCTCCATTGCATCAGCTAAACGGAATGCAGTAGACAACGAGATTACGAATGCTTTATTTTTTGCACAAGATGCACGTAGAGGACTTGCTGAGGTTGTAGAAACTTATGGCACGCCAGACTTATTATTAGTAGACCCGCCACGTTCTGGTGCGGGTGGTAAGGTAATGAGACGAATTGGACGAACTGAAGCAAAGCGTGTGGTCTATATTTCATGTAATCCAGAAACTTTTGCTGAAGATATTGTTCATTTGCAAGCGTTTGGTTATCGTTTGGAAGTTGTACAACCTGTTGATTTATTTCCGCAAACGTATCATGTAGAATCCGTAGCCTTATTGACGAAGGAGTAAAACGTCAGCATATGAAGTGTGACTTTAGAGAGGGATGTTTGATGAACCTTGTGCATCGATTTAATAAAATAATTGTTGATTTAGGCTTAGGTGTACTTGAACATCCTGTGTCTTCTCACGCACCTTTTGTTCTTTGTTTTCAAGTGGGAGGCGAAGAGGACGTTTATAAAAAGAAAGGTCTTTTCAGAAAAGAGTATGCCAATCCACAGTATGTACAGGAAGCTTTGGAACGTGCATCTACATTGTTTCACGTGTTCCCCTCAAATCGTTGGTTGCTTCGTATTGATTGTTTGAGTGAAAAGGAGATGAAACGTATCTGCAAACATTTGCAGATGAGAAGACCGAAAGAGTTAGTGAAGAAAGAGTATGGATTAGAAGGTGACGACATTACTCATTACGAGATGTACTGGGATTTGAGAGAAGAGAATCTTTCTATTGATCGTCTATTGAAAGAAATTATTTTAGCAGATCTAGGGGGATTTAAGAGCTTAGCTTCGAATGTATTCTTAATAAATGAAGCGGATACGATTCTTTATCTGTTACATGATGATCGAGCAGTAGATATTGTTGCTGAAAATAAAGAAGCATTATTCACTCTCTATTCAACATATCAAGAATGGCTACTTCCCTTTAATAATGAAGGTATATTTGATTGTCAAAGGGAAGTATAGCCTGTATAAAATAGTCACTCCTTTATTCATTCTATACAAAAAGAGAAGCCAGTTGCTCATGGCTTCTTTTTTTGTATGACAGAATAAACATACTACAGGGTGTTTAAGATAAAAATTCATCTCTCATATGGGGGTGTTTATCGATGATAATCTGAGAGGGATCAATTAATGCTTCTTTTAAAACAGCAATGGTTTGATTTAAAAACTCATCGCTTCCTACAACATAAAACAAAGCATCTTTATCTGTTGCGAGCTTGCTGACCTCTTCATAATATGCCGGTCGATTATCGACAAATTGTGCAGTAAATGCATAATCCTTCGTAGCTTCAAACACTGGGTTAAATAAAAACTCTTGTGTCGAATCCACGTTTAAGGAATGCATATGTGGAATTCCTTCTGTATTTGCTAAGTAATCCAAAATGAGCGGTCTAAAGGTAGCTACTCCTACGCCAGACGACAAGAGATATATTTTCTTGCCTACTCGTTGTAACGGCACATTGGAGTGTGTTTTGAAAAGAGCAACTTCATCACCAATCGTGTAGTTTTTCAAGGTGCTTTTATAAGGTGAGCATAACTCTTTGATTCGAGTAGTAATACCTATTGCCTGTTCATGCGGTAAGGTGGAGATAGACATATGGCGCACTAATCCACGATTAGGTTGTTCTCCCTCATTAAACCCTTTCAATGCTAGGTGTGTATGTGCACCCTCCTCCCAAGTAAAGCCCTCTGGAATTTCTAATAAATAGGTTTTGACTTCAGATGTCTCATCTATGATGTCCTTAATAGTTGTCCAATAAATTTGCAATGCATGTACCCCATTTCTTTTTCATGATCACTTCTTAAAGATAAAGATACTACAAATGATAATGATTATCAATGAAAATGAATAAGGTTTAAAGAGCTAAAAAAAGGCAATGAAAGAAAAGAATAGAATAGCAAACTATTTGAGTAAATCATTCGTTATTAAATTAATGAAAAATGAGAGGATGATTCGCATGAAAAAAACAATGATTAGTGTGTTATTTCTTTTAACAGGACTACTTGTATTCGCAGCTTGCTCTTCAAGTAGTGATACACCGAAAAAAGAAGTGACGAAAACATCAAAAGAAATAACAACTGAAATGATGGAAGGGAAAGAGTTACCTGCATTTGTTGAAATTGAAAATGATGCACAGTTAAAAGATTTTTATGGCATTGATGGAGCTCTTCTAGAGGATTACTCTGTCCATATGCCAATGATGAATGTGAAGTCGGATGAATTAGCGGTGTTACGATTGAAAGATCAAAAGGACATATCTACCGTTGAGGAGCAACTAAAGAAACGTGCAGAAGCCATTCAGCAACAGTTTGAACAATATCTACCCGATCAATACGAGCATGCAAAGAACTATCAAATCGTTCAACAAGGAAATTATATTTTATTTGTAATTGCTGAAGATACCAAACAATTTATTGATTCATTTAATGCCTTTTTTGAAGAGAAGTAAAGCGAATGGTATTTAGTAGTCTACTCTTTTTATTTTTATTTCTTCCCGTCGTATTATTTCTTTATTATTTGGCGCCTCGTCGTTTTAGAAATGCAATCTTATTTGGTGTAAGCTTGTTTTTCTATGCGTGGGGAGAGCCCATTTATATTGTATTAATGCTCTTTTCGACTTTTACAGATTTTGGTTTAGGAAGATTGTTAGGAAGAAAGGACTCGTCTCAACATTTCCGTCGTTGGGTCGTCACAGCATCCATCTTTATTAATTTATCTTTATTATCTTTTTTTAAATATGCCGATTTTGCAATTGATACAGTGAACCAAATGTTTCAACTTGAACTCCCACTCGTAGACTTACCTCTTCCGATTGGGATTTCTTTTTATACTTTTCAATCTTTGTCCTACATCATTGATGTCTATCGCAGAGAAGTTGAGCCTGAACGAAATTGGATTGATTTTGGTGCGTATGTTTCTCTCTTCCCACAACTTGTAGCAGGACCGATTGTGCAATATCATACCGTAGCTGATCAATTAGCGAACCGTATAGAAAGTAGAGCTTTGTTTGTAGAAGGCGTACGTCGCTTTATTGTGGGGTTGGGGAAAAAGGTTTTACTGGCAAACAATATTGGTCAACTTTGGCACACGATCTCAACTGGTCCACTAGATACGCTCCCAACCTTAACGGCTTGGCTCGGTATTTTAGCTTTTGCGCTCCAGATTTATTTTGATTTTAGCGGCTATTCCGATATGGCCATTGGTTTGGGCTTGATGTTTGGTTTTCGTTTCAATGAGAATTTCAACTTGCCGTATCGAGCGACAAGCATCACCGACTTTTGGAGAAGGTGGCATATTTCATTAGGCAGCTGGTTTAGAAATTATGTCTATATTCCTTTAGGCGGAAATCGTCGGGGATTAGTGCTTCAACTACGTAATATTTTAATTGTATGGTTATTGACTGGATTTTGGCATGGAGCAAATTGGAATTTCATCCTATGGGGGCTTTACTTTGGGATACTTTTAATAGCAGAAAAATGGTTTGTTCTCCGTTTGTTAAGCTTTATACCACGGGCTATTCAACATATGTATGCTTTGTTTTTTATAGCAATCGGTTGGGTTATTTTTGTTTTTGAAGATTTGAAACAAGTGCAAACTTATCTCGGTCGGTTATTTGATTGGACAAGGAACGGGATATATGATGAAACGACTTTATATTATTTGACTACGAATGGCGTTTTACTGCTAATAGGCATGGTGATTTCCATTGTTCCACGTAAAACATCGAGTGCTTTAAGTTGGTCTCAAGTCATTGGTTTATTACTGCTTCTTGTCCTATCCGTTGCTTATTTAGTCGATGCCAGTTTTAATCCATTTTTATATTTTAGATTTTAAGGAGGGTGAAGATGCAAGCTTTTAAAGAAAAGGTATTACTCATTTCTTTTATAGGGCTATTCGTTGGATGCTCCCTCTTTTGGCTGTTTACTCCCAAAGCTTCTTTCTCAGACCTAGAGAATCGGCCGCTTCAGAAAAAGCCAGAGCTATCATTTGAAACATTAGTGAACCATCGTTTTGCAGAGCAAACTGAATTATACTTATCGGATCATTTTCCTTTCCGTTCATCCTGGTTAACTTTGAAGTCAGCGGCTGAACAGCTTCGACTTCAAAAAGAGAATAATGGAATTTACAAGGGGAAGAATCATTTTTTGATGGAATATTTACCTCCCTTATCGGATGTACAGCGTGAGTATTGGATTCAAACTTTGCAGCAATTTGATCAAAAGACTGATGTATCTAGTGAACTCATTCTTGTTCCGACTTCGATTCAAATGTATCCAACAGAACGACCGAAATATGCTCCTATCGCTTCGCAAAAAGTAGATTTTAAAACCATTGAAGAAGCACTTCCTTTTCCGATGTGGAATGGTATTGAACACCTGGCCCCTTATGTCAGTGAACCCATTTATTTTAAAACGGATCATCACTGGACAATGGACGGTGCTTATTATGCCTATCGGGATTGGGCAGAGCGCCACGGCGTAATTCCGCATGAAAAATCTAATTATGAGAGGCAGGTAGTGAGTGATTCTTTTTACGGTAGTTTCGACACAAAAGGTCGTTTTGCTTTTACGCAGCCTGATTCTCTAGTCTTTTATAAAACCAAGCAACCTCTCAATCAGACGATTGAATTAGTTGATGAACAACGTTTTTTAACAGGGTGGACGGACTCAGGCTATTTACAAAAAAAAGACCACTATTCGTATATCTTAGGAGGGGTGCATGCTCTTTTACGTATACAGACAGTTGTACCTAAGGAGCAATTGGTTGCTCAACGCTTACTCGTCGTTAAAGACTCGTATGCACATGTTTTGTTACCTTTTTTAGCTGAGCATGTTCAAGAATTACACGTATTAGATTTACGTTATTATAACGGGAGTGTGCAAAATTATTTGGAAGAGCAGGCGATTGATCAGGTTCTTTTTATTTATAATATGCAATCGGTACATGAAGCTTCTCACTTCCTATATAAAGTTAATCATTAATGAAAAGATGCCGCTTACTCTCAAAGTAAGGGCATCTTTTGATTTAGCCATTCATCGTTAAACTATGAGAACGACTGAGATAGATGTGGAGAATACCAACAATAGTAGCTAGGGTTGCGAGTAAAATACCTTTTTGCATCAATTGCCCCGAAAAAATAGCGAGGGTTTCACCAAACTGTCCTCCGCTGCTAATTGCAACAATAAAGAGTAGAGCAGTCATTAACCCTATGCCGATGGTGAGAGTCGTAAAGAAAGTGAATAGATGTAAACAAATATGAGCCAATTTTTTCATAGAATTCTCCTCCTAAAAACCGATAATGGGTAAGAAGCCAAAGAGTAAAATCATAGTGAGCAAGATATGGGCGATAATCCATAAGAGAGCTAATTTAGCTGTTTCTTTGAACGTAGACTGTGCAATCCCCATTGCAACGAAGAGACCTAGAGCAAGTGGGGGTGTCATCCCTTCTAGTGCACCAGTCATAGCGGGTAAAAGCGCAGCAAATAATAA
>JASLCF010000186.1 GCA_030146155.1 Savagea sp.
GGGGCGGTCGAAGCGTAATAAGCAAATAATGCGCCTCCGCTAATTAATCCGACGATGCCTAATAAGACAATTCCTACAATAACTTTTTTAAAGAGAGACTTCTTTTTCTTTTTTTGAGATTTCTTTTGTTGTTCTAATTGTTTACGACGCTCAGAACGAGACGGTGTTGAACCTGTCATCGTTAGCACCTTCCTTTCGTGATTTTACAAGGTGTATTGCTTCACTATTTCTAAATAAGGGAGTTCTGGAAAAGCTCCTGCTTGAAACTCATAAGCACTCGTTTCAAATTCTTGCAATGTGATTGATTTTCTTCCTCCTTCTTTCATTCGTTGCCAGTAGGGTAGGAAATCTTCAATGAATAAAATAAAGTAACGTTCTAACTTACTGAACTTGATGACGAAGAAAGCTATTCCTTGTTGTTGTTTGACTGCGAACATATGGTTCACTTGATGTTCGTGAATATTTTGCAGTGGAAATGAAGTCGAAAGTTGCGTTTCCTTGGCTTCAAAATCAATATACCGGCCTTGCCAAACTCCATTATAGTCAGTTGTTGATGGCGTTTTATAATAGGCTTCACGAATCACTGCTCGGTTTCGTGAAGGGTAGTGAACATCAACAATTTGTATAGGAATAGGCTTCTTGTGAATGACTGCTATGCCTCTCGATAAATAGAACGCATTGCTTTCATTTAATTGCGCTTCAAGAGTTTCTCCTCGGTTAGCAAAAGATAACTTTTTTTGAGGATGTTTTTTGAGTGATTGTGTAGAGGATGCCACATATTTTTTTCCATTGGGATAACGTATTGACAATGCATTCACCTCCTACTTATCATAACTTATTCTTCACTGTGATTAAACTGGGAACAATTGAATGTTCTCTAAAATATAGACGATAGGTGTCCAATGGACGTTCCCTGAACTAGAGAATCGAACATACATTTGGTATAATTGATTCAGAAAGGAGTATACAATGAAAGAAAATTTGATGCAATTATTAAAGCATATCGATGCTTGTGAAAATCGTTTTTTCCATTTTAGAACGATTGAATACGATCCTGATTTTTATGAAGAAGTTCGGCCGGCTAGTTTAGCTGTCTTTCAACAACTCGAGGAATGGGTAGCGGAGTGGACAATCTACATTCGTGAACATCAACCTCGCTACGTGTCTTTACAACAGATTACGCAAACAAAAGATGCGATTGAACAGATTACGGTTGAAAGTTTTCATCGAAAGACGAGCAAGGCGATGTTTTTAAAGAAAATTCATTCTGTACAATATACATTAAAAACGATGATTGATGCACTTGAGGGTGAAGCTCATGAATGAAATTGAGGCGTGGATTCATCAACTGCAAACGAATCCAGATACAAAGGAACAAATTGAACATTATGTCATTCAAGAAGGTAAAACTGCTCAGACAGTGCCCTTTCCTGAAAATTTACATGACAAGATTCAGCAAGCTTTACGTAAGAGAGGCGTATCTGCACTTTATACGCATCAAGGTGAGGCTTTTCAATCAGCGATGAATGGTCAGTCTTTTACAGCCATTACACCGACAGCAAGTGGTAAATCGTACTGTTATCATTTGCCTGTTTTGCAAGCGATTTTAGAAGAAGAGCAATCTAGAGCTTTGTATTTATTTCCAACAAAAGCGTTGGCACAAGATCAATTGGCAGATTTACATGAATTGATTGAAGGCATTGATGCGCCCATTATGAGTTATACCTTTGACGGGGACACACCTCCTGGTTTACGAACGAAAGTAAGGAAGGCTGGCCATATTGTGTTAACCAACCCAGATATGTTGCATTCAGGCATTTTGCCGCATCATACCAAATGGGTGAGTTTGTTTGAGAATTTGAAGTATATTGTCATAGACGAACTGCATATGTATAAAGGGGTATTTGGAAGTCACGTCGCTCATGTCATGCGAAGATTATTGCGGATTGCTCGTTACTATGGTTCTTCACCTCTTATCATCTGTACGTCTGCCACTATTGCGAATCCAAAGGAGTTGGCAGAAAACTTAACAGGGTTGCCGATGAAGATTATCGATAAGAATGGTGCCCCAGCAGGTAGGAAACATTTCATCTTTTACAATCCACCCATTGTGCATCCGACATTCGGCATTCGAAAAAGTGCGGTGTTAGAAGTCGAACAATTGGCTCGTTCTTTATATGAAGCGAAAATTCAAACGATTATTTTTGCGAGAAGTAGAGTGAGAGTTGAAATGTTGACGACCTATTTACAGCAACTCACGGCTAAAAAACTACAAGATCAAACGATTATGGGGTATCGGGGTGGCTATTTGCCCTCTGAGCGAAGACAGATAGAAAAAGGGTTAAGAGAAGGGACCATTCAAACCGTTATTAGCACGAACGCCTTGGAATTAGGCATTGATATTGGTCAGCTAGATGCTTGTATTATGACGGGCTATCCTGGGAATATTTCGAGTGCGTTGCAACAAGCAGGTAGAGCTGGAAGACGAGGGAAAGATGCATTGATCCTTTATGTGGCAGGTGCAATGGCACTGGATCAATATGTGGCCAAGCATCCGAAATATTTATTGGAAAAACAGCCTGAACACGTACGCATTCACCCTGATAATTTATTAATTTTGATGGATCATTTAAAATGTGCATCTTTTGAATTACCCTTTTCGTTCACGGAACAATATGGGGAATTTGAGGTCCAAGAACTATTAGCCTTATTAGAAGAACAAGGGGTATTGGTTCGCACACAATTAAAGTGGCACTGGATGACAGATCAATTTCCAGCTAAAGACATCAGTTTACGGTCAGCCTCTCAAGAAAATGTGGTCATTATTGATCAATCTGAAAAAACGAAAACGAAAGTGATTGGCGAAATGGATACCTTCAGTGCATTAACTTTACTGCATGAAGAAGCGATTTATCTTCACCAAGGCAAACAATTTCAAGTGGAACGATTAGACTGGGAAGAGAAAAAAGCGTATGTCAAACGTGTAGATGTGGATTACTTTACGGATGCTAATTTAGCAGTGGAATTAAAAATGCTTGCGGCAGACCAAGAGAAAGCACAGGGACCGGGAACGGCATATTATGGAGATGTGGCGGTTGTCGCCATGCCTACGATTTTCAAGAAAATAGCATTTAATCGGAAACAAGATAATATTGGGTCTGGTCCGATTCATTTACCCGAGCAAAGTTTGCACACGTCAAGCACTTGGTTTAGTTTTGAGGCAAATGCAGAGTGGTCGGAGGAGCAGTTAACAGAGGTGATGACTCATTTAGCTTATACTTTTCATTCGCTCATTCCCTTACTAGTCAATTGCGACCGTTCGGATATCCATGTCGTTCCTAAAGTAAAAGCTACTGAAACGGAGCGGCCTACCTTTTTTGTATATGACGCCTATCCTGGTGGCATTGGATTAAGTGAACATGTTTTTTCTAATTGGCAACTGTTATTCTCTATGGCTTTGGAACAGCTTACAGTGTGTGGATGTTCAATTGGTTGCCCTGCGTGTATTGGTGCACAGGATGTGGAGTCTTCTACAGTGAAGCAGCAAGTCATCGAGTGGTTAGAACAAATGCAATGAGTAACGGAGTTGGAATTGAGCCCATTCAATTTCAACTCTTTTCAATCAAAAGGAGGGCATGAGATGAGCTATGAACAACAATTACTGGCGATGCGTAAACAACTGTTGAAAAAGAAACCGATTGAATCTGTCGAAACGCCAATCGTCCCTCAACGTATTGCGTCTCCTTCTTATGAAAAACAATGGTTACAAGCAGGGTTATCCAAAGTAGAAACAGAACAAGGCGTTGTCTACGAGAAAGTAACGACTTATGGCATCGGAGCAAAGCATGGCCAAATTGAGTTTAAGCGATTTCTTAATGTATTAGAAACATGGAAAAACACAAGTGAAAAACATCCTTTAAAACCGTTACATGAAACAATGGTCTTTTTCGATACAGAGACAACAGGACTTGCTGGTGCAGGCGCACTTATTTTTTTACTGGGTTTCCTGACGATTGAAGAAGAACGAGTAATCGTCCGTCAATTGGTGTTGCCGAGTCCTGATCATGAGCCTCTCTTTTTAGCTCAAACTCCTTTTACACAAGAGTCACTCACTATTTTTTCTTACAATGGCAAAAGTTTTGATTTTCCCATGTTAGCTTCACGTTTTGCAATGCATCGTGATCAGCTACCTCAATTGAATTCTGCGCATCAACAAATTGATTTACTGCATAGTTCAAGAAGAATTTGGAAAAAGGAGCAAGGGCAATTTTCATTGACTGCAATGGAAAAAGAGTGGTTAGGTTTTTACAGGCAAGACGATATTCCTGGCTATTTAGCTCCGATTATTTATGAGGAAGCGGTAAAAACGGGAGACGCTTCAACGTTGATGCGTGTATTGAAACATAATGAATGGGACTTGCTTAGTTTAGTCACTTTATATGCGAAGTCTGTAGAATTGATGATGGAAGACTGGACCTTATCTTCTGTCACTATTCAGCAAAACTTAGCGAAATGGTTTGATGAATTGAAATGGACAGAAGAAAGTGCGTCTCGCTATGCAAGCATCATCGCAGCCTATGGTAAGGATTCATTAGAAGCTCATTATTATTTTGCGAAAATTTTAAAACGCGATGGACATTACGAAGAAGCTATGCGTCATTTTCAGCAAGCGATTGGTTTAAAAGGGAGATTAGGTGTATTAGCGAGTGAACAATGTGCGATGATTGCGGAACATCAACAAAAAAATAATGTACTTGCCCTTCGTTATACATTTAAAGCACATGAAATTTTAAATGAAGATCACCCGCAAATCTCTACTAGATTTAAGCATTCGATGGCACGACAATTGCAAAAAAGAAAGATGCGTTTAGAAAAAAGACATAAGGACAGAAGTAGCACCTAACGACTAGCGACAAATCAATCCTTCTTATGCTATACTTTAAGGTATATTACGTAAGGGAAGGACGTCTGAAGATGGACATTAAATTAAATGCAAAAACAATTGCAGAAAAAGACTTCGCGACAAGTATGCGCGGTTATAATAAAATTGACGTTGACAACTTTTTAGATGAAATTATTAAAGACTATGACCAATTTAAAAAAATCATTGAAACGTACGAAGAAGAAATTGAACAACTTCAACGAAAACTAAAACAAGCGACTCAACAAGCAACAGTATCAGAGCACACGATCAAAGTGAATCCACAAGTGGGTGCAACTAATTTTGATATTTTAAAAAGACTATCAAATCTTGAGAAACATGTGTTTGGGAATAAATTATTAGAAGACTAGTTGCTATTTACTAGGAAGAGGTATATAATTAAAAGTTGCTATAAGGTAATTTAAGTAATCGCTGCAATGCATGACATTGTAGAGGAAAGTCCATGCTCACACGATGCTGAGATGCTCGTAGTGTTCGTGCTAGATGAAACAATAAGTCTAGGCAACTGCAAGGTTGACGGCGGGAAAGGTCCTAAGGTGTTTTGCACTATGGATACTCCCTGAAAGTGCCACAGAGACGAGCTTGTTTAGAAATAAGCAAGGTGGAACGCGGTAAACCCCACGAGTGAGAAACCCAAACTATGGTAGGGGCACTTTTTGCACGGAATTCAACGTAGCAAAGAGGCGAATTTTTTCGCAGACAGATGATTACTACCCGAGTACGAGGCGTAAGCCGTTTGAGTACAAAGGCACAGAACATGGCTTATGAATTATTTTATAGCTTAATTTTATTGAAATGAATGTCAAGTTAAACAGCTCTCCTGAAGACTAGGGGGGCTTTTGTTGTCATATAGGAGGGGATTCTTTTGTCGAATTATCAATTAGTAGCCACTGCTGCAATGGGACTTGAAGGAATTGTTGCGGATGAAATTAAAGAGTTAGGATACACGGCACGTACAGAAAACGGAAAAGTGTATTTCGAAGGAGACGAACGAGCGATTGTCAGAACGAATATGTGGTGTCGCGTAGCCGATCGGATTCGAATTGTTGTAGGACAATTTAAAGCAAAAACCTTTGAAGAATTATTCGAACAAACAAAAGCTTTAGATTGGGCCCATTATTTACCCGTAGATGCTGCCTTTCCAGTAGCAGGAAAATCAGTGAAATCAACTTTGTATGCAGTACCTGATGTTCAAGCGATTACAAAAAAAGCGATTGTTGAAAGCTTGAAAAAATCTTATGGCCGCATTGGTTTTTTAGATGAAAGTGGTCCACTTTTTAAATTAGAAGTTTCTATTTTAAAGGATGTAGTGACATTAACGATTGATACAAGTGGTGTAGGCTTGCATAAAAGAGGTTACCGTGTCGATCAAGGGGGCGCGCCTTTGAAAGAAACACTGGCCGCAGCTCTTGTCAAATTGACAAGATGGAATCCAGATCGTCCATTTTTAGATCCATTTTGTGGGTCTGGAACAATTCCAATTGAAGCTGCAATGATTGGTCAGAATCTAGCACCAGGCTATAATCGTGATTTTCTTTGTCAATCATGGCCTTGGATTAAAGAAACGATTACGAACCGAGTGGAAGAAGAAGTAGAAGATGTGGCAAATTACGATCAGCCACTAGATATTATCGGATCAGACATCAATGGTAAAATGATTCAAATCGCGAAACAAAATGCCATTGAGGCAGGATTCACGGATGATATTATTCAATGGAAACAACGGAGTATCCAAGATTTAACGATTGAAGGTGTGAATGGTGTTCTCGCGACGAACCCACCATACGGAGAACGTTTAGGTGAAGTGGAAGAAGCAGAAGAACATGCACACGTTATCGGTCATATCATGGAGCAACATCCATCTTGGAGTACGTATGTATTAACTTCTTTGCCTAACTTCGAAGATATGTACGGTAAAAAAGCGACGAAGAAGCGTAAATTATTCAATGGATTTATTCGAACAGATTACTATCAGTATTGGGGAAAACGT
>JASLCF010000195.1 GCA_030146155.1 Savagea sp.
CTTTAGCGCCGATGGTAATTGGGGGTTTCCCCCTGTGAGAGTAGGACGTTGCCGGGCAAACGAAACACCACCTGTTAGGTGGTGTTTTTTTGTATCTATTGAAATATAAATTTATTTGATAATTTAGAATTATAGGACTATATGAGAATTGCATAAAGAGTTCTTGACTTTTAGTCTATCCGTTGTTAATCTTTTAATAATATTCAATTGTAGGAGGAGTTATAGAGATGTGGGAAACTAAGTTTCAAAAAGAAGGTTTAACATTTGATGATGTATTATTAATTCCAGGAGCTTCTGAGGTTTTACCTAAAGATGTGAATTTGTCAGTTGATCTTACGGATAATATTACACTCCATTTACCAATTATCAGTGCTGGGATGGATACTGTTACTGAATCTAGAATGGCAATTGCTATGGCTAGACAAGGTGGATTAGGTATTATTCATAAAAACATGAGCATTGAAGAGCAAGCAGAACAAGTTGTTACTGTTAAACGATCAGAAAATGGAGTCATCACAAACCCGTTTTTCTTAACTCCTGAACATCAGGTTTATGATGCAGAGCACTTGATGGGAAAATATAAAATATCAGGTGTCCCAATTGTTCGTACAATGGAAGGGAAAGAGTTAGTAGGTATTATTACTAACCGAGACCTTCGTTTTATTAGAGATTACTCTATGAAAATTGATGAAGTAATGACGAAAGAAAATTTAGTGACTGCACCTGTAGGAACTACATTAGACGATGCTGAAAAAATTCTACAACAATATCGCATTGAAAAATTACCTATTGTTAATGACGCTGGTATTCTACAAGGTTTAATTACAATCAAAGATATTGAAAAAGTAATTGAGTTCCCTTCTGCTGCTAAAGACTCCCAAGGTCGTTTGTTAGTAGGAGCTGCTGTAGGTGTAACTGCGGATACAATGTTACGCATTGAAAAATTAGTCGAAGCAGAAGTAGACGTGATTGTTATTGATACAGCTCATGGTCATTCAGCAGGTGTGATTAACACGGTTAAAGAAATTAGAAAAGCTTATCCTGACTTAAACATTGTTGCAGGAAACGTGGCAACAGCAGCAGCAACTAAAGCTTTATATGACGCAGGGGCTGACATTGTAAAGGTAGGGATTGGACCAGGATCAATATGTACAACTCGTGTAGTTGCGGGTGTAGGTATGCCTCAAATCTCAGCAATTTATGACTGTGCTGCAGTGGCAAGAGAATACGGTAAAACAATTATCGCTGATGGTGGTGTGAAGTATTCTGGAGATATTGTCAAAGCACTAGCGGCAGGCGGACATGTAGTAATGTTGGGTAGCCTATTAGCTGGAACAACAGAAAGTCCTGGTGGGACAGAAATTTACCAAGGCCGTCGTTTTAAAGTGTATCGCGGGATGGGTTCTGTTTCTGCAATGGAACAAGGCTCAAAAGATCGTTATTTCCAAGACGATGCTAAGAAATTAGTTCCAGAAGGTATTGAAGGTCGTATGCCTTACAAGGGACCTCTTGCTGATACAATCCACCAATTAGTAGGTGGGATTCGTGCAGGAATGGGTTATTGTGGAACGAAAGATCTTCGTACATTGAGAGAAGAAGCTCAATTTGTAAAAATGACTGGTGCGGGATTACGTGAGAGTCATCCTCATCAAGTACAAATTACAAAAGAAGCACCAAACTATTCAATTTCATAATTATAATAATCAACGTCAAGATGACCGACACAAGTTCATATACTGCTTGTCGCGTTGTTTTGACGTTTTTTTAGGAGGTATGCTATGAAAACTAGGATGTTTACCACTCTAAGCTTGTGTATAGCATTATTATTTATTTTACCTTTTCGTACATATGCTTCTTCAAATACAACTGAGAGTTTATTGGTCTTTGATGTTCACACAGGTACTATTGTAGAAAGTCAAAATATTGATGCGCCTTTCGCGATTTCTGAATTAGCTAAAACAATGACTCTTTACTTAGTTTTAGAGGCTATTGAACAAGGAGAGCTATCATGGGAGTCTACTTACACAGTACCTAAATACTTAGAAGAGATAGCGAGTAAAGATTTATTCTTTGATGTACCTCTAAAAGAGGGAGAAGTATATGAGATTAAACAACTTTACAATGCCTTACTTATTCAACAGTCCGTAGCCTCTTCTATTGCACTTGCCGAATTAGTAAGTGGAGATGAATTACAGTTTGTTGAGGAAATGAATGCTAAAGCGAAAGAATTGAAAATGGAGAACACTTTATTCATTAATGCAAGCGGTGTGAAAGGAAGTCATTTTACTAACATTGAGGGCTATTCTAATCCAGCTGGGGAGTCAGATGAACCTATTGCAACAGCGCGTTCATTAGGGAAGCTAGCTTATCAACTGTATCACGATTTTCCATTTGTATCTGAAGATGCGAGCCAGCTCGAATTAATATGGGGAGATACAGAACTACCTTCTAAAAATGCATTACTTCAAGATCCAACTTACGCGTACCCTTTTGCGAATGGTTTATTTTTAGGAGAGAGTGAACTAGCTGGATATACGCTGTTAGCGACAGCTCAAAAAGGAAAGCAGAAATTAGTGGCTATCATTTTAAATAGCAAGGATGAAGAAGGTCAGAAATCTGAAGTATCTCGATATCAAATAGCAAAAGCTCAGTTTGATAATGTATTTGCTAGCTATACAGATTTAGAGATTGTAGCTGAAGGAAAAAGTATAGAGGCCTATAAGTATTACCCTGTGAAAAAAGGGAAGCAAAAAAAGGTTGAAATCGTTACTGAAACTGCTTTACGTACACTTGTACCTGCAAATTTTGATGAGGAAGTAGAATTAAAAGTGGTCTATGAAATGGAAGAAGATTTAAGTGCACCTGTTAAACCAGGTACGCGTATAGGGGAGTTACGGATGATGAAAACACCAGATGATTCATTCGAGTTCATTATAGATCGTCCACACGCAGTGGCTCTGGTTACTCGAGAAGAAGTACCCAAGAAAAGTGGGTTATCATTAGTAGTTGAATCCTTTACTTCTTTTTTTAAAGTATGGTCCAGTCTTATTATGGGAAAATAAACCTGTGAATTTAATTCACAGGTTTTTTTAAATCCCAAGTATCGAAAAGACGATGAATCGCTTCCGGTATTTTCTCAAGGGGGATGTTTCCAAATCCTAGTATAAATTGATGGGAAGAGGTCGATTCTTCATTCTTTTGATAGCGAGAAAGTGGAAAAATTTGAATCCCATTGTTTTTAGCTTTATTCATTAACTCTTCTTCTGTATAAAGACTGTTAAACGTCAAAATTAAGTGCATACCAGCTCTCTCGCCACTATAACTGATGCGTTCACGGTATTCTTTTAAAGTAGCCGTTACTAGGTCAAATTTACGTCTGTATACATTTCTCATCCGGTTTAAGTGTTTAGAAAAATGGCCATCTTTCATAAAGTTGGCGACCACTTGTTGATCGAAACGAGGTACTGTTGCAGAATAATGAATAAAAGCTTCGGCGTATGTTTTCAATAAAGGGTCCGGTAATACCATATAGGCAATTCGTAATGATGGAATAAATGATTTAGAGAAAGTACTGAGGTAAATGACTTTATCATGTTGGTCTAAACTTTTTAATGCCGGAATTGGTTTTCCACTATAACGAAATTCACTATCGTAATCATCTTCAATAATATAGCGATTATTTTTTTCAGAAGCCCAATTTAAAAGATGCACACGTCGAGAGGCAGACATCACAGTACCTGTTGGAAATTGATGGGAGGGTGTAACAAAGGCAATGTCTACTTCTTGTTCTTGAAGCTGTTCAACTTTTATTCCTTCTTGATCAACATCGATTTCTTTCATCGGTTGTCGGCCGTTTATAAAAATCGGGTGAGAGATGAGGTAGCCCGGATTTTCAATACCAAAAATCACTTGTTTTCCTAAAATCTCAATAATAAGTGGAATGAGTTGCTCCGTGCCTGAACCAATGATGATTTGTTCGGGTGAACAAACGACACCTCTGGATTGATAAACATACTGTGCAATTTCGTTTCGTAATTCTAAATCGCCGTGAGGATGTCCTAGTTGAAGCAAGTCTGCATGTTCTTTTGAGACAATGTCCTTCGTATATCGTTTCCAAGTCGAAAATGGAAAGTGTTCAGTGTCAATCGCACCTGGTGAAAAATCAAGGGAATAGTTATGTGTGAAGGTTGTTGTAGAGGGCTTGATCTCAGCAGGTTGGACAGGCAAGAGTAATTCATCAATCTCCTCTACATAAAATCCTTTTCGAGGTATGGAGTCGATATAACCTTCATCAATCAATTGGTTATAAGCGAGTTCGATTGTGGTTTGGCTCACTTGAAGAAAATCCGCTAATTTTCTTTTAGAAGGAAGCTTTGTTGAAGGAGAAATACGCTTTGAAATAATTTCTCTTTTTATTTTTTCATAAATTTGTTCATACAAAGGTGTTGTACTCTTCTTATTGAGTTCAATAAATAAAAATTCCATTTTGACTCTCCTTTATCTGACCACATTAAAACTTATCAAACTGGATATTTTAATAAGGTCAAAAGATATTATAATAAAGATAATCTAAAAATAGGGGGAAGTAAAGATGAACTTTAAATATGGTGGAGTAATTATGGACGTTATTAACGCAGAGCAAGCTAAAATTGCAGAGGCTGCGGGTGCTGTTGCAGTAATGGCATTAGAAAGAGTGCCTTCTGATATTCGTGCAGCAGGTGGGGTAGCTCGTATGGCTAATCCAAGTATTGTAGAGGAAGTGCAAGCAGCTGTTTCGATTCCTGTAATGGCGAAAGCACGTATTGGTCATATTTCAGAAGCACGTACGTTAGAAGCAATGAATGTTGATTTTATTGATGAAAGTGAAGTATTAACGCCAGCAGACGAAGATTTTCACTTATTGAAAAGTGATTATAAAGTACCTTTCGTTTGTGGAGCACGTAATCTTGGAGAGGCAGCACGTCGTTTAGGCGAAGGTGCTAAAATGTTACGTACAAAAGGAGAGCCAGGTACAGGAAATATTGTTGAGGCTGTGCGTCACTTACGCCAAATTAACGCTGAAGTCTTGAAAGTAGTCAATATGTCTGAAGATGAGTTAATGACAGAAGCACGTGACTTAAGAGCACCTTATGAAGTATTAAAACAGATTAAAGAAGCGGGACGTCTACCTGTAACAAACTATGCCGCAGGTGGTGTAGCAACACCAGCTGATGCGGCATTAATGATGGAATTAGGTGCAGATGGAGTATTCGTTGGTTCAGGTATTTTTAAATCTGAAAACCCTGAAAAATTTGCACGTGCAATTGTTCAGGCAACAGAAAACTTCAAAGATTACCAATTGATTGCAGAGTTATCAAAAGATTTAGGTGAGCCAATGAAGGGGATTGAAATCTCACAATTAACAGGTTCTGACCGCATGGCAGACCGTAGCGAATAAAGCAGAGAGCGATGATTAAGTAGGATTAATCATCGCTCTTTTTTGATTGTTATCTAAATTAATCAAAAAATTCTAATAACTTAAAAAAATAGACTTTTAATCTTGTGAAAACCATGTATAATTGACGTCGAATAGAGTATTTAATAGGGGGAAAAAAACATGTTTAATGCTTATGTAAACGGTCAATGGATTCAAGCAGAAGAAAAAGTATTACCAGTAGACGAGCGTGGTCATCAATTTGGAGATGGCGTATACGAAGTTGTGCGTATATATGATGGCAAACCTTTTATGATGGAAGAACATTTAACACGTTTATTAAAGAGTGCTGAAGCCATCAAAATCAATGTAGAAGAAACGATTGAAGATTTTTCAAATTTATTTTTAGAAGCAATTGAAAAATCAGGGGAATCAAATTGTGATATTTATATTCAGATTACACGTGGGATTGTTCGTCGTAATCATTTATTTCCTAAAGATGTGAAGCCATCAATCACAATGACAATTCGTCCAATGGAAGTAACATCAATGGCTGTGCGTGAAGAAGGAAAGAAAGTTATTTTTTTAGAAGATGAACGTTGGAAAAATTGTTATATTAAATCATTGAATTTATTACCTAATATTTTAGCAAAACAAGCAGCGTTTGAAGCAGGTGCATTTGAAGCTGCTCTTTATACAGATGAGTATATTACAGAGGGATCAAGTTCAAATATTTATATTGTAAAAGATGGTCATGTTCAAACGACACCTTTATCACGCTCTATTTTAGCAGGAATTACACGTCAACGTGTGAAGCAATTATCCGAAGAACAAGGTATAGAATTTATTGAAGAGTCGTTTACAAAGCAGCAAATGTTAGAGGCAGATGAAGCTTTTTTAACGAGTACAACAAATGAAATTATGCCAATTGTTCAGGTAGAAGATACAGTGTTAGGTTCAGGCAAGATGGGACCTGTAACAAAGCAATTAGTTGAAGCGTTTTTTGAGAAGATTAAATAAGTAGTAAACGATAAGGGCGTGGAGAAATGAAGATTCGAGCAAGAGGGATAACAATCGGCCATTTACCAACTGGAATTAAAAACTGTATTACAGATGTTGAAGGCGTAGCTGTGGGCCACGTAACACTGGATCACGCTTTAGAAGAGGGGAAGCATGTTTGTACAGGAGTGACTGCAATTTTACCTCATCAAGGGAATTTGTTTCGCGAAAAGGTGATTGGTGCATCTTACGTAATCAATGGATTTGGAAAATCTGTCGGCCTTGTGCAAATTGATGAGTTAGGCACAATTGAGTCACCCATTATGCTAACGAATACATTCTCAGTAGGTGCGGTTCTTCACGGCACCATTCAGTATATGTTGGATCAAGCACCTGAAATTGGAGATACAACAGGGACAGTGAATGTTGTTGTGGGCGAGTGTAATGATGGTCATTTGAATTCGATACGTGAGATGGTCATCCAACCTGATGATGCAAAGGCAGCTCTCAACCAAGCTTCTACTGAACAAGTGGAGGAAGGCGCAGTCGGTGCAGGAAAAGGGATGGTTTGTTTTGGTCATAAGGGTGGTATTGGCTCAAGCTCAAGAAAAGTAGAGCACTTTACATTAGGCGTACTGGTATTGAGTAATTATGGGCAGGCTTCTGATTTTGAAAAGGGACGTTATCAAGTAGGAGAAAGCCCTTATGAAGAAGTACCACCAACAGATGGTTCGATTATGATTGTACTTGCTACAGATGCTCCTGTATCGAGCCGACAATTAAAAAGAATTGCTAAAAGATGCGGAATTGGTCTAGGAAAAACTGGTGGTTACTTCTCCAATGGTAGTGGAGATATCGTCATTGCTTTTTCAACTGCTCAAAAAATTGCACATCAACAAGAGGAAGCGGATCATATTGAAGCGTTACGTGATGAAAGTGAAGTCATGTACGGTCTATTTAAAGCTGCAGCAGAAGCAACAGAAGAAGCTATTTTAAATTCATTATCTCAAGCTGTCACTACAACAGGGCGTAATGGCAAAGTAGTTGAAGCTTATCCATTTGAATAATGGTGAGGGTGAGAACATTTTGTGTTCTCACCTTTTTATATCGATTGGCAAACTTGCTTGACGAACGCTTCTTTCTCATTTGTATAATGTGTGATTCCATCATCTTTTGAAATCTGTTGTTTAAGTTGCAAGTATTGATGAAGTAATTGTTGGTCTGTTCTTAATGTATCTCTAAAGTAGAGTAATTCTTTCCAAACCCGTTGATGTTTTTTAACTACATGAATGAAATGAGTTTTAGTTTGAAAAGTCTGGTCGGCAAATTTTGCAAAAATAATTTCATCTTTCCTTTGAACTTTTAGACGATAGAAACCGCATTGTTGGAGTTGCTTTTCGAAAGTGGGTGTGCACTCCTCAAGAGCAGTGAGCCCGATGAGAAGGTCGATAATTGGTTTTGAAGTTGCCCCTGGAATTGAGGTGCTGCCGATATGTTCTACATCTTCAAGCGCAAGCCCTGTATGTCGGCAAATTTTTTGTTGTGTGTGTTGAAATACGGCTGGCCAAGTAATATCGTAAGGCACAAGTAAGATGGAAGATGAATCAGAAGGGGTCATTCGTTTGTTCTCCTTTCATTTCTCTAAAGTTAACAGGTGTGAGAGGTCCGTGAGTTTATCGTAGCAATAAAAAAACATAAAACAAGGCTGATATTCAGCTGACTAATCATGTATAATAGAAGTTATAGAAATGGTTTGTAAAAAGTTGCAATTATCAGCAAACTATTGTAAAGTATGAGATAATTAAATGATGGCGTTGATGGGAAGTAGTAGCAGCCTTGTTTTTTTTAGAGAGCTAGCGGGTGGTGAAAGCTAGTAAAAACAATTGTGAATCCGTCCTTGAGCTATGTAAGTGAAACTGTAGTAACTTACATCGGGTAAGAACCGTTATCTCTGAGAGTGGACTGAGTCATTTCAGTCAATTTGGGTGGTAACGCGGGTAGTTCTCGTCCCTTCAAGGGATTAGAGGGCTTTTTTTATGCAAAAAAATAAATTAGAGGAGGTATTTTGAAATGTTAGATGCAAAGTTGTTAAGAACAGATTTTGATGGCGTCAAAGCAAAATTAGAGCGTAGGGGCGAAGATATTTCAGAGCTTGATCAATTTCAAGGGTTAGATGAGGAACGTCGTGAGCTAATTGCTAAGGTAGAGGTGTTAAAAGCTAAACGCAATGAAGTTTCACAACTTGTGGGACAGAAGAAAAAAAATAAAGAAAATGCAGATGATGAAATTAAAGAAATGCGTGAAGTCGGGGATGAAATTAAGGCGATTGATACACGACTACATGAAGTAGAGGAAAAATTAAAATATGTCCTTTTACGTATTCCAAACATTCCGCATGAATCGGTTCCAGCGGGAGATTCTGATGAAGATAATATTGAGATTCGTACGTGGGGAGAGAAACCGACATTTGATTTTGAAGTGCAGCCTCACTGGGATTTGGGTACACAATTAGAAATTCTTGATTTTGAGCGTGCTGCGAAGGTAACGGGTAGTCGTTTCGTATTTTATCGTGGATTAGGTGCTCGTTTAGAACGCGCACTGATTAACTTTATGCTAGATTTACATGCAGATGAGCACGGCTATGAGGAGATGCTACCACCTTATTTAGTAAACCGTCAGAGTTTAACAGGTACAGGACAATTACCGAAGTTTGAAGAGGATGCTTTTTTAATTGAAAAAGAAGATTATTTCTTAATTCCAACTTCAGAAGTGCCGGCGACTAACTTCTACCGTGATGAAATTTTATCAGGAGATGATTTACCGAAGGCATGGACAGCATATAGTACAAACTTCCGTTCAGAAGCAGGCTCAGCAGGTAGAGATACGCGTGGACTGATTCGTCAGCATCAATTTAATAAAGTAGAGCTTGTCCGTTTTGTGAAACCAGAAGAATCTTATCAAGAATTAGAGAAATTAACAGGTCATGCTGAAAAAGTATTACAATTATTAGAACTTCCTTATCGTGTAGTTGATATTTGCATGGGAGATTTAGGCTTTACGGCTGCTAAGAAATATGATTTAGAAGTGTGGATGCCTAACCAAGATAAGTACCGTGAGATTTCTTCATGCTCTAACTTTGAAGATTTCCAAGCGCGACGTGCCAATATTCGTTTCCGTCGTGAAAAAGGCGCTAAGCCAGAATATGTGCATACATTGAATGGTAGTGGGGTAGCTGTAGGTCGTACAGTGGCTGCACTCCTTGAAAACAATCAACAAGCAGATGGCTCTGTTGTTATTCCAAAAGTATTGCGTCCGTATATGGGCGGAGTCGAAAAAATCGAAGCCCCACAAAAATAAGTAGATGAAAACGAGTAGCTGAAATCAAATAGCTACTCGTTTTTTAATCTTTTTTTCTGTGCTCGTAGTTGTTTAAAAAAGGATGTGAGGAGCATTCGGCAAGTTGTTTCTAAAACACCAGATGTCACTTCGACGGTATGGTTGAAACGCTGATCTTCTAATAATTGATAGAGTGTACGCACAGTACCTCCTTTGGGGTCAGAAGCGCCATAAACCACACGTGGAATCCGAGATTGTATAATTCCACCTGAACACATCATACAAGGCTCAAGTGTGACATAAAGGGTACAATCTTCTAATCGCCAACTCCCTATTTTTAAATTAGCTGCCTCAATTGCGATCATCTCCGCATGTTGATTCGCGAGTTGTTTGCTTTCTCGTTCATTCGCTCCCTTGCCGAGTAATTGACCCTCTCGAACAATAACTGCTCCGATAGGCACTTCACCCTGTTCTCCTGCTCTTTTTGCTTCTCGAATTGCACATTGCATAAAATAAAAATCCGCTGCCCACTGCATCATTTATTCACCTTTTTCTTGGAAACTGTCAAATGTTGTTCCTCACTCTATGGTAAAATAGACGGTATGAAAAAGAAAGTAGATAAGGAGCGACGAGGCATGTCTATTCCATTTATTGCTGTAGAAGGTCCAATCGGTGTTGGAAAAACCTCTTTAACTAAAGCGATAGCAACCCATTTTAATTATACTGCTCTACATGAAATTGTAGATGAGAATCCATTTTTAGATAAGTTTTATCAAAATATTGACGAGTGGAGTTTCCAAACAGAGATGTTTTTTCTTTGTAATCGGTATAAGCAATTACAAGACAGTGAGAAATACTCACTATCCCAACAACGTGCGGTGGTGTCTGATTATCATATTTTTAAAAACTTAATTTTTGCGAAACGTACGCTTCAGGCGAGTGAATATGAAAAATATGAAGAAATCTATCAGATTTTAACACGTGATACGCCTATGCCAAATGCCATTATCTATCTTCATGCGAGCTTACCTAAATTATTAGACCGTATTGAATTGAGAGGGCGTAGTTTTGAACAAAACATGGATCCAGCTTATTTAAAGCAATTGTCTGCAGATTATGATGCTTATATTGAACAATTTAAGAAAAACCACCCAGAGATTCCTGTGTTACAACTGAGTGGAGATGACTATGACTTTGTACAAAATCCCGCGGATGAACAGCTGATATTAAAACAAGTGGAGCAAATGATAGAGGAGCGATTTAAATGAATTTAAGAGAGAAATATAACATTCCTAAAAATGCGATTATTACAATTGCAGGAACAGTAGGAATTGGTAAGTCAACCATGACAAACGCAGTAGCAGAAGCTTTACAGTTTCGAACTTCTCTAGAAAAAGTAGACACGAATCCTTATTTAGAAAAGTTTTATGAAGATTTTTCTAAATGGAGTTTTCATCTCCAAATTTATTTTTTAGCAGAACGTTTTAAAGAACAAAAAAGAATGTTTGAATATGGAGGCGGATTTGTACAAGATCGCTCTATTTATGAAGATACGGATATTTTTGCAAAGATGCATATGGAAAAAGGAACGATGGATATCGTGGATTATCAAACGTACACAGAGTTATTCGATGCGATGGTAATGACTCCTTATTTTCCACATCCAGATGTCTTAATTTACTTAGATGGCCCGTTTGAAACGATTTTAGAGCGGATTAAAGAAAGAGGGCGTCCGATGGAACAAGAAACCCCAATTGCATATTGGGAAGAAATGTATGGGCGATATACAAAGTGGATTGATTCTTTCCAGGCTTGTCCAGTCATGCGAGTAGATATCACAGAGTATGATTTAAAAGAGCATCCTGAACAAGTAGAAGAAATTGTTGAGAGAATAGGTAATTTTATTGAACGTGCGTCAGTTTACAAGAAATAATACGGTTCTATAGTTTATAACGTTAGTGAAAGAAAATCAGCTTCCCTTGAACTTAGGAGAAGGTGATGGAATTTCATTAACGTTATTTTTATTTTAA
>JASLCF010000009.1 GCA_030146155.1 Savagea sp.
TTTAAAGAAATCCCAGACTTTCTTAATTACATACATACAATACCTTATTCTACAACTAAGAAAACACGTATGTGGTTTACCCCAGAACAAATACGCACTGAGGCATTAGTAAAACTAATGAACTCTAAGAATAATAAATTACAAGAAGATGTTCTGCAACTACTTAAAGAGCTATCTGAAAGATTTGAAGAAAAGACAATTTGCATGACTCCCATTGAAGCTTGTGCTATGATTAAAAAACTAAATAAAAGAAGTATCATAGAACCAAATGATGTGAGAAACATATTTAAAAATTGGGGATTTACACCATCCAATAATTCAAATAAATATTCAGGATATGATTATCAATCGTATGGTGAATTTACAAGATTAGATAGAAAGGGACGTTACTATGAAATTATTTTAAGCAAAATTGCTCATTTTTTTGATGACAATGATGACAGGTAGTATATTGTGCTTAATTTCAATAAGTTACACGTCATCAAAACCGTCATCAAACTGTCATCAAATTTATTTTGATGACAGTTTTTAAACAAGTTTGATGACTGATGACAATTTGATGACAGCGTATATTACTGTATATTAAATAATTACAAGGATCTGTCATCAAATATCAAAATATCAATAAAATTTAAGTCGTACAGAATTATGACGTGTAGTGAAGCAAAAAAAATAAGTTTAGTTTCTATTTTAGACAAAATGGGAGTTAAAAAAGTCAAACAGAATAATCATGAAGTTTGGTATCTAAGTCCGTTTAGAAACGAAGCAACAGGTTCTTTTAAAATAGACCTTATAAAAAACATTTGGTACGATCACGGTGAAGGTTTCGGAGGGAATGTTTTAGATTTTGTAATGAGGTATCACAACTGTAGTCTAAAAGAAGCACTACAGATTTTAGACCATGGATCTTTTTCTTTTCACCCGCCTACTTTTCAAGGCGATACTATTGAAAAAGAAAAGAAGTACGAAATAAGAGCAATTAAGCCTTTATCCAATACTCTGCTAATCGATTATATACAAAGTAGGTGTATCAATCTTAAAATAGCTAAAAAGTATTGTGTCGAACTTCATTATAGCCTTAAGGATAAAGCTTATTTTGGAATAGCCTTCATGAATAACTCTGACGGATACGACGTTCGAAATGAGTACATTAAGATGTGTTTAGGAACTAAAGCACCTTCTTACTTTAATAATAACAGTAATCAAATTGTATTATTTGAATCGTGGAGCGATTTTTTGAGCTTTCTAACATTATACCCAAGGGCTGAAAAAAACTATGACTATTTAATATTGAATTCGGTAGGCACATTAAATGCTATTTTAAATGATGATACAAATAATTATTTGTACAAATGTACAAATGGGGAAAGTGACAATTGTATCAATGTACATATGGATAAAAGTATAAATAATGCTTTGTACAAAGAATTAAAGTATGATATAATTATTTGTTGTTTTGATAATGACGATGCTGGAAACAAAGCCACTGAAAAAGTGCAAAATGCTTTTCCTAATCGTGTAAAAGACGGAAGATACTTATATCCTAATCACAAAGATTTGAATGATTATATTATGAAAATTTAAGGGTTTTTGTGTAGGGCAAGATGTGTGTTTATGTGCATTAAATTTAACAATTAAAACACATAACACGCTCTTGCCTATTTCATAGGAACTTAAAAACTCGGAACTCGTTTTATTTAAAAAAGGAAGAAAAATGGAAAAATCAAGAATTCATTTTTTGCTAGATTCAGATTTAAAAAAGAAATGGCAAGGAATAGCTAAGTTAAATCATATGACTTTGACTGAATATATCGTTCACAAAGTGGAGGGTAATTTAGGTAAAAATGAAAGAAAACAAATACTACAGTTCATTGAAATATCGACCAATGTGGATTCTAAAGTTGAGAATAATATTAACCAAATTGCAAAATGGGTTAATATTCACAAGGAAATTTCATCCGAAAAGATGGATGAATATTTGGATCAGTTGAATAAGTATCAACGATTCATGAGAGAAAGAAATAGTATTTTTAGAAAAATAATCTTTTTACTTTCTAAAATATGATGGCAAAAATTATCTCAACACATAGGGATTCTTCAAATTTTGGAGCGGTATGCTTCCATCGAGAAAGGAAACGAGTCCTTCTTGATTGAAGCAACTGATTATACTTTTCAACTTGTTCGCTTTGCTTTTTCTATACCTTAGGCTTTGCAATATGCGGTTCCTAGGACAAAGTGCTGATGGTATGCGAAGAAGGAAGAGAAAACGGTCTATTTAAGTTTGTTTGTTTTTGATGAGCAGAGTCCTTTTGGAAAAAACTCAAACAGAAATTCATGATTTATCTTTCTATTTAATCTACTAGTAAATAAATCATTGTTTATATAGAAATAAAATATGCGAATAATTATATTCTTTAATTCAAAATACCGATCAAATAAAGTTTTATCCATCTGGTCAAAGTTATCCAACATCATTGATATTTTCCCACCGTGTACATAATCATTTCTAGTTGCAAAACATTTTGTCAAAAGTTCCTTTATACTTTTCATATCGGCAATATTTTTACCAATAAGCAAGGGAATAGCAAATGTCATAAAATCATTAGATGTCCTTTGACCGAAGAAACTCTCTATAGTAAACATGAGTTTAGAAAAACTATTTATGTTGATATGATTTCCTTTTAATGCATCGAGAAAAAAGTGAATAGTATTTATCTCTTTGTGCCAAAATAGAATAGTTTTAGACATTAAAGATTTAAGCTGATTATTATTCTCTTCATATAGAATATAATGTGATAAAAAATCAATATAATCATTGTTAGAAAATAAATTTCTAGAATCTTCTACAACTGTAAAACCTGAATAGGTAGATTTTGAAGAAACAAATAGCTCATAATCTTTACTCAAATAGGTTAGATGTAAATTAAACATGAAGAATTGTAAAAACTCGCATATAATACTCTTTATTCTTGAAATTTCGTCCCATGATTTTATATTATCAATTTGAGATAATCTTTCCATAATTTTTTCAACATCTTTTTCTTCTCGATGATTAAGATTAGGAATTAGATTAAATTCATTGTCAAACTCAACTTCTATTACAGCGATCCAATTAGCAATACCAATATTTGATGATGCTATTTTTATACCTTCTAGTTTGTTTAAATCTATGTAAAGCCCTAATACATCTTCATAAGAATGCAAATTAGAATATGGACCATTCTTGGCATGAATATTAATCTGAATAGATTTAATTTTTTTTAGATCATCAATATTATACTTTTTTGTATACTCACTTTGATATGTTTTCCTTTCCCAAATTCTATTTTCAATAAAAACACTTAAAAAAGGGGTTAGATCCGTTATTAATTTAGATTTGTCCTTAACTTTTCTTATATCAATATTTGTATGAGTAAACCAATATAATTTAGCCATGTAAGAGTTAATTTTTTAAGACACAAACATATTCAAAATATCTTCATTATTCCTTGCTTGCGCATTAAATTCCAAAACCCTCTCATATTCAGCTTTAGTAATGGAAAATTCCTTTATTTTTAAGCGATGTAGATTCTCTAAATAGAAATATAGGGTACTGGAAATGATTGGATCCATCCTATTACCACACAAAAAATCAAACAGCATTTTATTGAATACAGCTTTGTTGTCTTGATTGAGATCGATTGGCTTTTTTGATTTTAATTGGTCGGTCATCATAGCAGCTAAAAGTAAGGTGTCATTTTCAATGAGGATTTTGATGATATCTGCTTTTTCTTCCTGGGAAATAGATGCTAAAAATGCGTGAATACATTGGTAAAAGTACTTGCTCTGTTTCCCTTTCGCATATTCTTCCATAGATAAAAAGTACCCTTCGGATAATTTGATGTACTCATTTTCAACAATGAGTTCCTTATTGCTTGTCAAAATTAAATTGATTAGGGGAACTAAAACGCTGTAATATTGTTTTGTTTTCATCTGAAGCTACAATTTAAAAGTCTTTTTAAATGTATCTAAATCGGACTTTTTTTCCTTTTGTTTTGGCAAAGAATCCGAAGCTTTTTTCTTGCTGAAAGTGTCTTGAAAGATTTGCAGATCACTGCGATGGGTTGTGTCTTGCTCTCTTGCTTTTAAATTAGCCTTGAAAATACTGTCTTGTTTACTTCTTTCCTTATTAAAGGCTTCCATGCGCAGCTGCATTCGCATTAAGCTTTCTTCTGCTTTTTGCTTTTTTGTTTTCTCCTGTGCTATCGAAGTAATTGAAAATAGGATTGATAATAAGAATGCTGATTTTTTCATAGTGCCTTGATTTGTAGTAAATAAAAAAGCGTGGAACTAAGATCAATCGGAAACAGAGGTACTAGGATACCTAAAGACCACGACGACTCAGCCCACGCCAATATAAGGCACGGGCGTAAGTCTGTCGATTTTATGGTCTTTTAGAAGATTCCTAGTTTTCTGTTACCTAAAATGACAGCTTACGCTTGTTTATAATATTTTATAATGCAAATGTAGGGAATTAATAGCAAGAGTGAAACTCCTCGTTTTTTTCTTTTCACTAGCTAAAAAATAACCATCACTTAGCTTTCTAATACTTTCAGTTGTTTTCTTTTTTTATCTCAAACTAACATTCCTTATATTTACAAAAACATTTACTAGTACTATATAAATAGTAGTAAAATGGTGGAAAATAAAATTTAAATTATATGAATATCAATTCAAATATAAATATAATAGGTGGTTTGCCTGAATTCGAATTAATCAATTTTTTTTTGATTAATTCTGATAATCAAGGGAAAAGCCATTTAGAATACTCTGATATAAGAACCTTAAAAGCAGTGAATCGTTTCAAAAAAGCGATTCAGGAATCGTTTGTGTCTAAAACGGTAGATATAAATAATTTGTTTTTACCTTATTTAAAAGAAAAGAGTATCAACGAGAATTTGTATTTCTTGTTTCTACTTTTCTCGTTCAACAATGATTTATTCAAGTATTTAAACGATACTATTTTCTTTCCTGTTTATTATTCTGGGAGAAGAATCTTCAAAAAAGAAGAGGTTGAAATTTGTCTACAGGATTTGCAAAAAACGAATGAAACATTAGCCAATTGGTCAGATTCTACCATAACAACAACAGCTTCTAAATATCTAACGCTTCTCAAGAAATTTGGTCTTTTGTCTGGTGTTCAAAAGAAAGAAATAGTTTACAAGAATTTATCTTCTGAAGAATTTCTTGTATTCGTTTACTTTTTATCAATAGCAGAAGAAAATTCGAATAAAATTCATTCTGAATGGATTAAATATTCATTTTATGAAAACGAGTTTTTCCTTCAAAAAGTGTTGGAAAAACAACTGATCCGTTATGTCGAAGTACAATACAACGGAGATAATTTAAAATTAAAACCAATGATTAACTACGATAAACTTTATGAAACATCTAAATCCTCATAATGCAATTTTAGAATTAGAACGCTTAGTATCGTCCAATGATTCTGAAATTAAATTACAGGCAAATGGGGGAAACTCTATTTTATTGGTTTGTAAGCCTTCAGAAGAAATTAATTTTATTTCAGAGTTACATCAATTAGAAGCATCAAAATATCAAATCATTGATTTGAACCATGTTTTGGTGGAATTTGTGGAGAATAACAGAGAAGATGTTGAGTTCTATTTAGAACATTTACAAGCTTCCATAGACCGTATTTTTAAAAATGACATGGAAGCTCAACCAGACTTGTTTCATTTAATTTTAGATAAAGTTGATCAAGTGTACCAACAAAATAAAATTCCTGTTATTATCAATACAGGAGTTATTTATGCTACACACTTTGATATGCTGTCTTTAATGGAAAGTAAAACCATTATGGATGCTGCTTTACCTGCTGTATTTTTATATCCAGCAGAATACAATCAAAACAACCAATTAGAATATTTAAATACGAGAATTGCATCCGAATACAGATGCAAAATTATATAGGCCATTTCATATGAAGATAAAAGATTTACTATCTATTGACTTAAACGTAGATATTAAGAATGTAATCAATATTGAAGATATTTCAGAAAACGAAATCCAAAAAGAGATTGAAGACTATATCGTAACCGATGGTTTAGCGAAAGATTTTGAGCAATTCTTGGATAAATTTACTTCCAATGCCGTAGAAACTGGTGTTTGGATTTCTGGTTTCTATGGTTCAGGAAAATCTTATTTCGCTAAAATGATTGGGTATTTATTGGCCAATCAAAACATTAACGGTACACCTTCGCGTGAACGATTATTAAATCGTTTTACGGGAATTGAAGATGAAATGTTCTTCAAAAATAAGATTGCCAAATTAGATCGTTACCAAAACTTGGTTGTCTTTTTAGATATTGCAAAACAAGATACCTCTAAAGGATTCAGCTATACCTTATTCAAAAACTTTTTGAAGTCTATTCACTTACCACAAGATGAATACGGCTATATGCTATTCAATTCAATGATTGCGGCAGGTAAGACAGATATTTTTGCTTATGTAAAGGAAGTTTTGGGTAAGGATTGGTCAGAACTAAAAGGCAATATGCGTACGTACTTTACAGCTTGTAAAGACATTCACATCAAATCTGGTCTTTCTGAAAAAGAATACGATCAATTATTGGTTTCTATTCGTTCTGCGATTGATGTATTTTCTCCTGCTGATTTAGCACGAGAACTGAAATCATACATTCAAATCAAATCCGATACATCTATTGTATTTATGTTTGATGAAACTTCGGAAGCCATCAATCAGCGTAAAATAACCTTACTTGATTTAGAAGGAGTATCTGAAGCATTAAATACATTAGGCGGTAAAGTGTGGACTATTGCTATTGCACAAGAAAAATTAGACGATGTGATTTCTAACGCTAATATTTCTAAAGCAAGTTTGGTTAAAGTAACTGACCGTTTTGTGGAGAAAATTCACTTAGAAGCCACAGAGGTTGATACGATTATTAAAAGCAGAATTCTTAAAAAAACAACAGAAGGCATTAATTTATTAAACGATTATTATCAATCGAATTCCGGTAAAATTGGAGATCATTCTAATTTAAACGGTTATGGTATTTCCAATACGGCTAGCGTTGATTCCTACACTTCATATTACCCATTTTACGAAAATCAATTCAGTCTATTACAAAACTTCTTATTTGGTACCAAGGGATATGCTTCTACCAAAGTGGCGGCTCGTGGGATGATTATCACGACTTTTGATATTGTAAGAAAGTTAGTAAAAGAAGATGAACTATATAATACCGTAACGGGATGGCAAATTGCTCGTGAAGCCAATAACCAACCCGATATTCGTTTATCAAGTCGTTACAGCGCAGCCGAAAAAGTATTAGAAAATAATTCAATAAACGGTCGTAAGTTATTAGAAACGATTAACTTCTTGAGTGAATCAGAAGTGGTAAAAACTTCAGTGTTAAATATTTCGAAAGCTTATTTCAATAATGCAGATGATGTTATTAAGAAGCAAAACGAAATAAAAGAAGCATTACAAGTTTTAGTAGATGCTAAAATTGTAATTGAAAGTGATAACGCATTCAAAATTACCTCTGATGTAGAGCAAAAGATTTTGGATGAAATGAACAGTTATGCTGTACAAGGTTATTTAAAGAAAGGACGTTTAATCGACTACTATAAAAAATCAAGTTTAATTCAACAACTGGGTAGTGTTACGGATGGCATTAAATTCAACTTTAACGTACAGTCAGACGATAAGGATGATTTATTGAATCCAAATGTAAAAGAACTAGCCATTCAAGTGAAAAGCTTATACACGATGTCCGAAAATCGTTTGGCAGAAATCCATGAGTTGAAAAGCCAATACGACGAGCATAAAGGCTTAGCGGTATTGTATCCAGAGAATGATCATTTTATTGAAATTGATAAACTGATTGATGGCATTATTCGTATTGAGCAAGTTGAGCAAAAGTACCCGAATAAGTCTTCTGAAGAAGGAAAAGTGGTTCAAAATTTATTACGTAATAAAGAAGACAAGGAACACACTTTAAAAAATGCAATTGATAAAGCTTTGGCTTCTTCAACGTTGATTTATTGTTTCAATACGTCGATCTTAAACGACAGCAATTATGCTTCGGAAGTGCAAAACTTACAGAAAAAAATGGTTTCGAACGTGTACAATAAGCGTTTACAAAGCCAGATGCCAGAAGCGGTTGCGGTACAAGTTATTAAAGAACAAAGCTCAAGTCGTTTACAAACATTATTCAACAGCAAAGAGTTTGCATTTTTCGATGCGAACGGCAACTTTATTGGCGAAAATTTAAGTGTGGTAGAAGAAGTAACTCACATCATACGCAATTCGTTTGTAGCAGGGACAGACATCGAAGCTAAATTAGCTGGCGCACCAACAGGATACGCTTACGGTACCATTCTAGTAACTTTAGCTGCCTTGTTACGCGCTGGTCGTTTGGCCGTAAAAACGCCTACGCAAACCAATCCAATTTATGCGGTTACAGATAAAGGTGCATTAGATGTTTTCTCAAAAGCCAATGAGTTTAAGAAAGCATCTTTCAAAGCCAATACGCAATCGTTAACAGCTCATCAGAAAAAGCAAATAGTAGAATTCTTCTTGAATAATGAGTTAGAAGACGTTATTCAAAAGCAAGAAGGATACAAAATAGATTATAATACCAACGATTTTCAATTGGCTACGGCTATTAAAGATTTAGCCAAGATCTACATCCATAAAATTCAAAATCTGACGGACAACGTTAAAGATTTTGCGGTGTACTTCCCGAAAGCGAAAGAGCACAAAGATTACATCAATGCGTTTACAGGCAATGTAACGCCGGATAATTACATCAGTCGTGCTAACGATTTTATCAGCCAAAAAGAAGAGCTAGAAAGCGCTATTCTTAAAGTGGATAAAATGGAGAAGTTTGTGAAAAATAATTTGAGCAAACTGCAAACGTGGGCAACATATATCCAAGAGGTAAAAATAGATTTAAACAAAGCCAATGCGTTGGATGCTTCTATTGCCGATAAAATGGAGGAATACGAATCTATTTTAAAAACGGACATTACCAAGGCATTTCCTCAACTGCAACAATTGGCACAGGAAATTAAGGATAAATACCACGCGAAGTTTAAAGCCTTAATAGAGCAATATGCCGTAGAATTTAAAAAACTACAAAGCAAAGCAGAAGCCATTCAATTGGATATTGAAGCTTTGCCAAACAACCAAAATGCAGGGATTTTACAAATTGTAAAACAACACCTTCAGTTTGCAGCGCAACGTGCTGTTACGGAGTTGGATTTAGAGTTTTCTATCGTCAATAAAAAATCTGGATTCTCGTATTCGGAGTACGCAACGGCTACAG
This sequence comes from Savagea sp., assembly GCA_030146155.1. GTDB lineage: Bacteria > Bacillota > Bacilli > Bacillales_A > Planococcaceae > Savagea. Next base: position 9,357 of record JASLCF010000009.1, read on the forward strand.
CTTTAATCAATCAAAAGGATGTGGATTTAGACATTCAAAAAGCATCGATTGTAACAGCAGTTCATGAGCCAACACCTGCACCCACAACAGATGGTGAAGCTCCTTCGGGAGTAGTGCAAGAACCTCTTAAACCAGTAATTCGTAAAATTAAAGCGCAACTTCCTGTTAAAAACTTAACGGTAGTAGCCTACAAAGAATGGCTAACCAAAGAATTGCAGAAAGTAGCCAATGCGAATGCAGATGATGAAATTGAGTTTGAAAACTAGTACCATACCACCAAAACACTTGAATTAATGAAACTATCGGATCATACAAATCATATACGCCAAACGGTTCAATCTGCTGTAGAAAACAGATTGGGCCGCTTAGGCATTGCTATAAATGCTGCAGAAGTTAACCTTTCGGCAGAACAACAAAAAGAAAAAGAACGCTTGCTAGAAGTGTTCCAATCACTAAAAGAAGAAACAGGAACAACAGAAAAAGCCTACGAGAAATTGGTAGACGAATTAACGTTTACCTTATTCAACCGTATCGCGGCTTTAAAAGTTTCAGAAGCACACACCTTAATTCCTGAAACCATTACCCAACGTCCTGAAAACGGAAATCGTTCGTTTGCGCATTCAGCGTATTTGGAGCAATATCCAGAAAAACGCAGCGAAGACCAAGAAGGATTGGTAGATTTCATCCAGTACGAATTCCAAAATTTGGCTGAAAATTTACCTTTATACAGTTTGTCACATTATTACCATTTGTTGCCAACGGCCATCGAACTGAAAGCCATCATTGATGCGTTTAATGCGGTAGAAGCAGACGAAAAAGATATCGATCCTGCCATTTGGCAATCCGATGATGTGTTGGGGTGGTTGTACGAAAGCTATAATAACTATAAAAAAGTAGCCCACAAAGATTCGAAAGCGAAGACAGAATACGACAAAGTATCCATTCAATCGCAAGTATATACGCCAAAATGGGTGGTAAAATTCTTGGTCGATAACAGTTTAGGAAAACAGTATTTGGAGATGTACCCACATTCGGACATCAAAAACAAATACGCCATTGCCAATGCACCAACCGAACGTGTGCGTGACATCAAACCTTTACACGAAATCAAATTAATTGACCCAGCAATGGGATCGGGAAATTTCTTGTTGTATGCCTTCGATGTATTTTACGATTTGTACCAAGATCAGATTGATAATTATGGTGCCGATTACGAGGAACGCGACATTCCGAAATTAATTTTAGAACACAACTTATACGGGGTAGATTTAGACAACCGTGCCGCTCAAATAGCGCAATTAGGGCTTTATATTAAGGCAAGACGCAAAAGACGTAACATCAAAATCAACCATTTTAACTTAGTAAGTTCAGATTTTATTTTGCCTGAATACGAAAAGGTAAAATACATTTTTAATCCGAATGGTGAGTTAAAAACCGAGTTAGAAAACATTGTCATCAGTTTATGGGATGATCTACGCCAAGCGCATAAGTTTGGGGCTTTAATTCGTATTGAAGAAATTGTAGAAAGTAGATTAGCTGCCTTAGAAAAAGAAAATGCATTTAATTTATTTACGGCAGAAACTATGGGTTCTTATCTGGAATTCCGCCAATCTTTCATCAACGATTTGTACCAAGCGGTAAGCAATTACGCATCTACAGGGGCGCACAACTTTATGCAAATACAGGCTACCAATGCCGTAACCTATTTGGATGTGTTGACCAACAAATACGATGTAGCGGTGGCAAACCCGCCGTATACTGCCAGCGACGAATATGGAGAAGAATTAAAAAGTTATATAGAAGCGAATTATAAAAAGTATTATGAAAACTTATACTCTTGTTTTATTAAAAGAAATATTGAGTTAGTAAATGAAACTGGATATGTTTCGATGATTACTCCACAAACATTTATGTTCACTTCTTCATTTAAGGACGTAAGAAATATAATTCTACAAGAATCTAATCTTGATTTCTTAGTACAATTTGGATATGGAGGTGTTTTTTCAATTTCCGTGGATCCTGCTTGTTTTATATTAAATAAAGCAATCAAAAATGGTAAATCAATTTGTATCAAGCTTGATAATACTTTTTCTAATGATAAAGTAAAAGTATTTAATGACTTATACAGTAAAATTTGTAAAGGAGATTTTGATGATAATTTGGTAAGTGTAGTTATCCAAGAGGAGTTTAAAAAAATTAAAGATTTCCCATTCGTATACTGGATATCAAATAATTTTAGAGAAAAGTTTAGTACGTATAATTTAGATAAGAATTTGAAAGTTTGTCAGGGATTGGCAACAGGTGAAAATGAAAGATTCTTAAGATTTAATTGGGAAATTAAGGAAGAAGATGATAAGTGGGTTACTTATGCTAAGGGTGGTACATTTAACAAATGGTATGGAAATCTTTGGTTAAAAGTAAATTGGGAGAATGATGGTTTTGAAATTAAAAATTTTAAAAATAATAAAGGAAAAATTAAATCTCGACCACAAAACGAAAAATTTTATTTCAAAGAAGGTATAACATATTCAGCAAGTGGTAGAGGTGGTTATGCATTTAGATATTTACCTGAAAATTCAATCTTCGACGTAGGTGGTTCTTCCATTTTCTTTGAAAATGATTTTAATGATCTTTATTACGCTTTAGGTATTTTAAATTCTAAGCTAATACATTTTATCGCAGATTGTCTAAATCCAACAGCTAATATTCAAGTAGGTGATATTAAAAGATTTCCTTTCGTAATAAATAAAGAATTCCAATATACAGTTTCTGAATTAGCAAAAATATGTTTTGATAAAGAAAAGTTTAAACAAGAATTTAATATTTATGATGTAAATTTTAAAAATCTTTTCGATATAGAATTTAATGATCTGCACACTATTTATATTAATTATGAAGAGAATAATATTATTAAACTATTTGCGGAAGAATTACTAAATCAGTTTGCATTAGAAATTTATAATCTTTCAGACAGCGATAGAGAAAATTATAATTATAAATTTGGTCAAACTTTTTTCCTTCATCCTGTAAGTAAATATGCAATAGAGTATTTTGAAAATATGTTGAATAACAGTCGGTTAGATATACTTATTAATAATGATTTCGTATTTAATATTGAAGATAATTTAGATATTATTTCTGATGAAATCATTAATAAATATCTTAAATCAAATGCAACATTAGAAGATTATTGCTCTAAAAACAATATCAATCCGATTGAATTATTGTATAAACTACATAATTATGAATATAAGATTAATTCACTGTTATTAAGGTATATAAAAGATTCTTTAATAGGACGTATTAATCTTATTTTACAACAAGATGACGATGGAATTATTCCATTATATAAAAATTCAATTGAAGGTTCAATTTCAGATAGACTATTAACAAATCTTAATAACTCTAAAAATGATAGAGTACTCAATGAAATATTCAGATTTATCGATGTCGTGAAGTTTATTGAAGAAGAGTTGTTTATTTATTTAACAGACAGGGTTAATCTATTTTCAAACCTTCCATCAACGCCATTCATTTGGCATCTATCTTCAGGCAAGTACAAAGCCTTTGAGGTGTACACGTCCATTTACCAATGGAACCGCGACAGTATTTTCAAACTAAAATCGGTTTATGTAGCCAAACGAAGAGAACAACTCGGATTGCGCAAATCGGATTTACGAGATGCTGAATCAGCAGCTGCACAAGCAGAAAAAGAATTAATCTTTCATCAAGAAAGCGAACTTGATGCTTTCGAAGCCAAATTGGATGAATTGATTGCAGAAAACTACAATCCGATATTAGACAGTGGTGTAGCGAAGAATATTGCGCCTTTACAGAAAAAAGGAATGATAAAAGCAGACATTTTAAAAGCACCTCAATTAACAAAATATCTAAACGCAGACTGGTAATGGTAGATCAATGGATACAACAAGAGCTTCAACATCAGTTGAGCCGCAGACAGTTGGTTGTGGTACTGGATCCAGAAGGCCAATTAACGCAATTAGTTCCTGCTTGGCAACAAGCAGGCTATCAGTTGCACCAATTAAATCATAACTTGGCAGAAGAATGGCAACGGGTAAAAGAAGAATTGTTTTTACGCGTAGACATCGAGAAAGCCCCTAAAGTAGAGACCATCATCTACTCCCAAAGACCAAAGAAGCAACTTAGATTTTTGTACGATTATACCGAAACCCACGGCGTTTTAGATTTTTCTAACGCGGAGGAATGGTTACGTCAAAAACTATTTGCAGAAACAGGTTTGCAAATTCAATTAACCAAAGAAGAACTATTAACGGCTGCTAAAGCCAGCGGAGGCAAAGACATTAAATGGTGGAAAGCCGTCATTCAAGGTTTAGCTGATGTCGTTAATTTGGAACAAGAAATATTGCCGTTTATCGCCAACCCAGACGCTTGGGAAAAAAGCAAGTCGGCAGAAGAATTGGCGTTTGTACGTCAAAAGTTATTTGCTTACATCGGTCAGCCACAATCGGATAAGGCCGTTTCGGTATTAGCCAACGAAGTGGTAGAACAGTTGCTACACAACGTAGCACTTAATCAATTGGCAGATGACAAGGCATGGTACAACAACTGGTTAGATAGTAACCAATACATCGGCTTATTAAAGCAACGCAGCAAGCATTTCGCTTTACCGAGTGGCATCAACCATTGGGAAGTGGATAGCAACCATTGTTTTGAGGAAATCGATCGTAAACAATTGCGAGATGTGGTAGCCAACTTGCACAATGCAGCGTTCAAAACCAAATACCACAGTATCATCAATAAACGTGGGCTGAATAGCCGTAATCCTTTGGTGCCAACGTGGTGGAAAGATATCAGTACAGTGCTAAGTTTTGATCCAAGCAGAATTGCGAAGTTGTACAACTTACAAGATGTTGTTGGCTATTATGTTTCGGAGTTTCAGAAATTAGATCGTGCCATACGCAATCTGTACCAAGCATTTTTAAACGAAGCGGATATCATCAAACCGATTCAAGAATATTACCAAGGCATCAATCAAGAGTTAATCGATAAATGGTTTACCTACAAAGCAGATTATAAAACCAATCAACAAGGATTTTTAGTAGAGTTAATTAAGAATACCACTAAGAAAATTGCTGTAATTGTAGGTGATGGAGTGCGTTGGGAAATCGCTAATGCGGTAGCAGAAGCTGTGGATAGTACGTACGAAGTACAAAAGCAAGTGATGTTGGCTGATTTGCCCTCAGAAACCGAGCATAATATGTCGGCTTTGTATGTGGGTAATAATCGTGTACTTAAATTACAAAGCGATCGTGAGAAAGAATTGGTGCAGCTAACGGGGAAAGAAATTACCTTCAAAAAGTTAGTGGATACCAATGCAACAACCCAAGATCCAATCTTGGTATTAACGTACAAAGACATCGACAGTGCAGGAGAAAAATTGCAATTGGACGCCATTAAGCTGTTCGCTGAATTTGAAAAAGTATTAATTACGAAAATTGAAGAATTGTTGCGTGCAGGATATGAAGAAGTACATTTGGTTACCGACCACGGATTTGTGCTAACAGGTTTATTATCTGATGCTGATAAATTAGAAGTAAACATAGAGGGCAATCACAGCAAGAGTGAACGCTACATTCGTTCGGTTGAGAAACAACACAATGATATTTTATGGAGCATTGAAAAGCCATACGAACACTATCAATATGTGAATGTCGCGCAATCCGATCGTCCGTTCCGTACGCCAGGCGTATATGGTTTTGCACACGGTGGTTTTGCACCACAGGAAGTCATCATTCCTAATTTTAAGTTTACCCGTAAAGGAAGTTCGCAACCAGCTTTACAGATTTTCATTTCCAACAAAGAACAATTGAAAGAAGTGTCTGGAGAATATTTTAAATTGAAGTTGGCAACACAAACCAGTGGTAACTCGTTATTCGATGCGCAGCGTGCTATCAATATTGTATTGTATCACAATAATGTACCAGTACAAACTTTAGAAGCTATAGACATTCATAAAGACCAAGTATGGGATAAAGAGTTCGGTTTCGATGGGAAAAATGAAATCGTTGTCATCATAGAAGATGCCAATACAAAAGAAAAGCTAGATCAAGTAACCGTAAAGAAATCTTCGGCAAGAGATTTAGGTGGTTTGTTTTAACTTAAAAACTTTGAAAAATGATTCAATTAGATAATTTAGATACACAGGCCATCGAAAACTTTAGAGGTTTCGTTGTCAAAAAAGATTTAGTAGGTATTGTAAAAGGAGGTGCTAATGTGCCTGCCTTTGTGTTGGAATATTTATTAGCCAACAGTTGCAGTACAGACGATGAAGAAAAAATAAAAGAAGGATTAGAAAATGTGCGTGCTATTTTACGCGACCATTATGTAAATCCTGAAGAAAGTTCTTTAATCCAATCTAAGATTAGAGAAAAAGGACGTTATAAAATCATTGATAAAATTTCAGTAGAATTAGATGCGACGAAAGATACCTATTGGGCAACTTTAGTCAATTCCAATATCAAAAATGCAAACATCAGTAGCGAATTAGTCAAACAGCACGAAAAGATTTTGTTAGGTGGTATTTGGGCAATTATCGATGTAGAATACGATCCGTTAATTACCATTGGTTCAAAAGTATTCCCATTCGTTGTCAGTAAAATCACACCGATTCAGTTGTCATCATTTGATAATTCTACTATTGTGGATAAGCGTAAAAACTTTGATACGGCTGAATGGAAGAAATTATTATTGCGTAGTGCGGGGTATGAACCTGAAAGTGAAGGAATGGACGAACGTATGCAAGATCTACTTTTGTGTCGTTTAATTCCATTAGTGGAGAAAAACTTTAACATCGTAGAGTTAGGTCCACGATCTTCAGGGAAATCATACATCTATAAAGAAATTACACCGTATGCTATATTAATATCTGGAGGTCAAGGAACAGTAGCCCAATTATTCGTGAACAACTCATCGGGTAAAGTCGGAGCTGTAGGTTTATGGGATGCCATCTGTTTTGATGAGAGTACAGACAAACTTTTCAAAGACAGAGATGCCATTCCATTGATGAAAGACTATATGGAATCTGGTTCATTCTCTCGTGCAAAAAATGGAGAAATATCGGGTTCTGCTTCGATTATCTTAAATGGAAATATCAATCAACCCGTAGAAACAGTCTTACAAACTTCTCATTTATTTAGTCCATTGTCAGATGAAGTAAATGAAGATACCGCATTCTTAGACCGTATCAATTTATTCTTACCAGGTTGGGAGATTGTAAAATTCAGTCCGTCTAACTTTACGAAGCATTACGGATTCAGTACAGATTTCTTTTCTGAATTATTAAAGTCACAGCGCAAGATTACATTCACTGATGCTTTGGATCAATACTTTGCTTTAGGAAATCATTTGAAACAACGTGATGCAAAATCAGTACGTCGTATTGTTTCAGGTTTTGTGAAGTTGCTGCACCCACACGGAGAGTACACTAAAGAGGATATCCGTAAATATTTAACGATTGCTATGGAAATGCGTCGTCGTGTAAAAGAGCAATTAAAACGAATTGGTGGTATGGAATTCTGGGACACTAACTTCTCATACATCGACAAAGAAACTCAAGAAGAAGTATTTGTTGGATTACCAGAAGAAAAAGGTTCATCGTTAATTGAAGCTAATCCACTGTCACCAGGGACGTGTTATACAGCAACTAACGATGGTGAAAACAATGCGGTAGTTAAAATTGAAGTGGTAGCGATTCCTGGAAATGGAAAAGTAAATATTACAGGTACTTCTAATCAATTAGTTAAAGAGAATATCAAGAATACATTCAACTACTTAAAAGCGAATGAAAAGTCAATTTTAAACGATCGCCATTCGTTAAGTAATTTTGACATCAACATTCAAGTATCTACAATTTTAGGTTCTAACGTAACCGATGGAATTGGTGCAGCAGTTTATGTAGCCATCATCTCTGCTTTATACAAAAAGAACTTAAAAGGAGGTTTAGCGGTACTTGGAAATATATCAATTGGTGGAGCCATTGAAAGAGCCAATAACTTTGCCGATCGTGTGTCGAGTTTATCTGAAAATGGAGCTAAAATAGTACTTGTGCCAATGGTGAATATGACTGAATTTGGAACTTTACCACCAACTATTTTTAGTAAAACAGATGTGCCATTCTACACGGACGCACAGACCTTATTACAGAAGGTGATATTAGAAGTGTAGTTATAGAAATCTAATTTACTATAGGAACTGTAAAAGTAACCCAGTAGACGCTTTTACTTTAATTATTTCAGCAATTAATTTCATTTAGGCAACCAGTTTTGGGTTGCCTTTATACTATAATATGGAAGCATAGATAATCAATGGTAGAAAAAGAGAAGAATGTGATTACGTATAAGTTTACATTGTTAAGAGCTGTGGTAGAGATAGTAATGGAAGAAGGGGGATCTGTGTCTAAAAAGGGATGTCACGGAATTAGTTTCGCTAGCTATTCATGATAAACGATTTACAAGAAAAGTAACTGAAGAGTTTTATACTTCTAATAAGGATAAATGTTTAGTTTGTATTGAAAAAGGATATATAGCAGACATTATACCTATAATTAATTACAAATGAAATTTGAAGCATTGGTGAATAATATTGATTCTAAAATTGAATATAACCTTAAATAAAACCAAGAAATAGCTCAGTTAAGAGATTGGTTATTACCTAGGTTGATGAATGGGCAGGTGAATGTAGGATTGTAATTACTTGCGAAAAATATTTAAACAATTAATTATGAAAACCATATAGCAAATTTATAAAGAATCATAATGTTGAAAACCAAAAGTAAGCTTAGGTAAATCCAAGAAAAGCAAAAAATATTCAAAAGTTTGATGAAATTTAAAACTTAAATTTAATGAAAAAGAAAAAGCAGAGGAGAAAATATCTTAATGAAAATCATAGACTTTATCTAATTATGGAACAGTCAGATAGAAATAGAGTGGTAAATAGAAATGAAATAATGAAAGTTTTAACTGAGAATAAAAACTAATTTGTGAACTATCATTCAAGTTCTCGTACATCATAGAAACAGTCTTCAAAATCGAAGGCTGTTGTTGTTTTCACTAAGAATTATAGGAGCTTCACTGTTTTCTTTTAGTTTCTTATGTTTTGTTTTGATATTTTTACGTTAAAATAAATCACTTTACTTAACAAAAAACATGTATAAAAATTTAGAAGAATTAATTGAAAAATATAGATCAATAACAAGTGATCAACCTCATTTTAATAATGAAATTCAAGAAATTTTAAAAAGAGGGATTACTTTTCAATATGATGAGGATGAAAAAGATGCAAATCTTCTATTTCTCGGCATGAATCCATCATTTGGAGGAGATATAATCAATGGTATATTGCCATGGACTAAAGAAACTTCTGAAGACCATAGTTATTTTAAACCATTTTTTAGTATCGAAGAGCAATTAAAAAAAGATTATCAAATAGACTTAAAGTGGACTCATTTTGATTTATTTGTTTTTAGAGAAACTAAACAATCGAATATCAAGAAATTATTTATGGATAATGAAGAAGGACGTGTTTTTCTTTTTCAACAGCTCGAAATTCTAAAAGAACGACTATTGCGCACAAAACCAAAAGTAATTGTAGCGAGTAACGCTTTAATAAGAACATTTTTAGGATTGAATAGACACCATAATAAAAATGGAAAAGAAGTTGGAGTTTGGTTAGGAGACTGGATGAAATTTGAGTTTGATAAAACTATCGGAACACATGTAGTATCTGAGCCAGCAGAATTAAAGGGAACTAAGATTTTCTTTACAAGCATGCTTAGCGGACAGAGAGCCTTAGATTTAGGTACAAGAGAACGTTTGGTTTGGCATATTGCAAAGGTTTTGAAATAAGAAAAACACATTGATAAAATACTTTTTAAAACACACTATGAATAATACAATTGATAATATTAAACTAAAAATTAAAAAATATCTTGAGCTCGAAAATGTGAGTTTTCTATTTGGTGCGGGTTCAAGTTTTCACTTAGGAGCTCCTATAATCAGAACAATACCTTCAGAATTAAAAAATCAATGTTTAAATGAAATAACTAATTATTTCGGCGAAGGAGCAGATCCTTCTTATGAGGATCTATTCAACTGCTTACAAGCAGATTCTTATCTAAAAGAAATGAAAAAAGAAGATATCAGTTCTTTGAAGGCTTCAATGATAAAAATGCAGAAGTGGTTATTTGAGCAATGTGATACAAATAAGACAACAATACATTCAATTTATACGTCTGATTTAAAACTTCAAAAAAACAGATATCACTATCATGAAACATTAGTTAAGAAATTGTTGCAAAGGCCAGTTCACTTAAGAAGAGCAAACCTTTTTACAACTAATTACGATATGGCATTCGATTATGCTTTAGATAATTTGGGAGTACACTATATAAATGGTTTTATGGGGGTTCATAACAGATGTTTTAGACCAGAAGTATATGATTACGATTTATATTATCCTGGGCAAAGTGCAATTGGTAAAGTACATAGAGCAGAAAAGGTTTTAAGATATTATAAAATGCATGGTTCATTATCTTGGGTTTCTACTCCAACTAATGTATCAAATACTTACGGTATTAAAGAGATCCCATTAAATGATAATTTCCCTATTGATGAAAATAATGAAATAATGATTTATCCATGTGTAAGTAAAAAATCTTTTACACTTGACTTACCATACTCGGAATTATTTAGGCAATTTTCTCAAGCAATTAATCAACCTCAATCGGTATTGATTTGTGTAGGTTATTCTTTTTATGATGAGCATATAAATGATATTATTAAGCAAGCATTATCCATTCCTTCCTTTACTTTAATTATAGCCAACTTTGCTCCAACAGCTGATCCTGAATCTGAAATAGAAAAACTGAAGGCTCTGGGGGATAAGAGAATTATTATTTTAGATCAGACAGTTGCAGATCAATCAACTTTTGTAGGTTTTGTAGATAAGGTTATGCCTGATTTATATGAAGAGGATGAAATAGTTTATGTAGCGGAAACAATGGAAAAAATTTATCCTACCAAAAAGAATCATCAAGATGTTGAAGGAAATGATACTATTAGGCAAGATGAAACAGTAGAATCAGATTCGAATACAAAACAAGATGTAGAAGTTACCGATGATTTAACGTTTTAATCTATAAACCAGACTTTTATGAGCAGTAACAATAGAATTATAGGTCGAGTTCTTTCAGTAGATAATTTTAGAGTTTTTATTAAAATTGAGGAAGATCTTAGAGGAACATATAAAAGTGGAGTTTTAGATGTTTATGAAATTGCTCGTATTAATTCCTATTTAATTATACCGGTAGGCGCAGATCGAGTGGTTGCATTAATTACCCGTGTAACAATGAAAGAAGAGGTTGAATTTGGTAAGAATTCAACTTCAATATCTTTACCAACATCAGCTCGATATATTTCGGCTACGATGTTGGGTACAATTTCAAAAAATGGGAATAGCGAGAAATTTATTCAAGGCGTATATAACTTTCCAACATTAGATAATCCAGTCTGGTACGTTACTGAAAAAGATTTACAGCATATTTTTGATGATAAGATAGACAAGGATAAAATAGAATTTGAAAAGGATTTTTATCTTCCTGTGGGTACATCTCCAGCATTTTCTGATTATCAAGTAAAAATTTCACCAGATCAATTTTTTGTTAAGCATGCTGCAATTTTAGGTAATACAGGTTCGGGTAAATCTTGTACACTAACATCAATCCTTAGAAATCTTTTCAAATATGACTATAAAGGAAATTACTTAAAGAATGCACATATTGTAATTTTCGACACCAATGGTGAGTATAAAGATGCATTTTCACCAATTAAAGAGAATTTTGATAATTTAAGTACTGAAATTCAAGACGATTTAAAATTAATTAATGCTAATTATTACGGAGGTGAAGATAAAGTTCAGGTTCCTTATTGGTTAATGAATTGGTCAGATTTTAAGGCTTTATTAAATCCGAGTGATGCTACTCAAGCTCCATTATTAAATAGTGCAATTGGTTTAGCAAAAAATAATGAAGAAAGTGTTGTAGCGTCGATTCTTCCTCAACATTTAAAAGCAGATATTGAAAATATACTAACTTGTTCTACAGAGGAACTTAAAAAGAAAACTTGGAATCCTCAGGGAGGTTGGGGATGGAAACCTAATAATGATGTAATAAATATCGCGGAAGCTATAAGAGTTTTTGATAATGATTTGGCTGACATACTATCAAATTTGGGGTCACAAGCAAATTTTAATAATCCTGCATTGCAAACACCGATCAGACAAAATATTCAAGATCGTTTAAATGTATTATTAGAAGAAGCCACAGAAACGCAAATTACTAGTTCCCAAAATATAGATTTACCAATATATTTTAGTTATCAAGAGTTGTGTACTAAATTTTTAGATGCAGCTATAAAAAATGAAGGTTCAGGAAATGCAAGGTTAAATGAATTCATTTCCACTTTACGTTTAAGAATGAATAGTTTTCTGAATGACAAAAGAATGTCAATTCCTTTGATGTTAAAAAATACAGAAGAAATAAATAAAAATGTCTTACCACAATTCCTAGCTTTTCTTTTAGGAGATTACAATAATATTTTTTCGGAAGATACTGAAGGACATTTTATTAAAAAATATAATGATACTTGTACAGTCTATGATAAAACGAGAACCCATCAAGTAAATATTATAGATGTTTCTCAACTTCCATTTGAAGTATTGGAAACGGTTACAGCATTATTAGGAAGAATAATATTGGAATTTGTTTCATATTTTGTGCCTGCTGATAGGGGAAAATACCCAATTGTCATAGTTTTAGAGGAAGCTCAAAACTATATTGCTGAAAATAAATATTCAGTAGCTAAAACCGTTTTTGAAAGAATTGCAAGAGAAGGAAGAAAATATGGAATTTCATTAATTGTGAGTAGCCAAAGACCATCTGAATTATCAAAAACAGTTTTGTCGCAATGCAACTCATTCATTATTCATCGTCTGCAAAATCCAGAAGATCAGAAGTATATTCGAGGATTGGTATCTAGTGCAAATGCGGATATTTTAGATCAGTTACCTGTTATCCCACAACAGCATGCAATTATCACAGGAGATTGTGTCCGGGCTCCAATACAAGTTAGAATTGACGATGTTTATCCAACTCCTAATAGTCATAATCCTAAATATATTGAAAACTGGTTAGATGATAAAAGAATACCATACCAAGAAACAGCTAGCCGTTGGTTAGGAGAAAATGCTACCAAAATAGAAACTGAAAACAACTAACTTGGTAACATTTAGTACCGAATATAATACAAGTTTTAAATATTAAAATTACTATATTATATGATTACAAATATCTTCTTATTTATTATTGCATTTATTTCAATTTTAATACTTGTGACATCTATTAGAATGAAAAATTTACTAGATAATTTAATAAATAAAAAAAGACGAAATATTATAATTAAGATTTGCCTAATTGGTAGTTCACTATTTTTGTTATTTTCATTTTTCGCACCTTATTTTTTTACCAGTACTGTGGTTGGAAAGAGTATTATTACAACTGAAGAAACAGGTTTAATAGGTGATACTATGGGAGGTATAATGAACCCCTTCATTGCTATTGGAGGTATACTACTAACTTTTTTAGCTTTTTATATTCAATATCAGGCGAATAAACAAGTACAAGATCAATTTAAAATTCAACAATTTGAAAGTCAATTTTATGAAATGCTTCATTTACATAGAGAAAATCTAAATGAGATGATTATTGAAGGCTACATTTATAAATATACTGGTAATGACAAAAGTAAACCAGCAATTAAAGACACTAAACAAACAAAGAACACATCAGGAAAGAAAGTATTTGTTACAATGTTAAATGAATTTGAAGCCATTTATTTAATTGCAACAAAAGTCTTTATGGATGGATTTAAAAAATTAAATATAACAGAACAAAATCAAATCAAATCACAGTTGCAATTAGAACGGATAATTTTGCATCATTCCTATTTTATTTTCTTCAATGGTCTGAATCTTTATAAAAAGAACATTACTAAATATGAGAATGCAGATAGTACTGGTTTTTTAAAAATTGTCTTGAATAATTTTGTTTCTGAATTGAATTCCAAAAGAGAGTCACATTTAAAAACAGGTATAAAAGAATATCATACATATTACACAACAGGTAATGTTCTACAATCGAATTACAGAGCTAAGAGCTTATGGTTAAGCTTTAATTATAAGCCATTTTCCGGTCATCAGTCTATTTTAGCTCATTATTATAGGCATTTATTCCAAATTGTAAAGTTTGTAGTAAAGCAAAATAAGAACATAATTTCATACGAACAAAAAAGAGATTATTTAAGAATCTTACGATCTATGCTTTCAAATCATGAGCAAATTTTATTATATTATAATTGGTTGGCGGATTTTGGTATTCAATGGGAAGAGAAAAATTTAGAAAAAAGAAAAAGAAAAAATGGAAATTTCTTTTTTACAGATTATAGAATGATTCATAATATACCTAACGATTTAGTAATTGAAGATTTTAAACTTGAAAAAATATTCAATAATGATTATTCCAATTATGCATATGAAATCAATAGAAAAGATGAGGATGGGCTTTTTGAGTTAGTAGATATTAAAAGTACACTTTAGCGTTTTAGAAGGAAGCATATAAGTCTATAATCAATTATTGAAAAAGTATGAGTATTTATCAAAATTCATAATAATATAATTTAATAATGTCACCACATCCGCATCACATAATCCTCTCAATGTCTTGTAAAACAAGGGATGTAAGATATTGTATCGGTAAATAAAGCACTAAAAAACAAAATACCAAAGCGTTGTAATCCAAACTACAACGC
>JASLCF010000217.1 GCA_030146155.1 Savagea sp.
TCAGTAATGACTGGACGCTTAATTACGTTACGTGCTTCCATTAACCAAGCACCTCCTCTACTTTTTCAACAGCTGCCTTCGTCATCACAAGGTTTGTGTGATTAACGATGTCAAGTACGTTTAATCCTGATGCTGTTGTAACCGTAACACCTGGGATATTGCGTGCTGACAATGCCACTGTCTCATCTAAATCTGCAGTTACGATTAAAGCTTTCTTCTCTACTGATAGAGCAGCTAATACTTTAATGAACTCTTTTGTTTTTGGTGCGTCGAATGATAAGTTATCAACTACGATTAACTCTTCAGCTTTTACTTTCGTTGATAAAGCTGATAATAAAGCTAAACGACGAACTTTTTTAGGGAATTGGTAGCTATAGCTACGTGGTGTTGGTCCGAATACAATTCCACCTCCACGCCATTGTGGTGAACGGATTGATCCTTGACGAGCACGTCCAGTTCCTTTTTGATTCCAAGGTTTACGTCCACCGCCTGATACTTCAGCACGTGTTTTTACCTTGTGGTTTCCTTGACGTAAGCTAGCACGTTGTTGAATGATAGCATCGAAAAGTACAGCTTCATTCGGCTCGATACCGAAAATCGCTTCATTTAATTCAATTTCTCCAACAGATGAACCTGTTTGACTTAAAACGGATACTTTTGGCATTTTACTTCCTCCTTTCTTTAACTAATTAGTTTCCTTTGATCGCAGATTTCACTTCGATAAGTGATTTCTTCGCTCCTGGAACATTTCCTTTGATAAGGAGTAAATTGCGTTCTGTATCTACACGAACGATTTCTAGGTTTTGAACAGTTACTGTATCTCCGCCCATACGACCTGGCATTGTTTGTCCTTTGAACACACGTTGTGCGTCAACAGAACCAATTGAACCTGGTGCGCGGTGGAAACGTGAACCGTGACTCATTGGCCCGATTGCATGTCCGTAACGTTTAATAACACCTTGGAAACCTTTCCCTTTTGATACTCCTGTAACGTCGACGATTTGTCCTTCTTCGAACACGTCAACTTTGACTTCCTGACCAACTTCGTACCCAGCTACGTCTAATCCGCGGAATTCGCGAATGAAGCGCTTAGGTGTCGTTTCTGCTTTAGCAACATGTCCTTTTTCAGGTTTATTTGCAAGCTTTTCACGTTTGTCTTCAAAACCTAATTGAATCGCTTCATAACCGTCTGTTTCAGCAGTTTTCTTCTGAAGAACGATATTAGGTGTTGCTTCGATTACTGTTACCGGAATTAAATCTCCATTTTCAGCGAAAATTTGAGTCATTCCTACTTTTCTACCTAAGATTCCTTTGGTCATTTGTCACACCTCCTGATTTTCTTTTTATATTTTATAATTTAATTTCAATGTCTACACCTGATGGTAAGTCTAACTTCATTAAAGCGTCGACTGTTTTCGGTGTTGGATTTACGATATCGATTAAGCGTTTATGTGTACGCATTTCGAATTGCTCACGTGAATCTTTGTATACGTGAACTGAACGTAGAATTGTGTATACCGAGCGCTCTGTTGGTAATGGGATTGGTCCTGAGACACCCGCACCTGAACGTTTTGCAGTTTCAACAATTTTTTCAGCTGATTGATCTAAAATTCTGTGATCATAAGCTTTTAAACGAATACGAATTTTTTGTTTTGCCATTATTTTCCCTCCTTCTCCGCCTATTTACTAGACATTCTCCACGAAAATTTCCCACACACTTGCCATGGCAAAGCGGCCGGGTGTGTCAGCAACCTCTCGCTTCATCGCAGTCAAAAGACAACACTCAACATTATACACAAAAAAATAGAATCTCGCAACTCTTTTAGCGAAATTCAATTGAAATAATATTGAACTCTTTTATTATATACATCTCTTGTATAAAACGCAACCTTTTATTTTATTTTTCTTGAAGTGTCTATTTTTTATTCTCCTTTGAATAGAACGAATTTTTATTTTTGAAATTCATATCGTAGAAAAAGTCATTCACTATTGTTTTTTAAAATGCTATTCGATCACTAGATTTGTAATGCCTTCAATTGTAGTCAACGTATTTTTTATTTCTGTTGAAGTAAAAAAGAGCACAAAAAAACCTCGTACGTCTACGAGGTTTTTAAAAAGTTAAAATTAAGCTTGGATTTTAGCTACAACGCCAGCTCCAACTGTACGTCCACCTTCACGAATTGAGAATTTAGTTCCTTCTTCAATTGCGATTGGTGCGATCAGTTCAACTGTCATTTCGATGTTGTCGCCAGGCATTACCATTTCTACTCCTTCTGGTAAGTGGATGATACCAGTTACGTCAGTTGTACGGAAGTAGAACTGTGGGCGGTAGTTTGAGAAGAATGGAGTATGACGTCCACCCTCTTCTTTTGATAATACGTATACTTCTGAAGTGAATTTAGTATGTGGAGTAATTGTACCTGGTTTAGCAAGTACTTGTCCACGTTGGATATCTTCACGGCCTACTCCACGAAGTAAAGCACCGATGTTATCTCCAGCTTCAGCGTAATCTAATAATTTACGGAACATTTCAACACCTGTTACAGTTGTTGATTTTGGCTCTTCTGAAAGACCAATGATGTCTACAACGTCTCCAACTACTACTTTACCACGCTCAACACGTCCTGTAGCAACTGTTCCACGACCAGTGATTGAGAATACGTCCTCAATTGGCATCATGAATGGTTTGTCAGTGTCACGCTCTGGTGTTGGGATGTACTCATCAACAGCGTCCATTAATTCAACGATTTTCTCTTCCCACTCTTCTTCACCTTCAAGAGCTTTTAGAGCTGAACCTTTGATTACTGGAATGTCGTCGCCAGGGAAATCGTATTCTGATAATAGGTCACGAATTTCCATTTCAACTAATTCTAATAACTCTTCGTCATCAACCATGTCACATTTGTTCATGAATACTACTAAGTAAGGAACACCTACTTGACGTGAAAGTAAGATGTGCTCACGAGTTTGTGGCATTGGGCCGTCAGCAGCAGATACTACTAAGATTCCGCCGTCCATTTGTGCAGCACCAGTGATCATGTTTTTAACATAGTCAGCGTGACCTGGGCAGTCAACGTGTGCATAGTGACGTTTTTCAGTTTCGTACTCGATGTGTGAAGTTGAGATCGTGATTCCACGCTCTTTTTCTTCTGGAGCGTTATCTACGTCTGCGTATGATTTAGCGTCTCCACCCATTTTTTTTGAAAGTACTGTTGCGATTGCAGCAGTTAATGTTGTTTTCCCGTGGTCAACGTGTCCGATTGTACCAACGTTAGCATGCTCTTTCGAGCGGTCAAATTTTTCTTTAGCCATTTGGAAAATCCTCCCTTAGATAAGTTTAAATTTTTTTATTTGTTATGAATAGTCGAAAGGTTGAACTTCCAACTATCCATATCTTACAAGTTTTTTATAGTAGAAACAAGAACGAACTATTATTCGCCTTTATTCTTTTTAATTACTTCTTCAGCAATTGATTTTGGAACTTCTTCATAGTGATCAAACACCATTGAGAATACTCCGCGTCCTTGCGTATTTGAACGAAGTGAAGTTGCATATCCGAACATTTCAGCTAATGGAACGATAGAACGCACAACTTGTGCATTTCCACGAGCTTCCATACCTTCAACGCGTCCACGACGACTTGTTACGTCACCCATAATGTCTCCCATGTATTCTTCAGGAATGATGATTTCAACTTTCATCATTGGTTCTAAAAGAACTGGGTCACATTTAGATGCTGCGTTTTTAAGTGCCATAGATGCTGCAATTTTAAATGCCATCTCGTTCGAGTCAACATCATGGTAAGAACCATCATATAATTTCGCACGAACGTTGATTAATGGATATCCTGCGATAATACCATTGTCTAGTGAATCGCGTAATCCTGCTTCAACTGCTGGAATGTATTCACGTGGAACAACACCACCAACGATAGCATCTTCAAATACAAAGTTTTCGCGCTCTTTTCCTTCTTCAGGTTCTGGTTGAGGACCGAATTCAATCCAAACGTGTCCGTATTGTCCACGTCCACCAGATTGACGAACGAATTTCCCTTCAACTTCCGCAGTTTGACGGAATGTTTCACGGTAAGAAACTTGTGGTGCACCAACGTTTGCTTCAACGCGGAATTCACGTTTTAGACGATCAACGATGATGTCAAGGTGAAGTTCACCCATACCAGCGATGATAACTTCGCCAGTTTCTTGATCCGTGTGCGCACGGAATGTTGGATCTTCTTCTTGTAATTTCGCAAGAGCTTGTCCCATTTTATCTTGGTCGGCTTTTGTTTTTGGTTCAATAGCAACTGAGATAACTGGTTCAGGGAATTCCATTGATTCTAAGATAATAGGTGCTTTTTCGTCACATAATGTGTCTCCCGTACCTGTATCTTTCAAACCAACAGCAGCAGCGATTTCTCCTGCATGTACTTCTGCGATTTCTTCACGAGAGTTAGCGTGCATTTGTAGGATACGTCCTACGCGTTCACGTTTCCCTTTCGAAGAGTTTAATACGTATGATCCTGATTCTAAGACACCAGAATAAATACGGAAGAATGTTAATTTACCTACGAATGGGTCAGTCATTACTTTAAATGCTAATGCAGAGAATGGCGTTTCATCTGAAGCTGGACGAGTTTCTTCCTCTTCTGTTTCAGGGTTAATACCAGCCATGGCATCAATATCAAGTGGTGATGGTAGGTAATCTACTACAGCATCAAGAACAAGTTGTACACCCTTGTTTTTAAATGCTGTACCACATACTACTGGGTAGAATTCTACTGATAGAGTTGCACGACGAATCGCAGCTTTTAACTCTTCTACAGAGATTTCTTCTCCACTTAAATATTTCTCCATTAAATCTTCATCAACATCAGCAAGACCTTCGATTAATTTTTCGCGGTATTCTTCTGCTTCTGCACGGAATTCTTCAGGAATTTCAATCTCTTCAATATCTGTTCCTAAGTCGTTACCATACATTGTTGCTTTCATTTCGATTAGATCGATAATTCCACGGAAGTCATCTTCTGCACCAATTGGAATTTGGATTGGATGCGCATTTGCTTGTAGGCGGTCATGAAGAGTACCTACTGCATAATGGAAGTTCGCACCTGTTTTATCCATTTTGTTAACGAATACTAATCTTGGAACACCATAAGTTGTCGCTTGACGCCATACAGTTTCCGTTTGCGGTTCAACACCTGACTGAGCGTCAAGTACTGTAACTGCACCATCAAGTACACGAAGTGAACGTTCAACTTCAACAGTGAAGTCTACGTGACCTGGAGTATCGATGATATTTACGCGGTGACCTTTCCACTGTGCTGTTGTAGCAGCAGAAGTGATTGTGATTCCACGCTCTTGCTCTTGTTCCATCCAGTCCATTTGTGAAGCACCTTCGTGCGTTTCACCTAACTTGTGGATACGACCTGTGTAAAAAAGGATACGCTCTGTCGTCGTAGTTTTACCAGCGTCGATGTGAGCCATGATACCAATGTTACGAGTATTCTCGAGTGAGAACTCTCTAGCCATAATGTATTTCTCCTTCCGTTATCCGATTAGGATGTAAATGAATTGTGATGCAAATATTACCAACGGTAGTGAGCGAATGCTTTGTTCGCTTCTGCCATTTTGTGTAATTCTTCACGGCGTTTCACTGAAGCACCTGTGTTATTTGAAGCATCTAAAATTTCATTTGCAAGGCGTTCTTCCATTGTTTTTTCTCCGCGTGTACGTGAGTAGTTTACTAAGAAACGTAATCCTAATGTTGTACGGCGGTCTGGACGAACCTCAACCGGAACTTGGTAGTTCGCCCCACCTACACGGCGAGCACGTACTTCAAGTACTGGCATGATGTTATTTAAAGCTTCTTCGAATACTTCTAGAGGATCTTTACCTGAACGCTCTTGAACTAATTCGAAAGCTGTGTAAAGAATCTTTTGTGAAGTACCTTTTTTACCGTCGACCATCATTTTGTTGATCAAACGAGTAACTAATTTTGAGTTGTAAATTGGATCTGGTAATACGTCGCGTTTTGCAACTGGGCCTTTACGTGGCATGTTTTTTCCTCCCTTCAACGAGTGATACTCTATACATAAATTGTTAGATTATTTTTTCTCTTTTGGTTTCTTAACACCGTATTGTGAACGGCTTTGTTTACGGTCTGTAACTCCAGCAGTATCAAGCGCACCACGAACAACGTGGTAGCGTACCCCTGGTAAGTCTTTAACACGTCCTCCACGGATTAAAACAACACTGTGCTCTTGTAGGTTATGTCCTTCACCCGGGATATACGCGTTCACTTCTAATGTATTCGTTAAACGAACACGAGCGTATTTACGTAAAGCCGAGTTAGGTTTTTTAGGCTTCATTGTTCCTACACGAGTACAAACTCCACGCTTTTGAGGTGAGTTTACAGTCGTCATAGATTTTTTGAAGCTGTTGTACATTTTGCCTAAAGCAGGTGATTTAGATCCTGATTTTTTTGACTGACGCGGTTTGCGAACTAATTGATTAATTGTTGGCATTTTATTTCCTCCTTTCGAAATTTGTAATCCCACACATCCAGGTGGTTCATTTTTAGGTAAAAACAAATGCTTTTGTGATATTCACAAAAACGTAAGTGTTGAAATAAGGTAGCAACTGGTTCATCTAAATGAGCCGCCTCGAGGATCGGTCATTTGAAAGCAAGTAGTCTAAACTACTCTCTGATGATTGCCGAGTCACTCTATTTCATTTGTTATACCTTTGACTGCTAATTCATGGTCTTTGCAAGAAAATAAATTAACTATCAACCTTTTGTATATTATCATCTAGCTATTCACATGTCAACTCTTCTTATAAAATAATTAGGGAGTTTTTCTCCCTAATTATTTTCAATCATTTACTTTGCTGCTTCTAGCTTTGCTTCTGCAAGCGCTCTTGCATTCGGCTCTTGGTCCATTTCGATTTGACGGTATCTTTGCATACCTGTACCTGCTGGAACTAGTTTTCCTAAAATGACGTTCTCTTTAAGACCGAGTAATTCGTCAGTTTTACCTTTAATTGCTGCATCTGTCAACACACGAGTTGTTTCTTGGAATGAAGCTGCTGATAAGAATGATTCTGTTTCAAGCGATGCTTTTGTAATACCAAGAATAACTGGACGACTTGTTGCAGGTGCTTTTTTCTCTTTAAACGCTTTTAAGTTCGCTTCAGAGAACTGATGAATATCAACTAACGAACCTGGTAATAGCTCAGTTTCACCAGCTTCAATTACACGAACCTTACGCATCATTTGTCGAACCATTACTTCAACGTGCTTATCGCCGATTTCAACACCCTGCATACGATAAACTTTTTGTACTTCTTTTAATAGATACTCTTGAACAGTAGCTACGTCTTTGACCACGATTAATTCCTTAGGATCGATAGAACCTTCTGTTAATAAATCACCGCGTTCTACCTGGTCTCCTATTTCGACTTTCAGGCGACCATTGTACGGAGCAAGGTATTTACGAGTTTCAACTTCTCCTTGAATCGTGATTTCTTTTTGACCTTCGCGTATCTCATCAATTTCAACTACTTCACCAGCAATCTCTGTAATTAGAGATTTACCTTTTGGATTACGTGCTTCGAAAATTTCCTGGATACGAGGTAAACCTTGAGTAATATCATCTCCAGCTACCCCTCCTGTATGGAACGTACGCATCGTTAACTGTGTTCCTGGCTCTCCGATAGATTGAGCAGCGATAATTCCTACTGCCTCTCCTACTTCAACCTCTTCACCTGTTGCTAAGTTAATACCATAACATTTCTTACATACGCCATGTTTTGTATTACAAGTAAAAGCAGAACGAATAGTAACTTCTTCGATGCCAGCCGCCATGATTTGATGTGTTAAATCAGCTGTGATTAACTCATCTTTCTCTACGATGACTTTTTTCGTTTCTGGATGGTAGATTGTTTTCTTCGCGTGACGACCTTCAATACGCTCGTCTAACCCTTCGATTAACTCAGTACCTTCCGTTAAAGCAGTAATGGTTAATCCTCTATCTGTAAAGCAATCATCTTCTCTAACAATAACATCTTGTGCAACATCAACGAGTCGACGTGTTAAGTAACCTGAGTCAGCCGTTTTCAGTGCCGTATCCGCAAGACCTTTACGAGCACCGTGTGTTGAAATAAAGTACTCGAGTACTGTTAATCCTTCTCGGAAAGAAGATTTAATAGGTAATTCAATAATACGTCCAGCCGGGTTGGCCATCAGTCCACGCATACCTGCTAATTGAGTAAAGTTAGATGCGTTACCACGTGCACCTGAATCACTCATCATATAAATTGGGTTTGTATTTTCAAGTGAGTCCATAAGTTTGTCTTGGATTTCATCTTTTGCATCACTCCAATAAGAAATTACACGATCGTATCTCTCTTCTTCTGTGATTAATCCACGACGGAACTGTTGAGTCACTTTATCTACTTTTAATTGTGCCGCGTTTAGAATCTCATCTTTATTCGGAAGTACAACAATATCTGAAATACCAATTGTAATACCCGCACGCGTTGAATATTTAAATCCTAAATCTTTCAAACGGTCAAGCATTTTCGAAGTTTCAGTAATATGGAACTTCTTAAATACTTCTGCGATAATACTACCTAAAATTCCTTTTTTAAATGGTGACACTAGCTCAACTGTCTCTAAGTGTTCCTTAACATTCACAGTACCATCGATAAAGTACTGTTCTGGTGTTTGCACTTGTAAGTTAGAAAGTGTCGGTTCATTTATATATGGGAAGGATTCCGGTAAAATCTCATTAAAAATAATCTTACCTACTGTAGTCAATAACAATTGCTGATTTTGCTTCTCGGTAAATGTAGGATCATTCAATGACCCTGCTTGTACCGCAATTCTTGAATGCAAATGAACATGACCATTTTGATAAGCAATCAATGCTTCGTTTGTGTTAGCAAAGACAGAACCTTCTCCAACTGCACCTTTTCTTTCAAGAGTTAAGTAATAGTTTCCTAAAACCATATCTTGAGAAGGTGTAACAACTGGCTTTCCATCTTTAGGGTTTAGAATGTTTTGAGCAGCTAACATTAAGAGTCTTGCTTCAGCTTGAGCTTCTGCTGATAAAGGAACGTGTACAGCCATTTGGTCACCATCGAAGTCAGCGTTGTAAGCTGTACAAACGAGTGGGTGAAGTGTAATTGCTCGGCCTTCAACAAGTACTGGTTCGAACGCTTGAATACCTAGACGGTGAAGTGTAGGTGCTCGGTTTAATAACACTGGATGTTCGCGGATGACTTCTTCTAATACATCCCATACTTCCGAGTGTTGGCGTTCGATTTTACGTTTCGCACTCTTGATATTATGTGCAAGATCTCTTTCTACCAATTCCTTCATTACGAATGGCTTAAAGAGTTCTATCGCCATCTCTTTCGGTAAACCACATTGATACATCTTCAAGTTTGGTCCAACAACGATAACCGAACGACCTGAATAGTCAACACGTTTACCTAGTAAGTTTTGACGGAATCGACCTTGTTTTCCTTTCAACATATGTGAAAGTGATTTTAATGGACGATTTCCTGGTCCTGTAACTGGACGTCCACGTCGACCGTTATCTACTAAAGCATCTACTGCTTCTTGTAGCATACGTTTTTCGTTTTGAACAATAATACCAGGTGCCCCTAAGTCCAACAAGCGTTTTAAACGGTTATTACGGTTGATTACTCGACGATAGAGATCGTTTAAGTCACTTGTCGCAAATCGTCCACCGTCTAATTGAACCATCGGACGTAATTCAGGCGGAATCACAGGTAATACTTCTAAAATCATCCATTCTGGGCGGTTACCTGAGTTACGGAATGATTCTACCACTTCAAGACGACGAATCGCTCTTGTACGACGTTGGCCTTGAACTGTTTTTAACTCTTCTTTTAACATTTCTGTTTCTTTATCTAAATCAATACTTCTCAATAACTGCTCAATCGCTTCAGCACCCATTGCAGCATTGAATTTAGAACCGTATTTTTCGCGGAATGTGCGGTATTCTTTTTCTGATAATAGTTGCTTCTTTTCTAATGGCGTATCTGCTGGTTCAATCACAACATACGAAGCAAAATAAATGACTTCCTCAAGAGCTCGTGGTGTCATGTCTAAAATCAGACCCATTCGACTTGGGATTCCTTTAAAGTACCAAATATGTGTAACAGGAGCTGCTAACTCAATATGTCCCATTCGTTCACGACGAACTTTTTGACGAGTTACCTCAACACCACAACGATCACAGACTACACCTTTATAACGTACTCTTTTATACTTCCCACAGTGACATTCCCAGTCTTTTGTAGGTCCAAAAATACGCTCACAAAACAAACCATCTTTTTCAGGTTTTAGTGTACGGTAGTTAATTGTTTCTGGCTTCTTTACTTCACCATAAGACCATGAACGAATCTTGTCAGGTGAAGCTAAACCAATTTTCATATACTCAAAGTTATTTACATCAATCAAGGAGCCTACCTCCCTATCAGTTTTTCTTGTATTGCGTGGCTGGTCACAAACAAGTTGTTTATTCGAACGAGTAAGGAGGGAAATCCCTCCTTCTCAATTATGAAACAGGTTGATCTTCATCGATTGTTAATAAATCATCTTGCGGGAATTGTTCATCATCTAAATCACGCATCTCAATTTCCTCTAGGTCTTCAGTTAACATTTTCACATCTAAACCTAAACTTTGAAGTTCTTTGATTAATACTTTAAATGATTCAGGTACGCCTGGTTGTGGAACACTTTGCCCTTTAACAATAGCTTCATAAGTTTTCACACGACCTACAACGTCATCTGATTTAACTGTCAAGATTTCTTGTAGTGTATAAGCTGCACCGTAAGCTTCGAGTGCCCATACTTCCATCTCACCGAAACGCTGTCCACCAAATTGAGCTTTTCCTCCTAGTGGCTGTTGTGTTACCAATGAGTAAGGACCTGTTGAACGAGCATGTAATTTGTCGTCAACCATATGGGCAAGTTTAATTAAGTACATTACACCGACAGATACACGGCTATCAAATGGTTCTCCAGTACGTCCATCATATAATACTGTTTTTCCATCTCGGTCCATGCCTGCTTCTTCCATTGTTTCCCACACATCTTCTTCGTTCGCACCATCAAATACAGGAGATGCTGTATGGATACCTAAGTTTCGAGCTGCCATTCCTAAGTGCATTTCTAAAACTTGACCAATATTCATACGAGAAGGTACTCCCAGTGGATTTAGCATGACATCAATAGGTGTGCCATCCGGTAAGTAAGGCATATCTGACTCTGGTAAAATACGAGAGATTACCCCTTTGTTTCCGTGACGTCCCGCCATTTTATCTCCTACTGAAATCTTTCTCTTTTGAACAATATACACACGCACCAATTGATTTACACCTGGTGGTAACTCGTCGCCATCTTCACGATTGAAGACTTTAACATCTAAGATAATTCCTCCTGCACCATGCGGAACACGTAATGAAGTATCTCTAACCTCGCGTGCTTTTTCACCAAAGATTGCATGAAGTAATCGTTCTTCAGCAGTTAATTCAGTGACCCCTTTTGGAGTGACTTTCCCAACTAAAATATCACCATCACGAACTTCCGCACCAATACGAATGATTCCACGATCATCTAAATTACGAAGCGCTTCTTCACCAACGTTTGGAATGTCACGTGTGATTTCTTCTGGTCCTAATTTTGTATCACGAGCTTCTGATTCATATTCTTCAATATGAATGGAAGTGAATACATCGTCTTTTACTAAACGCTCACTCATGATGATCGCATCTTCATAGTTATAACCATCCCAAGTCATGAACGCAGTTAAAACGTTACGACCCAAAGCTAATTCTCCTTGTTCCATAGAAGGTCCGTCTGCTAGGATATCTAACGGTGATACACGATCTCCTACTTGAACGATTGGACGTTGGTTATAACAAGTTCCTTGGTTCGAGCGAATAAAGTTATCTAATTTGTAAACAGTGAGATCACCTTTCACTTCTTTACCATCTACTTCTTCGATACGACGCACACGAATTTCGCTTGCTTCAACATGCTCAACGATTCCTTCATATTTAGAAAGTACCGCAGCTCCTGAATCTCGTGCCGAAACGTGTTCCATCCCTGTACCTACCAGTGGTGATTCAGGATTTAATAACGGAACAGCTTGTCGTTGCATGTTAGCTCCCATTAAAGCACGGTTAGAGTCATCGTTCTCTAAGAAAGGAATACATGCTGTCGCTGCAGAAACAACCTGCTTAGGAGAAACATCCATGTAATCAATTAACTCACGTTTAAATACCGTATTATCTCCTTGGAAACGACCAACTACTTCTTCATTGATAAATCCACCATCTTCATCAAGTAAAGCATTCGCTTGAGCAACTACATAATTATCCTCTAAATCTGCTGTGAGGTAATCGATTTGTGCTGTCACACGACCTGTATCAGGATCTACTTTACGATAAGGTGTTTCAATAAACCCATATTTATTTACTTTCGCAAAAGTCGACAATGAGTTAATCAATCCAATATTCGGACCCTCAGGTGTTTCAATTGGACACATACGACCATAGTGAGAATAGTGAACGTCACGCACTTCCATACCAGCACGTTCACGCGTTAAACCACCCGGTCCTAATGCTGATAGACGACGCTTATGC
>JASLCF010000002.1 GCA_030146155.1 Savagea sp.
GTCAAATGAAACTTTATAAGAAGTTTTGACCTTTTTAAAAAAGTACCCACAAAAACTTGACTCACACCTTACAATGTTATCATTCGCACTCAGTGCATGTTTCAGTTATAATAAAAAGTGGACATTTTAATGGAGGGAAATTATGAAAAAGAAAAATATTTTTGCAATGATGTTAGCAGCTACTCTGTTCTTATCACCGACTGCTATGCAGTTTGTTACGAATGATCAGCCTGTAGCAGAAGCGAAACGTATTAAATCAGGTAAAGGCGGATTTAATATGAATAACAACAAGCAACAGCCTTCAAAAAGTGTGAACAAAGAGCAACAAAAAAATAACGTCAATTCAAAAAGCAATACAAAAACACCTGCAGCTACAAAAAGTAAAGGCGGCTTTATGGGTGGCTTAATGATGGGTGGTATTGCAGGACTTTTATTCGGTGGCATGTTGGCAAATATGGGTGCACTCGGTCCAATTATTGGTATGTTATTGAATGTATTAGTAATTGTTGCAGTCATTGGTTTATTATTAAAACTCATCCGCTTCTTATTTAAAAAGAATCCACCCAAAGAGGATAAAAGACAATGGAACTCGTAATGAACGAACAAGATATCATCAACGCGATTTGCATCTATACCTCTGAACGACAAAATTGTCAGCCGGAAGATGTAGAAGTCGAACTGATTTACGATGATGAGTACGACCAACCCTTCATAGCAGAAGTGACTGCTAATCGAAGTACACAAGAAATTTCGATGGCAGAATGTATCGCAGCGATTCGACTTTATGTCGAACGTTATGAAGCCATGGATGGCATGAGTGTCGGCGTAGATATGCAATTAACGCAACACCATTCCTTTATGGCTGTTGTGACAGAATAATTAATTACATTCAAATAACAATTAAGCGAGCTCACGTTTGGTCATTCACCAGGCGTCAGCTCGCTTTTTTGTACAGTTCTTGATATAGGAGTTATGCGAATAACCCGTCGCTTGCCGTTCCAGATGGACGCGTTCCTTTTGGCGTTCGGTGAGCCGCTTCCCTCGCTCTGTCCAGGCTCTCACTATAAACGCTAAAATCGCAAAGGAGTCGCCACCTTGTACGCCAAGCAAGTTAACTGTCAATAATCGTCTTCTAAATAACGTTTACACCTTGAATATCGCTAAGCATTCTCATCTTATTGAGTAAGTGACTAGTAAGATTGCTGACATGCTTCACCAACGTTAGTTGACGAAGAACCTAAAAAAATAGCGATTCATTTTCAATTGAGCCGAAGATGAATCGCTATTTTTCTGTTAACCTACTCTTTACGATTGCATGTGATGCATCCAGTCAATTAATTCCTGCCTTCCTGCAAGTACTACATCATTTGCTTCTGCTAATTGAATCGCTTGCCGTGTGAACGACTGATTCGTGACGACCCAAGCCTCATCAGCCTCGTAATAATTGATTGCACCAATGACTTCTTGAACAGCAGTCACGCCAACTGGTTTCCCGTATCTTTTGGCTTGCACGACAATGACTTGACCCGTTCTTTTTTCGGTTAATACAACATCCGCTCCGTAATCATTCGAAGCTTGTGTACGTTCAGCTATAAAACCATTGTGTTGAAATAGATAAGTCAAATAATCTTCAAATTCCTCACCCGTCATTTCATCAATTTCAGCGAGTTCTGCTACTTTATACTTTCTATTCTTTCTCCCTGTATGCCAAAATAAAAGCCCCACGATACTCATTGCACCCAGTCCGAGTACAACACCGGCGATTTTTAAATCCCGTGTAATGCCCCACGTCACAATGAATAGACTTATCAAATAGAAGAGATATATTTTTCTACCCAGCCAAGTGAGCCAAGGGCGATTTTTTTTCAAATGATTCCCCTCCAACAAACAAACGTTCGCCTCTTAGTATACTAAGAAACGAACGTTTTGTCAGTAAGTAATTCAGAATCTGTGCATCTATTAAAAAATCATGAAGAAAATAAAGCCAAAGAATACAACGACTGCAATGAGCACAGCTGCCACAAGAATAAAAACTAGAATACTTACTGCGAAAGCTTGCCACTTCGTAATCTGATTGACACGGCTTACCATAAATAAATTGAGAATCAAAACCCAGATGTTAACGGCTAATAGAATCACCGCAAAATAACCGTAAGAAGTAGGATCATTCAAAAAGCGGAGTTGATCTTTTACTAAAGGAATAAGAACGAGACTACCAAAAAGAGCCATTGGTAATTGTGAGCTCGCTAATGCGATTCGATTGGCTTCCAAAGAACCACTTCTGTGAAATAACCATCCCGTCATTTTATAGGTTAACCAACCCGATAAATAATAAGAAATTAAAGTAGAAATCACAGACGTCAAAATAGTCCAAAACAGTGTAACCCATAAACTAGAATAGATTTCATCGTTGCTGTGTAAATCATAAATACTCGAAAAGAATATAGCAAAAAATAAAATGAGCATACTTGCTGTTACTTGATGCCGTTCAACAAGTTCATCTATTGCTGCTGTCGGTTGAAATAGAATTTTTTTAAACATGAATACCCTCCTCTATTTAATCTTCACACGCCACCCCATTGGGTCTTCTAATTGGCCATATTGAATCCCTGTCATCGTGTCATAAATGCGTGTCGCATAACTTCCGATTTTTCCGTCATTGATGGCAATCGGTTGACCTTCAACAAATAACTCGCCTACTGGAGAAATAACCGCTGCAGTTCCTGTTCCAAACACTTCTTCTAAGGAACCATCTTGTGCTGCTTGAATAATTTCAGATACTGCTACACGACGTTCTTCAACAGGAACGCCCCAGCTTCTTAATAAGGCAAGTACTGATTTACGCGTAATTCCTGGTAGAATACTGCCGTTTAATGCTGGCGTAACGACTTGACCATTGATTACGAAAAAGACGTTCATCGCCCCTACTTCTTCAATATACTTCTGTTCACGTCCATCGAGCCACAGCACTTGTGCGTAACCTTTTTCCCCTGCCTCAACTTGTGATTTCATGGCAGAAGCATAGTTACCTGCTGTTTTCGCTTCCCCTGTTCCACCTTTTACTGCACGCACGTATTGACTTTCAATCGCAATTTTGACAGGTTGTAATCCTCCTGCATAATACGCACCTACAGGTGAACAAATAATCATGAATCGATACGTTCGGCTCGGATTCACCCCTAAGTTGGGTTCAGTTGCAAACATGAATGGACGAATGTATAGACTCATTCCCGGTTGGTCAGGAACCCATGCTGCATCTAAATCTACAAGTTGTTTCAAGGCTTCTAAAACAAAGTCCTCATCAAAAGTAGGCATACACATGCGTTCATTGGAGGCATTCATCCGTTTCATATTTTCTTCAGGGCGAAACAAATAAATCTCTCCGTTTGGGTCTTTGTAAGCTTTCATCCCTTCAAATACAGCTTGTCCATAATGGAAGACAATCGCTGCTGGATGGATAGCGAAAGTGGATAATGGAACGATTTTAGCATCATGCCATCCTTTACCCTCTTCATAATCCATATAAAACATATGATCTGTAAATGTTGTGCCAAATGTTAATTGTTTAAGATTCGGTTGAGGTTGTGGTGTAGTACTACGTTCAATATTTAGTTCCATATTCATCCCTCTTTCATTATTTTTTTAACGGGTTTCCGAAAGAAGTCTACCATCCTCAAGGAATGTGAAGGTGCGAATAGCACCAATGAGTAGGTGGGAGACTTCTTTCGGTTGGCTTTAGCCAACGTTATTTTTCTAAGCCTTTTCGCAATAATTCGAGAATAGTTGCTGTTCTTGTAG
>JASLCF010000047.1 GCA_030146155.1 Savagea sp.
TCTCACCTCAGCATCGAACTTCAAATTATCAATCATCAAAACCAACCGAAGAACAAAATGAAAATGATTATGAAATGATATGGAGAGAGGTTTACTTCTTAGAAACAATTCAATCAAATAAGCAAATTAAATCGTCTGAAATTCAGCTTCGTTAGTGTGTAATAACCCTTGATATAGCAGTATTATAACGCTAGTATGTCATGCGAGAGAAGGGAGGTTGAGTGGATGCCGATAAGCAGTTAGAAAAAGCAAATAAAGCTAGTTTTAAAAAACGTTTGCGAAGTATAAAAAAATAAAAACAACCGAGGAGTAATTAAACTCTTCGGTTGTACCTTAAACGACTATTTGTTCTTCCGTCATCGTGCCCGTTAGCTGACTACATATTTTTGCACCTATTTATCTTTGCATTTCTCTTACTAGGACAATTGCTTGTTCAGTTGAGTCGAGTAAGGAGTGATTTCCTTTTTGTTTTCTTCATATCAAAGCCTTTTGAAAGCATTTTTTAACTTCCTTTCCATCACAGCGTGATCAACTGTAAATTTCCATGTAGTGGCTCTGACTTTAAGAGTGTGTCCGGCTGAAAAACAAAGGACCATGGCATAACAGATTGGGCTGGTATTTCGAGTGAGTAATCAAATTGCGCAACGGCAATAGATTCTTTGCTATTCTGGTAGCTTATTTTGGGCACGTTCAAATACAGCGTTTCACTACTTGTGTTACTGATAAAGGTGTGCACAACAATCCCACCATTTTGCTTTCGAATAGGAAGATGATAACAAAAAAGATTTTGCATGTCATGAGGGTCAATCTGCTCGAACATCTTTTCCCATAGCTTGAGATCATTCGATTTCAGTTGTGATTGCCATTTAGGGTGAAAATAAAGTTTCATAGTTTTCTCTCCTTTTTTAAAGAATAGCACAAAAAAAGATTGAGCATGACGCTCAATCTTTTTTGATTACTCGTTGTCTTTTTTATTCATTTTTTCTTTTACATCATCAGCAATTTCACTTGCTTTATCTTTTACATCACCAAATGCTTTTTCAGCTTTTCCTTTTAATTGATCAAGCTTTCCTTTTGCTTCAGTAGAAGAATCGCCAGTAGCTTTTCCTGCTGCTTCTTTTACATTTCCTTTTACTTCGTCTGCTGTACCTTTAATGTGATCTTTATTCATAATCAATCTCCTCCATTGTTTTGTCTGATACTCTATGAATACCCAGAATTTTTAAGATTAAACCTTTTCAATAAAAAATCTAAAAAGATGAAGAGACAACATCGTTTAAACTGCGCTGAATGTCACTCGATTAAAAAATTGAAAACTGTTATAATGATGAGAAGAAAACGTGATAAGGAGTGCATTTCTTGATAAAAGTACTATTTGTTTGTTTAGGAAATATATGCCGTTCACCAATGGCTGAAGCTGTTTTTCGTGAACAAATTGCACAGAAGGGTTGGCAAGACCAATTTGAAATTGACTCTGCAGGAACGAGTAATTGGCATATTGGTAAAAAGCCGCATCAAGGAACATTATCAAAATTAACAGAAAAGAACATTCCAACAGAGGGGATGTTTGCTAGACAAGTAACGCCTCAAGATGCATTGACATATGATTATATCGTGGCTATGGATGAGACAAACGAGCAGGACTTACAAGCTTTATTCTCTACAAGCTCTTCAGCGCAAGTGTTTAAATTGCTAGATTTGCTTGAACATCGAGCAGATAAAAATGTTCCGGACCCTTATTATACTGGTGATTTTGAGGAGACTTACCAGTTAGTACAGGAAAGTGTGACACAATTGATTGATCAAATAGCACGCGAAAAGATGATGGAATTTGAACCATGAAGATTCCCATTTTATTCGAAGATAATCATCTCCTCATTATAGAAAAGCCGGTTAACATGCCAGTTCAAGAAGATAGTAGTGGCGATTTAGACGTGTTGACGGCATTGAAAAATGATTTAAAAATACGCTATCAAAAGCCTGGGAACGTTTATCTCGGTCTTGTTCACCGATTAGATCGTCCAGTAGGTGGTGTAATGGTTTTTGCTAAAACTTCAAAGGCAGCGTCTCGCTTATCTGATACACTGAGAAAGAAGCAAATTACAAGGCAATACACAGCAATCCTAAGAGGTAAATTGCACCAACAAACAGGGACCTTAACTCATTATTTATTAAAAGATCGTAAGAAGAATGAGGTAAAGGTAGTTTCGTCAAAGCACCCTGAAGGAAAAAAAGCAATTTTACATTTTGAAAAACAATATGTACAAGAACAATTGACTAAAGTTCATGTTTACTTAGAAACTGGACGGTCTCATCAAATTCGGGTACAGTTTTCAGAGTTTGGATTCCCGTTATATGGGGACCAAAAATACGGGAGTCACTTAAACAAAAAAGGACAGCAAATTGCATTATGGGCAACCGAACTGAGTTTTCCGCATCCGATTACAAAGGAAATTGTTTCTTTTACTAGTTTACCTCCCGCACAATATCCTTGGCAGTTGTAACAATATACTTAAAGGTGGTTCGACATGAATCCTTCAAAAAAGTTTTTACCTATTATAGTAGGCACAGATATCAATGCTTATAACATGGCGATTTCATTTCATGAGCATTATCAAATTCAACCTGTGCTTGTTGGGCGCGACCAGCTCTCTTTCACAGAATTGAGTACAATCCCACGCGCGATTGAAATCGATCAAGAATTAGGAGAATCAAAGCGCTTTGTTTCTTTTTTACAAGAAATTGCTAACAAGTATAGAAATGAAGCTGAACAACTTTTATTAGTTGGAACGAACGATTTATATGTACGATTAATTATTGAAAATCAAGCGGTCTTGCGACAAGATTATGTATTTAATTATATTCAAGAAGACCTGATGAATCAGTTGCTCGTAAAAAAGAACTTCTATGCAACTTGTGAAGCCCATGGGATTGATATTCCATCCACTCATTTTGTACCTTGTACGGCTACAACTACATTTGAAGAAGAGGTCACTTTTCCTGTGATTATTAAACCTTCTAATGGTGTTTTATATTACAAAAATCCTTTTCCTAATATGCAGAAAGTGTATAAGGTTGAGAGTTATGATGAAGTCAACGAGGTCATTTCAACGATTGCTAACAGCGGGTATACAGACGATTTAATCATTCAGGAATATATCCCAGGCGATGATACTTATATGTATGATTCGGTAGTCTACATCAATCAACGTGGAAAGACCGAAATCGTTACATTTGCTCAAGTCGTCTTACAAGAACAAACGGTTACAGCGATAGGGAACTACACAGCGTTAGTGACCAAGTATAACGAAGAATTAATGTTGAAATTAAAAGGCTTTTTAGAAGATTTAGGCTATGTAGGGTTTGCTAATTTTGATATGAAGTATGATTATCGAGATGGCAAATATAAATTATTCGAAGTAAATATTCGTCAAGGACGGTCTAGTTATTATTTAACATCTTGTGGTTATAATATGGCTAAATTCCTTGTAGATGATTGCATTGAACAGCGTAACAAACCTTTAGTTTTACTGAAAGAGGATCATCTTTTTACAGTTGTTCCTAAGTATGTGTTGAAGCGTTTCGTGGTGAATCAAGAGGTGAAACAAGAAGTGAAGCGGTTATTGAAACAAAAAAAATACCGTAACCCGCTGTTTTATAAAAAGGATAAAAGTTTTAAACGCAAAATCTACCTCTTCCTACGACAAATTAATTATGTGAAGAAGTACAAAAATAATAGTTGGCAGGAGTGAGACCATGGAAAAGACTATCCATGAGACATTGAGAAACAAGTGGACATTTGATAAAGCAATGCCCATTCAAGAACAAATGATTCCATTGATGAGAGATGGAAAAGATATTGTAGCAGAGTCACCTACAGGGACAGGAAAAACACTTGCCTTTGTAATTCCAATGATCGAAAGAATGTTAACTGTTGAAAATAAGACAGCTGCACTCATCTTAACGCCTTCCCAAGAGTTATCGATGCAAATTGTAGAAGTCATACGGGAATGGACAGTTGGAACGCCCGTAAAAGTGGCACAATTAATTGGTGGAGCAAATAAAAAAAGACAATACGAAGCATTAAAGAAAAAACCACAAATCGTGGTGGGGACACCAGGTCGGATGAATGAACTGATTCGAGAAAAGAAACTTAAAATGCATGACATTGAGATGATTGTATTAGACGAAGGAGATCAACTACTTGCACGAGACTATCGTGTCATTGTCAAGAGTATTATTGAATCCGCTCTTAGAGATGTTCAAATTGTAGTCGTTTCAGCAACAATTACAGAAGAGATTGAAGTAGTTGCAGAGCGCATGTTAAAAAATCCAGCTCAGATTAAAGTAGAGCCGCAAGATTTACCTGCTGAAGGTAAAATTGTGCATTCTTATGTAAAAGCAGAAGAACGAGATAAATTAACAGTCATCCGTGGATTAGCAGCACTGCCTGGGATGCATGCGATCGCTTTCATTAATAATATTGATCAATTAATGATTAAAGAAGCACAGCTTAGCTTTGTGAACAGTCCGATAGGTTTGCTGTATGGCAATATGTCTAAAAAAGACCGTACGGATACATTGAGAGATTTTCGAAATGGAAAGTTAAAGATTCTATTAGCGACAGATTTAGCAGCGAGAGGGCTCGATGTAAAGGGGATGACACATGTGATTCATTTTAATGTGCCTCATTCGGTCGAGCAATATGTGCATCGCTCAGGTAGAACAGGACGTGCTGGAGAAGACGGTGAAGTATTATCACTTATTTCTTTTAAAGAAGAACGTGATTATCGTCGTCTAACCAAAGCCTATCGCCCCGTTCAGAAACAATGGAAAAATGGGAAGTTAACAAATTTTGTGAAGCCAAGCGCGACTCGTACGAAACATAAAAGAAAATAAAAAGGTTGTAGAGAGCAAAATGACTTTGCCTTCTACAACCTTTTTTCTATTCTTCTTCAAGCTTCGTTAAAATGATAGGTTCTCCCTTTGTCACAACAATTGTATGTTCAATTTGAGCGACAGGTGATTTATCAGGCGTGATGAAAGTCCAACCATCGCCAGATTCTATAATCTGGTCTGCTGTTTTCGCAATAAATGGCTCAACTGCTAGTACCATGCCATCACGCATAATTGTTTGGTCCCAAGCATCATAGTAATTCAAGACATGTTGTGGCTCTTCATGAAGAGAAGTCCCAATGCCATGTCCTGTTAAATTGCGAATCACTTTTAAACCATTTCTTTTCGCAACTTGTTCAACTGCTTTTCCGATTTGGTTCAATTTAGAACCTGCTTTGACTTTTGTCATTGCCCAATCAAAAGCTTCTTCTGCAACGTCACATAGCTTCTGTTTTTCAGCATCTTCTCCTACAACAAATGAAATCCCTGTGTCAGCAAAGTAGCCGCCGTGAGAACCTGAGACATCAATATTGACGATGTCGCCTTCTTTAATCACAAGTTTGCCTGGAATGCCATGTGCGACTTCATGATTCACGCTAATGCAAGTTTGTCCAGGAAAGTCATATTGATCAATTGGAGCAGAAACTGCATCCATTTCTTTAAATAACCGTTCAGCGAGTAAGTCAAGTTCTTTCGTTGTTACTCCCGGTTTTGTTGCTGCTTTCATTTCTTCACGAATACGTGCAACAATTTGTCCGATTTTTTTTAAGCCGTTGAGTTGTTCTTCGTTCGTAACAATCATTGATTTGCCTTCTTTCTATTATTAATCTCTCATACTATACCATAAATACAATCTGATTTGAAAAATGTCAATTGGTTATTTGGTTGATTTTTCTTTTTGAACGAGCGACCATTGTCTAAGCATCAGAGCTAAAATAACAAGAATAAGGAATAATGCTGAAGAAGAAACCAATAGTTCTTCAAGTTTATTTTTAGCAATGATTCCAATAAACGTCCAGATAAAAACAGTACCCATTGTAAAATTCGCATCATGATAAATGAAATGTAAAACAAATGCCGTACTGATTGTCAGTAGAATCACTGTCAGTAAAGGAGCGCTCATATGGAAGATAGAGACATTGTTCCAAACAAGTAAATAGCTGAAGTCAAATAGGATTAAGAAGAACGTCCAACCCACAGCTAAACTAATGGGGATACGCTCTAGTCGCTGTGTCGAACCTTGACGGCAAGTTTGATACAGTAGGAAAAGAAAAATAAACGAAAGAATCAACATGGTGATGGCTAGATACATTTTTTCAATATGCCATAAATAAAGATGTAGAAAGCTAAAGATAACCGCACTAATAAAGAAGGAGCTTTGTTTTAATCTTAATTGTGTCACAGGCTTCTTTACATGTTGAATGGCCCAATACACATAACCGATTAAGACGACAAACCGAATAAAGAATGTATAATATGCTGGAATGATAAGTACTGGTAATTTGTGAACCATTTCAGCAGTCGATTGCAGATGAAAGGGTAACGTTTCAAAAACGAGATAGACAATTGTCAATAAAATAATTGCAAGCGTCATAAGTAATTTAATTAACATAATGTTCCTCCTACGTTATTAGTATACAAAACATTTAATCACTAGAACGAACAAAGTGTGAAAGTTTCATCACAAAACAATGACATTCTTCTTACAGTAAAAAATGTTATACTAGAACTATGACTCAAGAAAGAGGGGATTTAATTGGTAAAGTATTCAGAAATTTGGGACTTAGATGTATTTTTTGAAGGTGGGACAGCAGGAGAACCAGTCAAAGCTCATATGAAGCAATTGAAAGAACGTACACTTGCTTTGCGAGAAGGACTAGAACAACTAAAAGGACAGCCTGTTGATACAGTACAATTCACAGCCTATTTAAATGAATTAGCCGATGTCGCGAAAGCGATGCGTCAAGTGGGTGCTTTTGCAAGTTGTACGATTTCTGCTAACACAAAAGATGAGCATGCACCGGCTTTACAAGGTGAAATCTCTGCAATTGGAGCAACTTACTCAGAAATTCGCTTGGCAGTGAACCATTATTTAGCGAGTATTTCAGATGAAGAATGGGAGCAATTATTGGCTTCAGAAGGTTTACAAGCGCTTACTTTTGTATTAAACGAATGGCGTGATTCGATTCAAGACCTAGCTGCTGCGGATGTTGAAAATGCAATGACCAACTTGAGTATTGATGGTTATCATGCATGGGGACAGTTATATAGCCAAGTTGTAGGAGATTTATCGATTACAATGACTGTTGACGGTGAAGAAAAAACATTGTCAGTCGGGCAAGCCAATAATTTAAGTTCACATGAAGAAGAAAGTATTCGTCGTACTGCTTATGAAAAACTAGAGAAAGTATGGGCAGCTAACGAGCAACTTTTTGCATCTATCTTAAATCGGTTAGCTGGTTTCAGACTCAAAGTATATGAGCAACGTGGGTGGGATGATGTGTTATATGAACCACTTAAAATTAACAGAATGAGTAAGGATACTTTGTCAGCGATGTGGACAGCGATTGAGAATGGAAAGCAACCTTTCGTTGATTATTTATATAAAAAAGCATCTTTGTTAGGAAAAGAGAAAATGGATTGGTTCGACTTAGACGCGCCTGTAACAGATGAAACGATTGATATGTCGTTCGACGAAGGGGCAGCTTTTATTTTAGAGCAGTTTAAAAAATTCGGACCTAAAAAATATGAGTTCGCGAAACAAGCCTTTGAGGATGCTTGGATTGAAGCTGAAGACCGTGCGAATAAACGTCCAGGTGGATTCTGTACATCATTCCCAGAATCAGATCAATCTCGTATTTTTATGACCTATAGTGGCTCGATGTCGAACGTTGCTACGTTAGCGCATGAACTAGGGCATGCTTATCATTCTTTTGCTCTCCGTCCTGTTCACTACTTTAATCGAAGCTATGCAATGGGTGTGGCAGAAACTGCTTCTACTTTTGCAGAAATGATTGTAGCAGATGCGGCAGTCAAAGCAGCAGAGACGAAAGAACAAAAAATTTCTTTATTAGAAGATAAAATTCAACGAAGTGTCGCATTCTTTATGAATATCCATGCGCGTTTCTTGTTTGAAACAAAGTTTTATGAAGAACGAAAACAAGGCTTAGTCTCAGCTGAACGTTTAAATGAATTGATGTCAGAAGCACAGCAAAAAGCGTATGGAGAAGCACTAGCAACTACAGAGCCTCACTTCTGGGCTTCTAAGTTACATTTCTTCATAACAGGAACTCCATTTTACAATTTCCCATACACATTTGGCTACCTCTTCTCTTTAAGCATCTACGCAAAATCGCTAGAAGAAGGCGGTAATTTTGAGGAAAAATACATTGCATTCCTTCAAGATACAGCGAGCATGACTATCGAAGACTTAGCGATGAAACATTTAGGTGAAGATGTTACAAAAGAAAGTTTCTGGGCTAAAGGTGTTGCATTGTGTGTGAAAGACGTTGAGCAGTTTTTAGAATTGATCGATTGATTGTGAGGAGACTCCTATGCAAATTGTAGGCAATCACGTTAATTTACGTTTATTAACCGAGAAGGATGTAGAATCTTTTACATCATTATTAATTAGAAATCGGGTCTATTGGTCACAATTCGAACCTCGTTTTAGTGATGGCTACTATACGGTTTCGACCCAGAGAGAAAAAATTAAAGAGTCTCTCGAACAATATCAACAAAAGAGAGAATTTAATCTGGGTATATATACGAAAGAAAATCAGATGGTTGGACATATTTCACTCTACAACGTGAAGCGTTTGCCATTCTCAAGTGGTTTTGTAGGTTATTCGATCGATGAACATGAAACGGGAAAAGGATATGCGACAGAGGCAGTTCAATTATTATCCGAATATGCATTGAAACAACTTTATTTACATCGGTTAGAAGCTTATGTCTCACCTCGTAATATCGGCTCCATTCATGTGCTAGAGAAAGCAGGATTCGTACGAGAAGGTTTACTTAAAGAGCTCATATACATTAATGGCGTGTGGGAAGACCATTATTTATATGCTTTACTTGCGTAATAAAAAACCACAACTACTCTATCCAAGGGTAGTTGTGGTACATATTCATTTTATGTTATACGTGATCGTATCCATTCACAATAATATCTAATTTTCCTGTATGTGGATCTACAACAAGACCATGTACAGGAACTTTTTTATCCATTAATGGATGATGACGCACAGCATCCACACTTTCAGAGACGCTTTCAGTCACATTTTCAAAACCGCGCAACCAGTCTTCTAGATCAATTCCTGAGTATTTAAGCATTTCAAATGTATCTTCACTAATTCCACGTTCAATCATACTATGAATGACTCGATCGACATTCACACTACTCATCCCGCAATCATAATGCCCAATAATATAAACTTCATCAGCTTGCAATTCATACACAGCGACTAATAAACTACGCATGATACCCCCGAAAGGATGTGCAATCATAGCACCTGCACTTTTAATAATTT
This sequence comes from Savagea sp., assembly GCA_030146155.1. Taxonomy (GTDB): domain Bacteria; phylum Bacillota; class Bacilli; order Bacillales_A; family Planococcaceae; genus Savagea. The sequence continues at coordinate 9,429 of JASLCF010000047.1, forward strand.
TTGCATCTCCATTTCTAAGGTTCATTGCTTTAGGTAGCAACTCTGTTAGACGAGTGTCCATGCATGATAAAATGACAATTCGTTTGTCAGGAAACTTGGTTGTAGAATAAGCCTCATAAGATTTTTCGTGAACAAATTTTTCATTGTATGTTAGTATTTCTTCTAAGATTTTCATCCGTAAACCCCACCTATCCATTTACATTCATTTTATCTATAGTAACATGGAATGAAGAAAAATAAATCATTTTTTAGGGGGAGTATGGAGTGAAATTTATGTTAACGATGGTAGCGGCTGTTGCCTTAGGTTATCTTGTAATGGCTGTTAATATGTCATTATTTATTGTGTTAACATTTGGTTTTGTGATGGCTAGTTTAGTGTGGGGGCTCCTGTTATTGGTAGATATCAAAAAGAGATTAATTGCAATAGATCCATCTACTTATGAATTGTATCAATTAAATGAAAAAAACAAGTCCGAATAGTTCGGACTTGTTTTTTATTCTAAACCATACTCAATTTCAGGTTTTGGATCTACTGTAGAAGCATCTTCTGAAACTAAAGCAATTTTAAGGAAATATACTGAAAGGTAAGAAGAAATGCCTAACAATACCATAAATCCGATTACTGTTGTATACATCAAAGCCATTACAATCGACTCCTCTCATTTCATTTACACTCTATTATACACAATTTTTAAAGAAAGATTAAGTCTTTTTGATGAACGACGAATTAAAATGCCCAGTTGCCATCTTTGAATAGCTGAACAGTTTCACCAGAATGTAACTCGGCTGTGATATCCATCTGTTCAGATCCAATCATGAAGTCAACATGCGTGATACTTTCGTTAAGACCTGCCGCTTTTGTTTCTTCAGGTGTCATTGTTTTTCCACCTTCGAGACAGAATGTATAGGCGCTACCAATAGCTAAATGATTAGAAGCATTTTCGTCAAAAAGCGTATTATAAAATAATAAATTTGCATTTGAAATAGGTGAATCATGAGGTACAAGTGCTACTTCACCTAACATACGTGCCCCTTCATCTGTATCGATCAATTGCTGAAGTACATCTTGTCCTTGCTCGGCTTCAACAGCAACGATTTTTCCATTTTCAAAAGTAATTTTGAAATTGTCAATAATATTTCCACTATAGCTTAAAGGTTTTGTACTCGAAACATAGCCATTTACTTTTTCGCGATGCGGCACAGTAAATACTTCTTCCGTAGGCATATTAGCCATAAAACGATGACCATCGCTATTTACACTACTTCCACCTGCCCATAAATGCCCCTCTGGCAATCCGATAGTTAAATCAGTGCCAGGTGCAGTGTAATGTAAGTTTTTAATACGCATTTCGTTTAAAGTTGCTACTTTTTCTTGAAGATGCTGATCATGTTTTTCCCATTCATCAACAGGATTCGGAGTATCAATTCTTACTGCTTTAAAAATAGCTTTCCAGAGTGCCTGAACTTGCTCATCCTCAGGCAATTCAGGGAAGACTTTACTCGCCCAATCTTTAGAAGGTGCAGCAATGACAGACCAACTAAAGTGATCAGCTTGCATGAGTCTTCTAAAAGGCACAAGTGCTTGGCCAGTTGCTTGTTGTGTTGCTTTTAATTTTTCTGCATCAATTCCTGCTAGTAAATCAGGGCTTTCCGATACAATACTTAAGAACGCAGCTTTTTCTTCTGCTAATTTATTTCGCTCTAATGCTTTCCATTCTGGGAAAGAGCCAAAAGACTCAGTCGGTGCTAACTCATAACGTGTACGAGTAATCACATCATCAGACCAGTCTACATAGACATTTGCAGCACCCTTTTCATATGCAATCTTAGTGATGTGACGGACAAAATCTACATTATCAATGGCTGATCGTATGTGTAAAGTCTGACCTTTTTGTATATTTACTCCTATTTCTACAGTCAATTTAGCATAATTAAAAAGATTCATAGTAAATTCATTCATTCGATTAAAACTCCTTTCTTTATCTGTTATAATAATAACAACTTATAGGCTGTAAGTATATATATTGCTGAAAGATAGATTAAAAATGGAGGTTAGCCATGGATATATCATCAATTGTGGGTTTAATTATTGGTGTTGTTGCTTTGTTAGTAGGTATGACATTAAAAGGAGTGACACCAGATGCTTTATTAAATCCTGCAGCTATTTTAATTATAATTGTAGGTACCATTGGAACAGTGGTGATTGCATTCCCTATGAATGAGCTTAAAAGAATTCCTAAGTTATTTGGAGTTATATTTAAAGAGCAAAAACTTCCATCTGATAAAGAATTAATTGCTTTATTCTCTGAGTGGGCAGATGTGGCAAGACGTGAAGGACTTTTATCATTAGAGTCTAAAGCAGATGGTGTTGAGGATTTATTTTTAAAGAACGGATTGAGTTTAGCAATTGATGGTCAAAAACCTGACTATATAAGGGATGTATTGACTGAGGAAGTTGACGCAATGAGTGAGAGGCATGCAGCTGGTGCTTTGATTTTTTCTCAAGCAGGTACATATGCACCGACTTTAGGAGTTCTTGGTGCTGTTGTTGGACTTATAGCTGCTCTAAAAGATATGAATGATATCGATGCACTAGG
>JASLCF010000093.1 GCA_030146155.1 Savagea sp.
TATACCTGATAAAATCAACCCTAAAGTGACAGAAGGTAGTATTAATGACGAAAAGCCATTAAAACCGGATGCTGGTAACCACTGTAAGGAAACGGAGAAGATTAAAACGAGCATAATCCCCAACCAAAAGTTCGGGAAAGAAATCCCAATCAATGAAAAAATTCGACCGAAAAAGTCTACGAATGTTCCTCGGTAAACTGCTGACAACACACCAATTGGAAAGGCAATAAGCATAGCAACAACTAATCCACCAGCAGCCAAGGCTAATGTCGCTCCCGCTCGTTCAAATAAAAGGGTCGTTACAGAGGTGCCGTTACGAAAAGACTCACCAAAGTCTAACGTCACTACCCCTTTAATAAATAGAAAATATTGTTTAGGTAAAGACTCATTTAACCCTAAGCGCTCTGTCACCGCTTCAATGGCTTCTGCAGTAGGTTCTCCAGCACCAAACATGACAGCCGCTGGATTTCCTGTGAGTCGAATGGAGAAAAATACGATCAATGAAATAAAAAATAAGACGAAAATAGTATGGAATAACCGTCTAACAATATAGGAAAACAAATTGATTTCTCCCCTTTCAGTTAAAAAAAGGATAGTATGAATCGCCACACTATCCTTTTGTTTAGTTTATTATTCTACCGAGACATTTTCTAAGCGAATACGGTCTTCATGCGGAGGTTGGAACCCTTTCACACGATCATTTACACCGTAAAGTGCAACACTTTGATATAAGTTAATTTCAGGTGCTAAATCATAGAGCACTTCTGTTAATTCTTTAAAAATTGCTGCACGCTCGTCTTGGTCAACTGTTGAACGTTCTGCTTTTAATAATTCTTCTACTTTGTCATTTTTGAAAGATGGATTCCAGAATTGACCTGCAGAATACATTAAATAAGCTGTGTTATCAAAGTCTAATGTCCAGCCACCCCATCCTTGACGGTATAAGTGTCCAGCTTTCCCTTGTGACACAAGTTCAGTGTTCATCGACGTTGGATCGGCACTGTTGATATTTAATTTAATGCCTACTTCTTCAAAATAAAAAGCGATAATTTGAGCGATTTCTTTAAAGTTACCGTCGTTTCCTGGGATAAATAACTCAAGTTCTGTTCCCTCTGCAACGCCCGCTTCTTTTAACAACTCTTTTGCTTTTTCAGGATCATATGGATAAGGTTTTAAATCTGGGTTGTTCCCGAAAGATAATTCACTTTGGTACGTGCTAATGGGTGTCCCGTAACCATCTAAAATTTCATCGATGATCGCTTGTTTATCTACTGCATAGTTCAATGCTTGACGCACTAATTTATTATCTACAACGCCATGTCCTTCATCAAAACGTAAAGAGAATACAGTAGGTGTTCCTACTTCTTTTAATTCAAGGAATGAACTTTCTTTCAATGTTTTTGCTTGTGCAATTTCAACACTCTTCATAATATCGACTGTTCCTGTTTGCAATTCTGCTAAACGAGTTGAAGCTTCTGGGATAAAACGGAAAGTAACACCGTCCACTTTAATCACATCGTCTTTCCAATAATTCTCGTTTTTAGCCAATTCAATCTGTTGATCACGTTTGTAAGAAACAAATTTAAATGGTCCTGTTCCTACTGGATTGTCATTAAAGAATTCTTCTGTGTTTTCTTGTACATATTTCGGTGGAACAATCATCGCACCATAACCTGCTAATTTAGTTAACAACACTGGATCTGGGGCATTTAAGTGGAAAATCACTTCATGATCGTTCACAATCTCAACTGAATCAATAGATGTATAGTTAGATTGTTGCGGTCCTTTTGCTCCTTCATCTCCTAATAAACGGTCAAAAGTAAATTTTACAGCTTCTGCATTAAATGGCTCGCCATTATGGAATTCTACTCCTTGACGTAATTTGAATACGAGTGTCACATCATCTTTATACTCCCAAGATTCTGCTAAACCAGGTCCTAATTCTAAATCTAAATTACGGTCCGTTAATCCTTCAAAAATCGATGAACCAACCGAGCTCCAATCAAGTAAAAATGTGTCAATTGGATCCCAACTCTGTGGGTCACTTGCTACAGCGACTACTAATTCGTTACCTCTTTTTGCAGCTGGGTTTTCCCCTTTTTTTGGTGTTTCTCCATCTGTTGAAGCACCTTCTTCTTTCTTATCTCCGCCACATGCTGCTAAAATAAGCATCAAGCTCAATAAGAAAAGCATTAAACCTTTTCTTTTAGACATTGTCTTTCTCCCCTTTTGTTCTAAATTTTATCTATTGGTGTTGCAATAGAATCTGGATATAAGTGACAAGACACCCAATGATCTTGTGCGACTTCTTGTAAAACGGGTTGCTTTGTCGTACAAACTGCCATACAAGCATGACATCTCGGATGGAATGTACAACCCCTTGGTGGATTAGAGGGGCTCGGTACGTCCCCTGTTAAAATAATGCGTTCTTTTTGATCGTTAGGATGCGTTTTGGGTAAACTCGACAACAATGATTGTGAGTAAGGATGCAAAGCCTCGTTATAGAGCTGCTCTTCACTCGTGAGTTCAATCATTTTACCGAGGTACATGACGCCAATTCGATCGCAAAAATGTTTAACGACACTTAGATCATGAGAGATGAAAATGTACGTTAAGTCATATTCTTTTTGCAAATCACGCATTAAATTTAATACTTGGGATTGAATCGAAACATCTAAGGCAGAGACCGGTTCGTCTGCGATGATGAGTTTAGGTTTTGAAATCAAAGCCCTAGCGATTCCAATACGTTGACGTTGACCACCTGAAAATTCATGTGGTAATCGTGTCAATTGTTCTTTAGTTAACCCAACTTGTTCTGCCACCTCATAAACTCTTTTTCTACGTTCTTCTTGATTCTTCACGCCGAAGTTGATGAGCGGTTCTTCAATGATTTGATACACACGCATTCTCGGATTGAGAGAGGCAAAAGGATCTTGAAAAATCATCTGTATATCTTTACGATAGGGAATCATTTCTTTCGCATTCTTCTTTGTCAGATCGGTTCCTTCGAAAAGAATTTGTCCTGCTGTAGGTTCTAACAATTTTAAAATCGTGCGCCCCATCGTACTCTTTCCGCAGCCAGATTCACCGACAATTCCCAGTGTTTCTCCTTTGTTTATATGAAAAGAAACACCGTCTAATGCTTTTACTTCGCTTAATACTTTTTTGCCTGAAATTCCACCGAGTTGTGGAAAGTACTTTTTCAGGCCATTGACTTCTAATAATGGAACTGTATTCATTGACGTCCCTCCTCATACAACCAACATTTCACTTGACTTCCATTCGCATGTTGAACGAGTGGTGGAGCTTTGTGACATGCTTCATGTGCCATTTCACAACGCGCTCTAAACCGACAACCTGTTGGCATTTGTGCAGGTGAAGGAACCGTACCAGGGATACTTGATAAATACTCCTTTTTCTCATGAATCGAAGGGAGTGAGGCAAGTAAGCCACGTGTATAAGGATGAAGCGGTTCATCGAATAATGTAGCAGTCGTTGCCTCTTCAATGACCTCACCTGCATACATAACGATGACGCGATTACAAATTTCAGCAACGACTCCTAAATCGTGCGTAATCAAAACAATAGACATCCCCATTTGTTGTTGGAGTGATTTCATTAAATCTAAAATTTGTGCTTGAATCGTAACGTCAAGTGCCGTTGTCGGCTCATCTGCAATAAGAATTTCAGGATGATTAATGAGAGCCATCGCAATCATTATCCGTTGTCGCATGCCGCCTGATAATTGGTGAGGATAATTGTTCATCACTTCATCTGGTCTTGGAATTCCTACAAGTTTCAACATCTCTAATGTTTTTTCGTCGGCAGCTGTTTTCGAAAGAGCTTGATGACTTAAAATCATTTCGCGAATTTGTTTTTTGATGGTATAGACAGGATTTAAGGAACTCATCGGTTCTTGGAAAATCATGGAGCATTTTTTTCCTCGAATCGCTCGCCAATCCTTTGCTTTAAAATCTTTAAAATGTAAGTCTCCTAATTCAATATCACCATCTAGATAGGTAACCCCTTTTGGAAGTAGCCCCATTAATGAAAGAGACGTCATGCTTTTCCCACAACCTGATTCCCCAACGATGCCTAGTGTCTCGCCACTATATAAATCAAATGTGACACCATTTACGATTGGCATCTCTTGTTTACCTTCTTTTACCCCTACTTTTAATTGTTCAACGTGCAATACTTTTTCTTTTGACACATACTCACATCCTTTAGGAACGTATTTCAATTCCTTCTCTTTGACAAACTGTTGCCAGTTCTTTCGCGAATGATCCTGCAAATTCTCCATCGCCATGTAAACAAAGTGTATCCGCTTTCAATTCGACGATACTTTTATCTGTTGCAATTACTTGTCCATCCTTGATGATTGATAAGGC
>JASLCF010000122.1 GCA_030146155.1 Savagea sp.
GGTTTTCGCGACGAGGAAGCTCACCGCGCGCCCCACCGAACGCGTCCGCTCGGAACGTCAATCAACAACGCTTATGATTCATCATAAAAGGAAGCAAACCTCATTATATTTTGAAGCGTTTTACCTGGATCAAATAATCACTCACAAAAACTTGACTCACACTGAAAAGACAGAGTTCTATCTGTTGGCAATGAATTTTGATATGATAGAGCAAAGGGAGGGTTGGTTTTTGATACATATTGGATTGACAGGTTGGGGGGATCATCCGACACTGATTGCTCCACAATCTAAAACAAAATTAACAGACTATAGCTCCTATTTTCCAGTCGTTGAAGTTGACTCCACTTTTTATGCGATTCCTGCACAAGCGACGATAGAGAAATGGATCAAAGAAACACCTCGTCATTTTAAAATGATTGTCAAAGCATATGGAGGGATGACAGGTCATACGCCAAGAAATAAGTGGCCAGCTCAGACGATGGATGAAGTCTTTCACCTTTTTGAATTAACGATGCAACCTCTGATTCAAGCTGGTCAGTTAGCGATGGTGTTATTTCAGTTTCCCCCTCAATTTACTTGTACGAGAGAGCATATTCGTTATTTGAAATATGTGAAACAAAAGTTACCTGACTTTCCGATTACAGTTGAATTCCGTCATCATTCATGGTATCAACTGCCCATGTTACAACAAATGAGGGCGTTTATGACTGAGCAGAATTGGGTGCTTGCTACTGTAGACGAGCCACAAGTAGGGGAAGGTAGTGTTCCACTCGATTTTTATGAAACCCATGCTGAACTTGCTTTTATTCGCCTACATGGTCGTCATGAGTCGGGATGGGTAAATCGTTTTGCAAGCAATGAAGAGTGGCGTAAACAAAGGTATCTCTATGACTACGCTGAAGATGAGCTGCAACAACTACAGCAAAAAGTTCAGCAACTTCGAGCGAAAGATATCTTTGTCATTTTTAATAATAATTCAGGTCATCATGCTTCAAAAAATGCAATTCAATTCCAACGTTTGATGGATATTCAGTATGAACATCTCGCATCCAAACAGTTGGATTTGTTCGAAGGAGAATAAAAATGGCATATTTTATTTTAGCAATAATCGGATTACTATCTGGCGTAATTGGTGCAATTGTAGGGCTGGGTGGTGGAATCATTCTTGTACCCCTTACTTTATTTGTAGGGATTAATCTCGGGTGGATTGATGGCATTACACCACAAACCGTTGTAGGGCTATCTGTGATTATGATGATATTTACGGGCTTATCCTCAACGCTTTCCCATATGAAAGCTAAAACGGTTGATTATCAAAGCGGATGGCTGTTTTTTGCAGGAAGCGTACCTGGAACTCTTCTAGGTGCATATATTAATAAAAGTTTGAACGTGACTTCCTTTAATTTATACTTTGGGATTTTATTGATTATTTTGGCTACCATTTTACTCGTTCGTGACAAACTCAAACCTATTTCTTGGTTTGTAGATCATGGTGTTAAAAAAGAATTCATCGATGCACAAGGCCAACGACATATTTATGGTTATCCTATTTGGTTTGCTTTACTCTTGACGTTCATTATCGGAATGGCCTCTGGTTTATTTGGAATTGGTGGCGGTTCAATTTTGGTACCTGCCATGTTATTGCTCTTTTTATTTCCACCACATGTTGCAGTCGCAACGAGCATGTTCATGGTCTTTTTATCGGCTATTGTGAATTCAATTTCTCATATTTATTTAGGTAATGTACCTTGGTTGTATACAATTCCAGTGATTCCAGCTGCTTTTTTCGGTGCAGCATTAGGGTCTTATTTAAATCAAAAAATGAATTCTGCCACGGTAGTTACTGCATTACGCATTATTTTACTCATCATAGGTATTCGATCCATCTATGACGGACTTTTTTAAATTTTAAAATGAGGTGAAAGAATGACCGAGACGATTCATATTTATCATACGAATGATGTTCATAGTCATTTTCACAATTGGTATGGCATTCAACGCTATTTAATCAAACAAAAAGAATCTCACTTAGAAAAAGGGGAGTCTTGTTACATAGTCGATTTAGGAGATTTTGTTGATCGTATTCACCCATTAACAGAAGCAACGCATGGTCAAGCCAACGTAGAGTTGTTGAACGCTGCTGGCTACGATATCGTCACGATTGGGAATAACGAAGGAATTACTTTACCAAAAGCTCATTTAGAAGAGCTCTATCAAAAAGCTACGTTCGATGTCGTCTTAGCTAATTTAACGCATGATTCAGGAAAGCCACTTGACTGGGCAATGCCTTATCGAGAAGTACAGACGCAAGAAGGGCAACGAATTATTCTGTTTGGTGTCACTGCCCCTTACGAACAGTTTTATTCCCAATTGGGTTATCGAGTGCTTGATCCTTATGAACAAGTTTCTATAATCGTAGAGCGTTTCAAAGAGGAAGATGTGCTACTTTTTTGTTTATCTCATGTGGGAGAACCTTTTGATCGACAAATTGCAAAGGATTTTCCAGAAATTACACTTCTCTTTGGCGCGCATACGCATCATCATTTTCCGAAAGGTGAACGAGTGAATCAAACCTTACTTGTGGCTACTGGGAAGTTTGGAGATTATATCGGGCATGTCACTCTGACAAAAGAGCAAGGGCAGTGGTCTATTCAAGCACGGACTATTCCGACAGTAACATTAGCGGAAGAAAAAGAAAATGAAGTGTTTTCACGTCAATTAAGAATTGAAGGCCAACAAGCACTTCAAGAAGTTTTATTTGTCAATGACCGAACTCGCCCGAATGATCTTTTTAAAAATACGTCTTTAGATCGTTTATTTGGTCGTGCCATGATTGATAGAACAGGGGCAGACTGTGCGATTTTTAATTCAGGTATTTTCCTAGGAGACTTAAAGAAAGGACCAGTAACGCGTAAAGACTTACATGAAATCTTACCCCACCCTATTAATTTAGCCACACTAACGATTGATGGTCATACTTTACGCTCGATTTACCAGAAAACGCAACATGCAGACTGGGCACATATTGAGGTGAAAGGTTTAGGATTTAGGGGAACGGTAATGGGGAAAATGAATTTTGAACGCCTTTTTGAGAAGAGTGAAGAGCGATTATTTATCGGTAACAGACTTTTAGAAGATGAGGCCACTTATCGTATAGTGACCTTAGATATGTTTACATTCGGCTTCTTCCTTCCTGAATTTGATGTTTTTCCAAAACAGTATGATCTACCTGCCTTAATTCGAGACGTTCTCGCTTTATATGGTCAGAAAACAATGACGCTACAACAGGAGTAACAGGACTACGAGGAGAAAAAGACGAAATGATGGATAGTGGCTCGTGAATAACTTGACAGTGAAACTTGCAATCTATTTCGTTCATTGTTATTGTAATGTAGTATAAAAAAATAAAAAGAGTTAGAAGTAGAGGTTGCAAATGAAAAGAGTACCTTTTGGAGCGGTAGCTATGAAAAAAGGAAAAGGGTCATTTGCCGAAAGTCGTTCATTGACAGATGGACGGTTTGGGCTTGCATAGAAGATGTGCAAGACTGTCGCCTAGATAGGCGTTGCGCTACATGAGAAGTTTTTTCTCATTATATTTCGCAAAAGTAAGCCAATACGCTATTGTATTGGCTTTTTTCTATTTCTTCTTTTGACAAGGAGACGAGACAACATGGAAGGAACAATTTATTCAATTCTACCGCCACTCGTGGCAATCATTTGTGTACTATTTACAAAAAGGGTCATTCTATCCCTTGGAATCGGTGTGCTTACAGCTACCTTTATTTTGAGTTGGGGGAAGGGGAGTGAGGGCATCTCCCTTTTCATTCAAGCATTGTTTTCCCCATTTTGGAATGAAGAAGGGTTGGTAACGGCTAATCTCTACATTATCTTATTTATTTTATTATTGGGTGCTCTTACAGCTTTAATCCGTTTATCTGGTGGAACAGAAGCGTTTGCACAATGGGCCATTCAACGAGTCAAAACACGAAGAGGTGCTAAATTATTGACTGTTGGTTTAGGGATACTTTTCTTTATTGATGATTATTTTAATGCCTTGGCAGTCGGACAAATCGCTAAACCCGTAACGGATCAACATCAAATTAGTCGAGCACAACTTGCCTATTTTATTGATTCAACCAGTGCTCCAGTTTGTGTAGTATCCCCTATTTCAAGTTGGGGAGCCTATTTAATTGGACAACTTACTTTAATCTTTGGTGCTACAGCTGCGATTGCTTATTCACCTATTCAAGCGTTTGTACTGATGGCACCTATGAATTTTTATGTAGTTACAACCTTAGCTTTTGTTCTCTTTTTCGCATGGACAGACTTCTCTCTTTTTTCGATGCGACAACATGAGATCAAAGCCGTCACAACGGGGGAACTTTACGATTCCACTCGATCACTACCTGGAGAATTAAAAGATGACTTTCCAGCTTCAACGGAAGGTAAAGTGAGTGGATTGATGTTTCCCATCTTCGTATTAATTGGAGTTTCATTACTGAGTATGGGGATTACTGGTTTTCTTGCCACCGATACGTTTTCTGTTTTAGCTCTATTTGAGGAGATGAATGTGCCTTTTTCCTTATTAATGGGTGGAATTGCGAGTGTCGCTGTCTCTTTACTAATCAATAGTCAACAAAAGGGACGCCGTAAATTTATTCTCTTGGCTACTAAAAGTGGCTTACAATCCATGTTAGGGGCAGTTTTTATTTTGTATTTTGCATGGGTTTTAACAGATTTAATTGGGCAACTTCAAACTGGACCTTACCTTGCACAAGTCGTACTTCATTTCCAAATTTCTACTTCATTCTTACCTGTGATTTTATTTATTTTAGGTGGGGTCATTGCTTTTTCAACAGGTACAAGTTGGGGTTCTTTTGGTATTTTATTACCAATTGCAGCAGAAATCATGATTGCAGCGAATATTGAGCTATTATTACCCGCACTGTCTGCCGTTTTAGCAGGCGCAGTTTTTGGGGATCATACTTCTCCGATTTCCGATACGACCATTTTATCTTCAACGGGTGCAGGTAGTCATTTAATGGATCATGTGACGACTCAATTACCTTACGCATTACTCTCTGCAAGTGTTGCAATTGCCGGATATCTTACACTCGCTGTAACAGGATCAATATGGCTTGGACTTGCCGTTGTAATGGGAATAACCGTGATGATAATGGGTATTCTGTTATCCTATAAACATAAAATAAAAGTTGTTCAATAACAGATGAATAGATCAAAAAAGTCATGTTCCTTCTATTGTTCAATAATTTAAACTATGGTACATTGACAAGTAGTAAAGAAAATTCGTTGAGAATGGAGTAGATACCTTTGACAACAAAGCGTGATGAAACAAAAAAGAAAGACGAATATTTGAGAAAACCCGAGTGGTTGAAAATAAAATTAAATACGAATGAAAACTATACAGGTTTAAAAAAATTAATGCGTGAGAAAAACTTGCATACGGTTTGTGAAGAAGCAAGATGCCCAAATATCCATGAATGTTGGGGCGAACGTCGTACAGCTACATTTATGATTCTTGGAGATACTTGTACGAGAGCTTGTCGTTTTTGTGCAGTTAAAACAGGGCTTCCTACTGAGTTAGATCGAGCAGAACCAGAACGCGTAGCAGATTCGGTTGCATTAATGAATTTAAAACATGCCGTGATAACAGCAGTTGCACGTGATGATCAGAAAGACGGCGGGGCAGGAATCTTCGCAGAAACGATTCGTGCAGTTCGTAGAAAGAGTCCGTTTACTACGATTGAAGTATTGCCTTCAGATATGGGCGGGAAATTAGAAAATCTACAGCTGTTAATGGATGCTAAACCAGATATTTTAAATCATAATATTGAAACAGTTGAACGTTTAACGCCAAGAGTTCGTGCACGTGCAACTTATCCAAGATCATTAGAATTATTGCGTCGTTCGAAAGAATTATATCCTGAAATTCCAACAAAATCTTCATTAATGGTTGGGCTAGGAGAAACGAAAGAAGAAATTATTCAAACGATGGACGACTTACGTGCAAATCATGTCGACATTATGACAATTGGTCAATATCTACAACCATCAAAAAAACATTTGAAAGTACAAAAATATTATTCTCCAAAAGAGTTCAAAGAGTTATATGAAATCGCCATGTCAAAAGGCTTTTCTCATTGTCAAGCAGGTCCTCTCGTTCGTTCAAGCTATCACGCAGATGAACAAGTGAATGCGGCTGCTCGTGAACGCCAAAGACAAGGGGATTTAGAACTCCAGGGGAAGTAGTGGGTGAGCAAGATGGATAATCTAGTAACCATTGAAAAAACAACTTATGAGTTGATAGAAAACCATCGCGAAGGGTTTAATCAAGAAGCATTTGAGGCACGCTATTCAGAAATACTGAATAAATACGACTATATTTTCGGAGATTGGGGTCATAGTCAATTACGCTTAAAAGGGTTCTATGAAAATGGTCACCCTAAAGCAAACTTTGAAACGAAAATTGGGAATATAGAAGATTATATTTATGAATATTGTAATTTCGGTTGTGCTTATTTTATTTTAAAGAAAATTAAAACAAAACCGATAAAAAAAACGACTGCAGAAAAATAAAGTCATCGAAGGGTCAACTCATAACAAATCAAGACGCATAAAAAGTTCATTCGTTCCTAATGGTTCGAATGAACTTTTTTTGATGAGGTATTGGAGAGTGTAACCTATTTTTCATTGGTTAACATTTTCTCGTTTATGAACAAGGATGCCCTTGAAATATGGTATGATGGGGTAAAAGAGTTGTGGAGGAATAGATATGTATTTTGTGGACCGAAATAAGATTACAGAACAGTTAAACTATATGGATGAATTATTAGAGGTATATGAGAAACAATCTTCTTGGACGACGACTGCACTTGAAAAACTGGCGTTTGAAAGAATTGTACAAGTAGTCATTGAATCGATGATTGACGTAGGTAATTCAATGATTGATGGTTTCATCATGCGTGACCCTGGTAGTTATGAGGATATTGTGGATATCATGGACGATGAGGAAGTAATTACCGATGAAATGGTTGAACCGATTAAAGCGGTAGTAGCTATGAGAAAGGCATTAGTATCTTCTTTCACCACATTAGATTATGAAGAGATGGATAGACAAATGAAAAAAAGTCTTCCTGCATTAAAAGAATGGTCGACTCGTGTTACTCATTATTTAGAAAATGAATTGGGTCCTGTATCCGCTTTCTTACCAGAGGATAAGCAATGAAATCTTATGCAGCTTACTGTTTCGATTTAGATGGCACAGTTTATAATGGGCATCGTCCTATTGATAGTGCGATTCGATTCATCCAACACTTACAAAATAGCGGAAGAGAGCCTTACTATTTGACCAATAATGCATCTGTGGATTCATCTGAAGTGAAGCAACGTCTAGCACGTTTTGGCATCAACGCACAGGAGCAACATATTATTACTGCTTCAACAGCTACCGCGTCTTATTGTCAAAAGATTGCACCAAATGGCCGTTATTATATTCACGGGGAACCGAGCATGGTTCGGGTGTTTGAAAGAGCAGGGCTAACTGTAACTAAGGAATTAACTGCTGACTATGTTGTCGTTGGAATTGACAGAGAAGCTACTTATGCTTCATTGTCTGACACGATGAACGTCTTACTAAATGGGGCTACATTTATTGCTACCAATACGGATCGAATTGTGCCCACTTCAGATGGTTTTGCAATTGGGAATGGAACGATTGTAGAAATGTTAGCTTTTGCCTCTCAAGTGAGTCCCGTCGTTGTAGGTAAACCAGAAACGATGATGTTGGAAATGGTGCAGCAACACGGTGGGTTTGAAAAAGAACAGATGGTCATGATTGGCGATAATTATGACACAGATATTTTGTCGGGGATAAGATTCGGTATTGATACCATCCATGTCGAGACGGGTGTTCACTCATCGGAAGAAGTCATGGGAAGAGAAATACCGCCCACTTATGCAGTGAAGCAATTAGTTGTAGAATAAAAAGAGATAGAAATAGCCGTCGAATTTAAGTTTTAAAATGACAATAGCCAAAATAGAAAACGCATGAAATCAGGGATTTACTTTTGATTTCATGCGTTTTTTGAGGTTCTTTGTCAAATAATGTTGGTGGAGAATTTTAGTCAATGAATAGAGGTTGACGAGTTCTTTTTATAAGGGGTTATGGCATTCACCCGTTGCTTTCTGTTCCAGATAGACGCGTTCATAGGGGCGTTCGGTGAGCTGCTTCCTTCACCTTAATCACAACTAACATTTTTACATTTTGTGAAAGATAACAATTCTTGTTCACAACGGATGTTTGTATA
>JASLCF010000143.1 GCA_030146155.1 Savagea sp.
CATGCATATCATCGATACACATTGTGATGTACTACTAAAATTATACGAATCAAAAGGGAAAATCAAATTTAAAGATAGTCAAGAATTAGATATTAACTATAACCGCTTAGTAGAAGGGGACGTCAAGGTTCAATCTTTTGCCATCTTCGTTTATCCAAGCATGAAAGCAGAAGAAAAATGGCAAGCGGCTTTAGATCAAATCCATTATTTTTATACCGACGTCTTAGCAAATAATCCAAAAATGAAACATATTCGTTCATGGGAAGACTTTGATCAGCTACAACCTGATGAAATTGGAGCAATGTTGACCTTAGAAGGCGTTGACCCAATTGGTAATGACTTAAACAAACTCTCAATTTTAAAACAATTGGGCGTTATGATGGTGGGCTTAACATGGAACTATGCCAACTTAGCAGCAGACGGGGCCCAAGAATTGCGAAACGGCGGTTTGAGTAATTTTGGTCGTGAACTCGTTCAATACAACAATGAAAATCAATTGTTCACTGATGTGTCTCACCTTTGCGAAGGTTCATTTTGGGATGTCATGGAACATGCGGACTACATTATTGCTTCGCATTCAAATGCTCGAAAAGTATGTGATCATGTGCGTAACCTACATGATGAACAAATTGAAGCGATGTTAAAGAAAGATGCTTTAATTCATTTGGTGTATTGTCCTCCATTTGTAGCTAAAGGTGAAGAAGCGACGATTGGACATTTAGTGAAGCACATTGACCATATCGCATCTTTAGGAGGTATTCAAAATATTGGTTTAGGTTCTGATTTTGACGGAATTGAAAATAAAGTCGTCGGCCTAACTCATGCGGGAGAGTCACAACGTCTTATCGAAGAGTTATTAAAATACTATAGTGAAGATGAAGTCAAAGGCATTGCACATCAAAACTTCTTGAATCATCGTCCACATTTGAAAAAATAAATAAGTAATCAAAAAGAATCTAGTGAAAGCTAGGTTCTTTTTTTGTCCTTCTCAGCATTTTCTTGCTTAAGCCATGATAATTGTCATCACTTCTATGAAATTCTTGATTAAATTATGACTTGGTACTATTATTTGGTTATAATGAAGAAGTAGAAAAGGGGGATGACCATGCTGACAAAATATCCACTACAACGCCAGATGGATAATGAAGGACGACTAATAGATGAACAACAAGCAGATAAATGGCCCATTGAATTATTAAGAGAAATGTATACATTGATGATAAAAATACGTACATTTGACCGACAAGCGATTCACTTACAAAGACAAGGAAGATTGGGAACTTATGCACCCTTTGAAGGACAAGAAGCTGCACAAATTGGCAGTATTTTAGGGTTAGATAAAAAAGATTGGATGTTTCCAACTTATCGTGAACAAGGTGCCATGATTGCCTTTGGTGCAAGTATGGAGAACATTTACTTATATTGGAATGGTCATGTGGAAGGACCTGTGATGTCGAAAGAGTTAAATATTTTCCCACCCGCTGTTCCAATTGCAACGCAAATTCCTCATGCTGCGGGGGCAGCTTGGGCTCAAAAATATCAAGGAAGTAATCAAATTGTGATGACTTATTTTGGTGACGGTGCGACGAGCGAGGGAGATTTTCATGAAGGACTCAATTTTGCTTCTGTTTACCAATTGCCTGTTGTTCTGTTCAATCAAAATAATGGGTATGCCATTTCAGTTCCTACTCATCAACAAATGAATTCAAAAACCATTGCTCAAAAAGGAGTGGCTTATGATATTCCAAGTGTACGAGTGGATGGGAATGACGTGCTTGCAGTGTATGAAGTGACTATGCAAGCGATTGAGGCAGCACGCTCAGGCAAAGGGCCGACTTTAATTGAAGCGGTTACTTGGAGAAAAGGAGCACACACGACTGCTGATGATCCTTCGAAATACAGGGAAGAACATGAAGGAGCTACCTTTGCAGACCCTATTGAACGATTCGAAAAGTTTTTAAAACATTACGGGTTTTGGAATGAGGAATGGGCAGTTCAAGTACAAGAACAGGCGACGATTCAAGTACAAGAAGCTGTGCAGCGAATGGAAAATTATCGTCAACCGACGATTGATGATTTGTTTGATTATGTTTATCATACATTACCCCCTCATCTTGAAGAACAAAAACTTCAATGTCAGGCGGAAAAAACGGAGGAAGAGTCATGAAGAAAATGACACTTGTTCAAGCAGTCAATGATGCGATGGCTATCGCTTTAGCAACTGATGAAAAAGTCTTGATTCTAGGCGAAGACGTAGGGAAGAATGGCGGTGTATTTCGTGCGACGGATCATTTGCAAGATAAATTTGGTACGCACCGAGTTGTCGATACGCCTTTATCTGAGGCAGGTATTATCGGGAGTGCGATAGGTCTATCAGTTGCAGGCCTTAAACCTATCGCAGAAATTCAATTTTTAGGATTTATTTACCCGGCTTATGAGCAAATCATGACTCATGTCTCTCGCCTACGTACAAGAACACAAGGCCGTTATGTTGCGCCGATAGTGATTCGAGCACCTTACGGGGGAGGAGTAAGAGCACATGAAATTCATTCGGATAGTGTAGAAACTTTATTTACACATATGCCTGGTATGCAAGTGGTCATTCCTTCAACGCCATATGATGCCAAAGGATTATTACTAGCTGCCATTGCTTCAGAGAATCCTGTGCTCTTTTTAGAGCCGATGCGAAGTTATCGTTCCTTAAGAGAAGAGGTGCCTACCGAGGCGTATGAAGTACCTATTGGTAAAGGAGTCATTCGTCAAGAAGGAGAGGATGTAACACTCATTGCTTGGGGAGCAATGGTGCCTATTATCAGCGAGGCCGCAACTCAATTAAAAGAAGAAGGTATTCGGGCAGAAGTGATTGATTTACGAACTTTAGCTCCATTAGATGAAGCATTGATTGTGCAATCTGTTCAAAAAACGACAAGAGCAGTGGTTGTACATGAGGCGCAACGAACAAGTGGATTTGGAGGAGAGTTGGCAGCGATTATTCAAGAGAAAGCTTTCTACTCTTTACGATCGCCTGTTTTACGTGTTACAGGCTATGACGTACCGTATCCATTCTTTTCAATCGAACAACTTTATTTACCGAATGTTCAACGTGTCGTGCAAGCGGTAAAACAAGTGATGGATGAAGGAGGAATACAAGGATGACAGTTCGTTTACCAGATTTAGGAGAAGGAATGACGGAAGCAGAAGTAGTGTCAGTCTTTGTTAAAGTAGGACAAAAGGTAACAGTAAATGAGCCGTTAATTGAAGTGCAGACAGATAAAATGGTCACCGAATTAAGTGCACCTATCGCAGGAGAAATCAAAGAGATTTACTGTGAAGAAGGTGATGAAATCCAAGTCGGACAGCTGTTGATTCAATTTGAAGGAGATACTGAACTTGAAGAAACAGTGACACAACCTCAATCCATTGAACAACCTGAGCAATTGAAAGAGCAAAAGAAAAATTCACCCCAACGAACATTAGCTAGCCCTTACACAAGAAAATTAGCTTTTGATCATGGGATTCGTTTAGAAGAGATTATTCCAACACAAGCGAATGGAATTATAACAGAACAAGATGTCCGAGAGTGGATAGAGAAACAACAAGCCCCTGCCAAAACGGAGGTGGAGAAAAAAGAAATGATTTCTTCGTATAGCTCGACATTTATTCCTTACAAGGGCGTACGTAAGAAAATTGGAGAAAATATGGTGCGTTCATTGTACACTATTCCGCATGTCACTCATTTTGAAGAGATTATCATGGACGAAATCATTGCTTTTAGAACAGCTTGTTTACAGCAAGGGAAGAACATTCGTTTAGCAGCTATGCTTTATAAAGCAGTCGCAATTGCATTGAAGAAATACCCTATCTTTAATGCAGTGTTACATGAAGAGGAAGAACAGATTGAGTGTTTTTCAGCCATCCATTTAGGTTTAGCTACAAATACAGAACAAGGGTTGTTTGTACCGGTGATGAAAGATGTGCAGAACTTATCGATTGAAGAGATGAATCAACAAATTGGTGAGTTAACAGCAGCGACCATACAAGGAACCATCTCTCCTCAGTTATTGAAAGGAAGTACGTTTACGATTAGTAATGTAGGTCCCTTAGGAAGTACAGGTGGGACGCCGATTATCAACTATCCTGAAACCGGTCTATTAGCTTTACATCAAATGAAGAAGAAGCCAATTGTGAATCATCAGGACGAAATTGTGGTAGGACATGTGATGAATGTTTCTTTATCCTATGATCATCGTGTCATAGATGGTGCTACGGGTATCGCTTTTACCAATGAATTGAAACGTTTAATAGAACAGCCAGCCCAGCTGATATTGGAGATGAGATAATGGTCGTTGGAGAATTAGCAGAGCATCGAGAAGTTATTGTAGTTGGCGGGGGTCCAGCAGGTTACCATGCCGCGCTTGAGGCAAGGAAAAAAGGATATGAAGTCCTCTTGATTGAGAAAGAGCAGGTTGGCGGTGTTTGTCTACATCAAGGTTGCATTCCTTCTAAATTACTCGCAGAAACTGCTAGAAGAATGGCTCAAGCGAGAACGAATGACAATTATGGCATCCTCACTGAAGGATTGTCCTTTCACTATCCCAAGTATCTTGCTATGCAACAACAACAAATCAAGCAATCGGAACAAGGAATGATTGCTGCTTGTCGACAAGCAGGTGTTGAACGCTTAACAGGAGTCGTTCGTTTTACAAGTGCAGATAAAATAGGTGTGGAAAGGGACCATCAATTTGATCGGTTTACATATGACCGATTAATTATCGCAACAGGCAGCTATACGAGCATCCCTTCTTTTTTAAAAAAGCTACCTGAAGAAAAAGTAATTTGCCAAGAAGCATTTTATCAACAAAGCACCTTGCCCAATCACTGTATTATCGATGTAACCCATCCTTACGCACTCGAACTTGCACATACTTACTTGCAGTTAGGAATACAAGCGACTTTGGTGGCAACAAAAGAATGGACATTCGAACCTTTGATTCAAAAAGAAATCCGTCGCATCATGAAAAAAAAGAAATGGCCAATTCTTTTGCTAGAGGGTAGTGAAACATGGTCAGTAGAAAAGGGAGAAGTGGTTTGTTATTCAAAATCTGGCGAAGTAATGGCTTGTGGTGAGTTGGTTTATACAGCAGGTGTGGTGAAGCCTTCTATTGAGTCGCTCGGATTACGCCGCTATCAAATCGCATGTTCCGACGAGGAAATGGTTTTAGTGAATTCACAATTTGAAACGAATTTACCTCATATCTATGCCATTGGTGACGTTACGCGCGTCAAAGGAAATGCCACTTTAGCCATCAAAGAAGCGAAGCAATTACTAGCGAATTGGAAGGACGAAGGAAAAGTTATGGATACTTATTTTCAGCCCCTTATTCTCCACACTTCTCCTCCAATTTGCTCAGTAGGTAGGAAGACAACAGAGTTGGAAGAAACAAAATATGTAGTGGAAGAACTCCCGCTGTATGCAAACGGTCAACAGATGATTCAAAGCAGTCCGGGCGGAAAAATTATTTTAGTCATTGAGAAAGAGACAACTATTATTGAGGGAATTCATATGGTTGGCGAAGGTGCCGTTGAATTGGCAGGTCAATTTGTACAAGCTTTAGAAATGGTGGCGAGGAGAGAGGATTTCACTTTTCCTAATTATGGGCATCCGACCACGCAAGAAGTGTTCAATTGAGTAATGATTTAGGGGAGTAGTCTATTTGGAGAGGGCAAAGTCACTTGTTTTTTAAGTTGGCCTCTGTTATCATCAATCTAATTTTTATCAGAAAGGATTGTGAATGAGATGATTAGAGTAGCCGTACAGGAAGACATTCCAGCGATACAACAAATAGCAGCGACCAGTTGGTCCTATACTTATGAAGGAATTATTCCAGAAGCGATACAACAACAATTTATTAGCCAAGCCTATGCAGAAAAATGGCTTCAACATAGACTGACTGAAACAATTGTATATGTAGTGACGGAAGCCGAGCAAGTCGTAGGTTTTGTGAATGTGAAACCATTGGAACAACTCGGACACTATGAATGTTTAGCCTTATATTTACAACCTACCGTATTTAGAAAAGGGTATGGTACAAAACTCTTACAGCATGTTATCAAAGATTTTTCAATTGAATCGATGACTTTAATTGTTGAAAAGGACAATAAGATAGGTCGTTCATTTTATGAAGCATTTGGTTTTGAGGAAGTTCGACAGTTTGAGGAGGATTTTTTAGGACATTCTTTACAATCTGTGGAGATGAGATGGTCTCATGACATGGAATGATTGTTGGCTCTCCCATTATGAGAAACTCCCTGAATATCCTTTATTCTATAACTTTCCGTACGCCTTAAGATTTGAAATCGGACCTGAACAACAATCTATCGGGCCTCTGTACTTCAAAGAAGCACAGAAGGTAGCATTAAAAATATTGAAAGGTTGTTTCTCGGAAGACGAGCCAATTGATGTGTGTATTGAAGTCTATCAATCGAAAAAGCACTATCAGCCACTTTATTGGATGCGCCGTTTTTTTCGGGAAACAATTCCTTTTAGTCAAATAGAAACAACACATGAAGTGGGGCCAGAGGGAGTCCACGTCGTGCGCTTTATCATCGATACACAGTTGAATCAATTGAAAGTCTCCTCTCTCTTACAAACGATTATTCGGAAAGACTTTTCAAGACGTGTAGATTTTGATGTTCTGATTACCCGTCAAAGAGATGGCCTGACTTATTATTTGTATGATGATAGAGGGTTAGATTTAGTCGCCCCGCAACGTGAAATTTTACGGCCTTATTATGAGCAATATCAATCTCACTTATTAGCTTATGACCAATTAGAGATGGAGGAAAGAATGAAAGATGAGTAACTTATTAGTCACGTTTACACGAGGGTATAATCAGTATGAACGATTGCAGTTATTGCTAGATTGGGATGCCAAAACGATAATGGGATCAGGAAGTGCTGAACATCGTGCAACGACGGTCTCTTTCTTCGCTCAACAACAACAGCAATGGGTGGATCAACATTGGCCAGAAGTTTTCTCTTATTATGAAAAATCGACACACTTTCAAAGTTTATGCTCTCTTCAACAACAAAATTATGTAACACTACGTGAACGTTTAAACAAACCACGTGATTCTGAATGGGAGATTGCTTATCAAGAAGCGGTTTCTCGTGGTCAGCAAGCATGGAAAGAAGCCAGAGAACGAAATAGTTTCCAACACTTTATCCCTGCTCTTCAGCGTATTGTGATGTTGAAAAAAGAAAAGTTTGGTACAGGTTTGGCTGGTTACGAAGCAATCATGCAACAATATGAACCGATAGATGTGTCTACTGTTCATTCTTTTTTAGATGAGATTCAACAACATATTGCATCAGAACGCGTACATATTTTGGACAATCAAGAAAATAAACAACGATGTTTACACCGTTATGTTCCCAAGCAGCAACAATTAGAGCTTTACCGAGAAGTGATACTTGCGTTTGGTTTGCAGGAGAATCAACTCGCTATCGGAGAAACGATTCATCCATTTATGTTGGGGATTCATCGAACAGATACTCGAATTGCCCCTCGGTGGAATGAACAGAAACCTCTAGTGGGTTTCTTAGGAATGCTGCATGAAGCGGGACATGCTTTATATGAGCAATCGATTGCTCCGCGATTTGATGACACCATTTTTAGTGAGGGAGCTTCAGCTGCAATACATGAGTCTGTTGCTTTATTTTATTCATGGGTGATTGGTTTATCGTATCCATTTTGGGAGGGCTTTTATCCAACTTTTCAACAAAAAATGGCCCCGGCATTTGATGCGATTACCTTGGATGAATTTTATGAAGCAATTCATCAACCGGAATACTCTCTCAATCGTTTTGAAGCAGATGCAATGACTTATCCTTTACATATTTGGATTCGTTTTTCGATTGAAAAAGACTTATTTGAAGGAAAGTTAGCCGTTGAAGAGTTAGAAGAGGTATGGAATGATCGTTACGAACAACTCCTGGGGATTCGACCAGCTACTGCTGTAGAAGGAATCCTACAAGACGTTCATTGGGCAAATGGGGAATTTGGTTATTTTCCTACCTATACGATGGGACATGCATATGCACTGCATTACTATGACGAAATGAAAAAAGAGTTACCTGTGGACGAATTATTACGAAATCAGCAGTACGGCCCGATAACGGAGTGGATGCGTACGCATATTTTTCAGTGGGGGAGCTTCAAAACACCCGATGAACTTCTGGCAGGCGTTCATTTTAATGAACTCAATGCCGCTTCATTTATTAAAAAAATTCAAAGATTCAGAAAATAAGAGTTGCATTCCAAAAAAAGATTTTGTATACTTGGAATTAGCAAAATACAGTATATAAAAAAAGACGTTGATGAGAAAAGTAAAATGTAGGCGTTCAGTACAGAGAGTGTCCGGTAGCTGAGAGGATGCAGAATTGATTACATTTGAAAATGGCCTCAGAGTCTCGTGCCGAAAATACGAAAGTATGAGTAAGTTCCGACGGGAATTGGCATCCGTTACCCTTGCCACAGTATCCGAATTGAATTCGCGTACTTGTTGAGATTAACTATGTGAGTAGTTAATAAATTAAGGTGGTACCACGTCTAATACACGTCCTTATCGTTCATTCGATAAGGGCGTTTTTATTTTGCAAAAAAACATTGGAGGAATAAAGATGACGAAACACAATTTAGTATTGCAAACAGACTTTGGATTATGTGATGGTGCGGTAAGTGCGATGTATGGAGTGGCCACAACAGTGGACCCTGAATTACGCATTTCAAATTTAACACATGAAATTCCTACTTTTAATATTTGGGAAGCTTCTTATCGTTTATTTCAAACGGTATCTTATTGGCCAGCAGGTACTGTTTTTGTTTCGGTAGTGGATCCTGGGGTGGGTTCTAAAAGATTAAGTGTAGTGGCGAAAACAAAGGAAGGACAATATATTATTACTCCGAATAACGGCACATTAACGCATCTATTCAATCATGTAGGGATTGTAGAAGTGAGAGAGATTGACGAAACAATCAATCGCTTACCTCGTTCTGGTGAATCTTATACGTTTCACGGAAGGGATGTTTACGCTTATACTGGGGCAAGATTAGCAGCGGGCGTGATTGACTTTGAAGGTGTAGGACGAACATTAGCCTTGGAAGAAATCATCACCTTAGATAATCCAAATTCCACTGTAGAAAACGGTGTATTCTATGGTAATATTGACATATTGGACGTAAGGTTCGGGAATTTATGGTCAAATATCCCACGTACATTATTTGTTGAAAATGGATGTTCATACGGTGATTTAATCGAAGTTAGTATTCGAAATAATCAACGTGAGGTCTATCAACATACAATGGTGTACGGTCGATCATTTATGGATACTCAATTGGGAGAGCCTTTGCTTTATGTCAATTCACTCGATCACTTAGGAATTGCGATTAATCAGGGATCATTTGCAAAAGCTTACCATATCGGCACAGGTTCAAATTGGGAAATCACATTACGCCCAACAGGGAAAAGTAGAACATTATTAGATAGTCAAGAGGAGTAGGGGGAGAAGAAATGGAAAAAGGTTTATCGATTCGAACAATAGTAGCAATTGGAATTGGAACAGCAGTTTTTGTTATTTTAGCAAGGTTTGCGGTGATACCGACGGGGATTCCAAATACAAATATTGCGACAGCTTATGCATTATTAGCTTTAATGGCAGTGATATTTGGTCCTGTAGCGGGTGGACTTATCGGTTTGATTGGACATGCTTTACAAGATGCCATTTCATACGGTTCAGTCTGGTGGAGTTGGGTACTTGTTTCTGGTTTTGTAGGTTTATTTATTGGTTTATTCAGTGGCAGACTTCGTGCAAATCTAGGTGTATTCAAAACCAAACAAATCATTACCTTCAATCTGATTCAAGTCATTGTACAAATTATTGGTTGGGGACTCATTGCACCAACACTTGATATTTTGATTTATGCTGAACCAGTAAACAAAGTATTTACACAAGGTGCCATTGCTAGTTTATCTAATATTTTAACAGTCGGTATTATTGGCTCGTTATTATTAGTTGCCTATTCTAAAACGAGACAACAGGATAATAGTTTACGTAAAGAATAAAAGAGAGGTGGAGTGATTGTGAAACAGCCAATCATTCAGTTTACAGATTTCACCTTCAAATATAGAAGTCAGATTGAGCCAACATTAAACCAAATTAATTTAACGATTTACGAAGGTGAGAAAGTGGTCATCGTTGGTCCTTCTGGTTCCGGAAAAAGCACACTAGCCCATTGTTTGAATGGGCTTGTTCCTTTTTCTTATGAAGGTGAATCCACAGGTACATTACACATTAAAGGAAAACCGCAACAAGAGTACACGATTTTTGATTTATCAAAAGTAGTAGGGACAGTATTACAAGATGCTGATGGACAATTTGTAGGGTTATCAGTCGGTGAAGATATGGCCTTTATATTAGAAAATGACTGTATTGAACAAGTTGAAATGAAGAGAAGAGTAGAGGAGGTAGCAGATCGCTTAGAATTAAGTGATAAACTCACGGCCTCTTTACATGAACTATCTGGTGGACAAAGACAGCGTGCCGCGATTGGTGGGGTAATTATTGATGAAGTCGAAGTTCTTTTGTTTGATGAACCTTTGGCCAATTTAGATCCAGCAACGGGTAAACAAGCAATGCAGTTAATTGAAACCATTCATCAACAAACAGCTGCCACAGTTGTCATGATTGAGCACCGACTAGAAGATGTATTGCACCGTGATGTAGACCGAATCATTGTGATGGACCATGGGCATTTGATTGCAGACATGGCACCAAACGAATTACTGTCTACTTCTATTTTAGAAAAAACATTCATTCGAGAACCTCTTTATTTAAAAGCTGCAAAATTTGCGGGTTGCACGATAGTACCTGAAATGCATCCTGCCGATCTCACAACGTTTGATTTACGTGGCCAAGAAGAGTTGATTCGAAAGTGGGCAACATCCTCTCCTGAGCAACTCAATGAACCGCTGGGTACTCCCTTGTTCGTCGCCGAAGAGTTGTCTTTTGGTTACGATGATAAACGTTTACAGATTCAAGACTTGTCTCTCTCCATTTATCCAGGAGAAATGGTAGCGATTGTTGGTCAAAATGGTGCAGGAAAGTCGACATTAGGTAAGTTACTTGGTGGTTTTGAGAAGGTACAAAATGGGAGAATTCTTCACCGTGAAGAAGATGTTACAAATGATTCAATTAAACAAAGAGCTGAACGTGTAGGTGTTGTGATGCAGAATCCGAATCATATGCTTTCAAAACATATGATTTTTGATGAAGTTGCTTTTGGTCTGCAATTAAGAGGTTTTTCAGAAGATGAAGTTGAACGTAGAGTACATGAAGCGCTAGAAATCTGCGGATTGTATCCTTTTAGAAATTGGCCGATTGCGGCTTTGAGTTATGGACAGAAAAAAAGAGTGACAATCGCTTCAATTTTAGTGTTGCAGCCGGAAGTACTCTTACTTGATGAACCTACAGCAGGACAAGACTATCGTCATTTTACTGAAATGATGCATTTTTTACAGAACCTACAGCAGCGAGGGATTGCAGTAGTCATCATTACACACGATATGCATTTGATGTTAGAATATGCCAATCGTGCAGTGGTAATGGTGGAAGGGAACATTATTTTTGAAGGCGATCCCTTAGATGTACTGTTAAATGAGGAACTCATTGAACAGGCTTATTTAAAAGAAACTTCTTTATTTCAACTTGCTGAAAAAGTAGGTTTAGAAAATCCGAAACAATGTGTTGAAGCGTTTGTAGCAGAGGAAAGGAAGCGTAGATTATTATGGCAAAAGAATTATTAGCTTATATCGATCGCCCTTCACCGATTCACCGATTATCAGGGACAACAAAGTTGATTGTCTTTTTATTATGGTCAATGGTTGCTATGTTAACCTATGATACGCGGGTGTTAGTTGCACTTTTCTTTGCGAGTCTATTTATTTTCTATCTTTCAAAAATAAAAATAAAAGAAATAGGTTTTATCTTGCTTTTTATTTTGTTCTTTTTACTCCTTAATAATCTTGCGATTTATTTATTTTCACCCCAAGAAGGCGTGAAGATTTATGGAAGTAGTCATCTTATTGCTGAATTTTGGGGACGCTATAATTTAACATGGGAACAGGTATTTTATCACTTTAATATTACCTTGAAATATTTTGTAGTGATTCCAGCAGCTTTGTTATTTATTGTCACGACACATCCAAGTGAATTTGCCGCTTCATTAAACAAAATAAAAGTCCCTTATAAAATCTCTTACTCTATTGCATTAGCCTTTCGTTATATTCCTGATATCCAAAGAGATTTTCGTACGATTGCACATGCGCAACAAGCCAGAGGGATTGATTTGTCTCGGAATGAGAAATTAGGGAAAAGATTGAAGAATTTCGCATCTATTTTATCCCCGTTAATCTTGTCTTCGATTGAGCGTATTGAAGTAGTGACGAATACGCTTGAACTCAGAGGATTTGGCAAACATAAAAAACGTACATGGTATAGTGGCCGTCCCTTCCAAAGGCTTGACTATTGGACACTTGTTATTAGTGTAGGGATTGCTGTACTTGCATTATGGATTACTTTTTAAGACGGTAGTCGATTTTATAATCCTTTTCAATAAAAAAAGCTTTATCGCATAAGATTCAGCGATAAAGCCTTTTTTTTTAGTTTAGTTTTGCTTTTGTACCAAATGATAAGCCGACAATTTCTTCTACTTCAAGTAAAGATTCAATTTCTTCAGCAGTTGCTGTTACAACAGCACCGATTACTTTGATATCTTCTACTTTCTTCACGCGTTCTGCAGCTTGATGAAGTAATGCATAATCTTCTTTGTTTAGGTCTTTCACTTTAGCGAGCAGATCAATGAATGTTTGTTCAGGGTTTTCAATTGCTTCATTTGAACGATCTCTTAATGGGAAACCAATTGCTTCTGTTTCAAGAATAGATTGTGCTTTGACGAAACTTTCATCTGTTAAATGCGCTTTAAATCCTTCAATCTGTTCCTCTGTGTAAACGTCAGCCATTACCCACTGTAAGTTGACTTTAGAAGGAACAATAGCTTTCATTTCTTCAAAAGTATAGGCTTCATTGAAAGAAAGTGCAATTTCAATGATTTCTCCTTCAGTTATGCGATCTAAGTTTTCTGAAACGTGGTCCGTTTTGTCATAGGTCACTGTTGGGTAGAAAAATTGCATAAGTGACTGTCCATCAATAGAAGTGAATCCATCTGCTACAGAACCGATATGTGTTGTTTCATTTTTTGTAGCTGCGATAACTTCAGTTGCAACGGGTTGATCTTTCAGTAATTTATAAGTAGGAGCAGAAGCATGGGATGCGAAAAATCCCTCGTCTTTTGTCCAGTTTCCTACATATTTATTCGCACCTTGTAAATTGTATGCGACTGTTACGTTCGAAATATTCGTATCCACTGCTTTTTTATCAATGGATGAGAAAATAAATAAGCTAGCAATGCTAACAACCAATGCAGTCACTAAGCTTACAAGAATCATTGTTGACATTTTAGTCTTTGTTGTATTCATTTTAAACATAACTCCTTTAATGAAAGTTGGCTGAATATTATATTCAGTATAATTTAACTTTATACAAATATACGATATCTTGGGGAGATAGTAGCATATCCTAATAAAATTCAGCCATCGGAATCAATTATACAATAAAAAACTGATATGTCTAACAACTTTTATAATTATTTTAGAATAGCATAAGAAAGCGTTTACAGACAGAATAGTGTTTAGAATAGCAATTTTCAGAAAATAAATAGTTGGATTACAATTTAATTACAAATTCGGCAGACAACTAGTCGTAAGGTCTAGAATCAGATACGATAAGAAGAAAGAAAAGGGGGAGTCAATTGTGAGAGAAAGTAAGTGGTTTGATCAATTTTCAAAAAAAGTAGGTGTGGCTCTCCTTTCAATAGTAGTGTACAGCTTACTGTTAGCTTTTATTTTTCAGTGGATGGTTCAATTACCTAGTCAGCAAACGATAGGGCAACTTAGTGTTGTTATCAGTATTTTTTTGACCCCTATGTATTTATTAGGCGTACTCCCTTTAAGCCTCATGATAGAAAAGCGTGCGCGGCGTAAAAAATGTTCGAGAAGAAAAAGAGCATTTGCTTACACGATTGCTGGTGTTTTAATAGGGTTGATAGCTATTGTATTTTTAATGTTAAAAAATAATAGTGAAGCTACTATTTGGTCTTCTTCGTTTACAATTGCTTTGACCGTTCTCGGCAGTCTCATTTACTGGTTAATTTACAATGCATTTGAGAGAATAGGTGGAGAACAAAAAGAACAAAAAGGGTGAGTACGGTGAAGCAACGGCTGACGAAAGAAGGAAAAAGTCGACTACAAGAAAAGCTGAAACGACTTGAAGCACAAGACTTAAAAGAAGCGACAGCAAGAGTGCAAGCAGCGAGAAAGTTTTGTGACTTTCATGAGGATCCTGTGTATCGACAGTATTTTGATGAGGCAACTGATGTTAGAGAAGAGATTGAGCAACTAAAAAATGTGCTAGCTCATGCGGTAGTTATTGCACCTACACAGTATGTAACAATTGAAGAAGGCCATCATGTCACATTGATAGACCTGACACATCAAGAAAAATTGGAGTTCAAAATTGTACCCTCACTGGAAGCGGATATTGAGTTAAATGAAATTTCCTCTGAAAGTCCGTTAGGTCAACGTCTTATTCATAAAAAAATAGGAGATTCATTTGTTTTGAATGACTCTACTTATCGCATTGAAGCCATTCAATAAATAATGAAAATTGTAAGTTCCTCTTGAAATCATTCAGAGGAACTTTTTTATAGGTGCCAAGAATTGCGAGTAGTGTTTTTGAGTACGGTTCCTTTAGAATGTCTCGAAGTAATGATGTATAATGAAACTACTATTAAAGGGAAGAAGGAATTCAAATGAAATATAACGATCAAGACGACAGCTTTATGCTGCATACAGATTTATATCAAATCAACATGGTGGAATCGTATTGGGCAGATGGTATGCACACGAGGAAATCCGTTTTTGAGTTGTATTTTAGAAAGATGCCTTTCAATAATGGGTATGCGGTATTTGCAGGTCTAGAACGCATGATTCAATATATCAAAGGCTTTCGTTTTTCAGATTCAGATTTAGCTTATCTTTCAGAACAAGGTTATGAAGCAGACTTTTTAGCATATTTAAAAGACTTACGTTTTACAGGAGACATTTATTCTGTTGTTGAGGGGGAACTTGTATTTGGCAATGAGCCTCTCGTTCGAATCGAGGCACCATTAGCTGAAGCACAACTGTTAGAAACAGCTTTACTCAATATCGTAAATTTTCAAACACTGATTGCTACGAAAGCAAGTCGAATTAAACAAGTTGTGAAAGATGAAGTAGTCATGGAGTTTGGAACAAGGCGTGCACAAGAAATGGATGCAGCGATTTGGGGAGCAAGGGCTTCGATTATAGGTGGACTAGAAGCTACAAGTAATGTTAGAGCAGGCAAGTTGTTTGGAATACCTGTTGCTGGGACACATGCCCATGCGATGGTACAAGCCTACAAGAGTGAGTATGAAGCGTTTCATTCTTATGCTAGAAGACATAAAGACTGCGTGTTTTTAGTGGATACCTATAACACATTGAAAATTGGAGTGCCGACAGCGATTCAAGTCGCTAAAGAGCTCGGTGATAAAATTAATTTCTTAGGCATTCGACTAGATAGCGGAGATATTGCCTTTTTATCAAAAGAAGCAAGAAAGATGTTAGATGAAGCAGGATTCCCTGAAGCAAAAATCGTGGTTTCCAATGATTTAGATGAATATACCATCCTAAACTTAAAAGCACAGGGCGCTAAAGTTGATTCGTGGGGAATCGGTACGAAACTAATCACAGCGTATGATCAACCTGCTTTAGGCGCTGTCTATAAAATTGTTTCAATTGAAAATGAGCAAGGAGAAATGGAAGATACCATTAAAATTTCTTCTACTTCTGAAAAGGTCACTACTCCTGGATTAAAACGTGTTTACCGCATTATGAATAAAAAGACAGGGAAATCAGAGGGGGACTATATTACATTAGCAGATGAAGACCCGAATGAAGAAGAAGTACTGCATATGTTCCACCCTGTTCATACCTACTTATCCAAACATGTCAGCGATTTTGAAGCGATTAATATTCATCAACCTATTGTGAAGTCAGGGGAGATTGTGTATCAATTGCCAACGCTCGAAGATATCCGTACATTTAGTTTCAAACAGTTAGATACGTTGTGGGAAGAGTATAAACGCTCATTAAATCCTCAAGAATATCCTGTCGATTTAAGTCAAAAGTGTTGGGATAATAAAATGAGAAACATTACAGAAGTCAATGATCGAGTGAAACAATTTGAAAAGGAGTGAGTCGGATGCAACGAACAATTATTGAAAAGCTTTTCGTTCAACCTACGATTGATCCTTCACTTGAAATTCGAAGAACAATTGATTTTTTAAAGCAATATATGCAAAAGTATCCTTTTTTTAATGGTTTTGTTTTAGGTATTTCTGGCGGACAAGATTCTACTTTAGTTGGAAAGTTAGCACAGATGGCAGTAGATGAGTTGAATGCTGAACAAGCAGAAAGAGAGTACGTGTTTATTGCATTGCGGTTACCTTATGGCAAACAGTTTGATGAAGAGGATTGTCAAGATGCACTCCGCTTTATACAGCCTAGTCAAACAGTGACAGTTAATATTCAGTCTGCAGTGGACGCATCCGTGTCTGCACTTAAAGAAGCGGGCATTACGCTTTCTGATTTTACAAAAGGAAATGAAAAAGCGAGAGAACGTATGAAAGTACACTATGCGGTAGCAGCAGAGAAGAAATTGGCTGTACTAGGCAGTGACCATGCAGCTGAAGCGGTAACTGGATTCTTTACAAAATTTGGAGATGGGGCTGCTGATTTAATGCCGATTTTCCGTTTGAATAAAAGACAAGGAGCCTCCTTGTTAAAAGAATTAGATTGTCCACCACACCTGTATGAAAAAGTACCAACAGCTGATTTAGAAGAAGAGAAACCAGCACAACCTGATGAGGAAGCTTTAGGGGTTTCATACCAAGAGATTGATGATTATTTGGAAGGAAAAACAATCTCTCCATCGGCTGCTCAACGAATCGAACAATTATATCAACAATCTGAACATAAAAGGCATTTACCGATTCATATTTATGATACATTTTGGAAATAAGAAAAGAGGGATGGTATGCGTGAAGAAGTGCGTCCACTCGTGCAAGCGATTGAACGTCGAATGATTGGCAAGCAACGAGAAATTGAATGGGTGCTCGTTGCTTTATTAGCCAGAGGGCATGTTTTGTTAGAAGATGTGCCGGGTGTCGGGAAAACCGCATTGATTAGAGCGTTATCTGCGAGCATTGCAATGGAATCGAAGCGAATTCAAATGACTTCAGATTTATTACCTTCTGATATTTTAGGCGTATCGATTTATCAGCCTGCTTCTCGTCAATTTGAATTTAAAAAAGGGCCGCTTCATCATCCACTTATCTTAGCAGATGAGTTGAATCGAGCATCGCCTAAGACGCAATCAGCCTTATTGGAAAGTATGGCCGAACGTCAAGTGACTGTCGATGGAGCGACCTACCCAATGCCTTTTCCTTTTTTTGTGATGGCTACACAAAACCCGCTTGAACATGAGGGGACTTATCGTTTACCTGAAGCGCAACTCGATCGTTTTTTATTCAGAATTTCTTTAGGGTACTTAGAGCCAGCCGATGAATTGTTGTTATTACAACGGGGAACGAACGAATGTGAAATTGCTCCTGTTGTAGATGAACAACAGTTACGTCAATGGATGGAAGAAGTGACCCATGTGTTTATTGCTGAAGAGTTGCAACAAATGATTGTTCAACTTGCTCAATGGACAAGACAGTCAGAGCATTTATCGTTAGGGATGAGTCCGAGAGCTTCATTGGCGTTACAGGAAGCTGCTCGAGCTTATGCATGGATTCAAGGGAGAGACTATGTAGTAGTGGATGATTTAATCGAGTTGTTTGAACCTGTCATTTATCATCGTTTAATGCGATCTCCACAAGCTATTTTGGATGGAGTGACCCTAGAAAGTTTAGGGCAAGTGTGGTTAACAAAAGTCGTTGAACAGGAGATTGCTCGGTGAATAGAAAAGAGTGGGTTATACTGAGTGCTCTGTTTATCACGATGATTGTAGCACCCTTTCTATGGCAAGGTTTTATTTACCCCTCGCTGATCCTTCTCCCTTTGTTAGTATATAACGCATTGCTATTCAGTTTTGTGCAATGGTTCCCGTTGTCTTATCAACGAACAGTGACCCATTCGAACAAGCCTTCTTCGAGAATTCAGGTCACTTTTCCGAAACTCTTTCCATTTTTAACGATGACTTGGTCAGAAGAATGGGTGTCTCAACAAGCCTCATTTTTAAAAGAAGCAGAATTACTGGTTACCAATAGAAAGTCGAGTCTTTTCTTGATGCCGTTGAATGACCTACCACGTGGTTACTATCAATTAAAGCAAGCAGAGCTACGCGTAGACTCCATACTCGGATGGTTTACTTTTAAACGTCGTATCAATGAAAAAGCCACGTATTATCAATACCCTATTATTCAACCTACTTTGCCATTCAACCCTCAGCAGGCAATTGCGGATTTCACTGACTTCAATCGTCAGCGAATGAGTGTTGGACAAGCAATAGGGCAAGAAGAATTTCATGGTGTAAGAGAGTATTCGGCAGGAGATGCCCTGCAACATATTCACTGGAAATTAAGTGCTAAGCATCAACAGTTGATGACGAAATCATTTGAAGGGGAAAAGCAATTCGTTTACCGTATTCGACTGGATTGCAATACTAGCCATTATTTTGAAGAGAAAGTTAGCCTATTTGCTACTGTAGGTTCTCATTTGATGGAAGAAGGGCATCAAGTCACTGCTTTATTGAAAGGTGAAGAATTTGAACTGATTAAAGGATTACCGAGGTATGGCGAATGGTTGCAAGAATTAGCAAGGGTAGAGCCTGAAAAAGAATCAATAGAGGTGACGACTGACTGGCTCATCACAGCCGTTGATACACCGCTCTCTTTGCCGGCGGAACGCTTA
Source organism: Savagea sp. (assembly GCA_030146155.1). Classification (GTDB taxonomy): domain Bacteria; phylum Bacillota; class Bacilli; order Bacillales_A; family Planococcaceae; genus Savagea. Next base: position 19,174 of record JASLCF010000143.1, read on the forward strand.
ATCATTTTAGGGGATAGTAACCGTATGCAAGGAAGTAGCAGATGGGTCGACTACCGAGATTTAAAGGGGTGTCGTCTATGAATAAGTGGCTCCATGTCAGACGTTTATTGTTATATCTATTTAGCTTTTTATTATTGCTAGAATGGCTACAACCTATTTTATTTTTAACGCAGTCTAAATACCTTATCTTCTTTTCCATCTACTTATTCCTTTGCTTGTCTTTATTCTATTTCAAACAACCGATGCTTTTAAATGTCTTGTTAGCGTTTTTATTAAGCCAGTTCCTGTTGGTTGTTATGTTTAAAGCAGAGGGAGAAGGTATCTATTTATTTTTTAAAAATGAATGGCTAGAAAATCTAGGTTTTTTTGTACGATTTGAATGGTCTATGTTCTCTAATGGTTTTCAAACTTTGCTCTTTTTCATGTTGTTATGGATTTTCTCTTATTTTATACATTATTGGATTGATATCCGAAAATCTTTAACTTTGTTTATCGTATCGACCACTCTATTTTTTGTCGCGATGGAATTACTAAATGTCTATTCTGTTGAGCGACATATTATCCCTCTTACATGGATTCTCCTTTCTTTAATCACTATTATTCGAACGACAAGATTGTATCGTATACCCCGTCAAGAAGGGCGTTTACTACTAGTTAGATTAGTGACAATTGCAATTTTGGCATTTGGTGTGAATCAGTGGTCAACATTCGCTGAAGATGGTGGCCAACAACAATCGCAAACCATAAGTAAAACAGGGTATAGCCTAGAAGACGACAGACTAGGTGGGGATTTTATACCTGAAGAAGAAGTTGTGCTGCATGCGACAACAAAAGAGCCGCGTTATTACAAAATCGAAGTAAAGGATAGTTATATTTCAAAAGGGTGGAGTATCTCACCTGATGAAACAGAACAACAAGTAGCGAAAGACAAGGGAAATCATGAAAAAGTTGCCATTCAGCTTGTGAGTGACTTACCGTATCTTCCCTATGTTTATGGAATGGAAAGTATACAAGAGGGCAAGGCACTTATTTATCAAAATGAACGAAGAGAACAAATGTATTCGTCAAATCAATCCATCAAAAAATATACATTAAATGTCGTAGATTTTACATTTAATGAAGAAAATTTACGTCAAGTGAAACAGCAAAGCTATTATCGTGACCGACTTGAACTTGAAAAGTACCTCACATTACCAGCGCATTTACCCCCTAGGATTCAACAATTAGCTGAAGAAGTAACAAGACAGGAAGAGTCAGTCTATGGCAAAGTGAAAGCAATTGAACAGTATCTTTCATCAGGTCCGTTTATTTATAGTCACGAACTTGTGGGTATCCCTCTTGAAGATCAAGATTATGTGGATCAATTTTTATTTGAAACACAACGGGGATACTGCGATAACTTTTCGACAGCTATGGCGGTGATGTTGCGGACATTAGGTATCCCAACTAAGTGGGCGAAAGGCTTTGCATCAGGTGCAGAGATTCAAGCAGAGAATGGACAAATGGTTTATGAAGTCAAACAAAGTGATGCCCATTCGTGGGTTGAAGTGTACTTTCCAGGAGAAGGTTGGGTACCCTTTGAACCGACTCCAGGGTTTACTTCACCAGTTACAAATGTTGAGCAGGTGGCGCCCGTTGCCCCTGAAGAACCTGAAGAACAGCCGGAGCAACCCAAAGAGGAACGACTACCAGAACCTGTCCAACCGAAAAATAATTCTCGCTTACTCTGGCCTTTCTTATTAAGTAGTGGTGTAGGGGTAACCTTGCTTTTCTTATTTTATCAATATCGCCAAAGAAATACCCTAAAGGGAATGCACTCGCATCTCCTACGTTTATTGAAGAAGCGAGGTTGGGAGCGGCAGTTAGGTGAGACGGAACGGCAATTTGCGAAGCGGGTCAATCAAGAAGCAAATTTCCCGACTTTTCAACAATGGGTAGAGGCAAGGTATCAATCGAAGTATAGAAATACAGAAAATTCCAACAATCAACAATTTAAATCTTTTTATCGAAAAATTTTACTAGAAATGAAAGTTGATAAAAGGCATAGAGACGAGTAAAATAACAACATACTCATTCGCTGCAAAGCAGAGTGAAAAAAGGAGAGATGATTTATGTCAACCGCACCATTGTTGAGTGCTCAAGAGAAAATTGTAGTCATTGACCTCGGTAGCCCACACAACCAATTACTGACACGAAAAATCCGTGAAATTGGGATGTATAGTGAGTTGCACCCTCATACTACAACAGCTGCTGAAATTAAAGGAATGAACGCAGTTGGTGTCATTTTATCAGGTGGAGCACCTGAAGTTATCGAAAAATATAATTTATCCATTGCAGATGAATTATTTGAAATGGGAATCCCTATTCTCGCGGTAAGTTCTGGCGTGATGGCGTTGGCAGATTACTTCGGAGGCTCAGTTGTAGAGGTACCGAATGTATTTGGTGAACAAAAACAAATTAAAGCTACAGAAGAACACGGTTTGGTTCAAGCGTTAAATGGACAAATGGATGTTCAATTAGAAGAAACGTATCAAATCAAAGAAATGCCAACGGGCTTCAAATCAGTTGATGAGGACGCATTAATTTTAGTCAATGATGAGAAAAAAGTATACGGTCTTCAATTTCATCCTGAATTAACGAATACTTTAGGTGGAAATGACCTACTCTCTTACTTTGTATTTACAATTTGTGAAGCAAAATCAGAATGGACGATGAAATATTTCGTAGAGATGGAAGTTGAGCGTATTCGTGAAACCGTTGGAGATAAAAATGTATTATGTGCATTAAGTGGTGGCGTAGACTCTTCAGTAGTTGCAGCGTTAGTGCATAAAGCCATTGGCGATCAGCTCACTTGTATTTTCGTTGATCACGGCTTATTACGTAAAGGGGAAGCGGACAGTGTTGTTGAAACTTTTGCTAATGGATTCCATATGAATTTCATTAAAGTAGATGCACAAGAACGTTTCTTAGGTAAACTAAAAGGAGTCACTGATCCAGAGCAAAAACGTAAAATCATTGGCAATGAGTTCATCTATGTATTCGATGACGAGGCAGCTAAATTAAAAGGAATTGATTATTTAGCACAAGGTACAATTTATGCAGACGTTATTGAGAGTGGAACAGCGACTTCAGAAGTGATTAAATCCCATCATAATGTTGGTGGATTACCAGAGGACTTAGAGTTTGAATTAATAGAACCATTAACAGCACTCTTTAAAGATGAGGTTCGTTTACTTGGTTTAGAATTAGGTCTCCCTGAAGAAATCGTTTGGCGTCAACCTTTCCCAGGTCCTGGCTTAGGGATTCGTGTATTGGGAGAAGTAACAGAAGAAAAATTAAAAATTGTCCGTGAGTCGGATTGGATTTTACGTGAAGAAATCGCTAAAGCTGGTCTAGACCGTGATATTTGGCAATACTTCACAGTACTCCCTAATATTCGTTCGGTAGGAAAACGCGATGAAAAACGTACGTATGACCATGCAATCGGCATTCGTGCTGTGCATTCGGTAGATGGGATGACATCAGATTGGGCACGTATTCCTTGGGACTTACTGGAGAAAATCAGTACACGTATTACAAACGAAGTCGATCACGTGAATCGCGTCGTTTATGATATTACTGCGAAGCCTCCAGGTACGATTGAGTGGGAATAGTTCTAAATACCTAAAATAAATGAAACCCTGATACAACAGTGTTTATATGAGTTATTGATGCAGATGATTCGTAGGATAATATAACAACTGGGTACAATAAACCCTCTTTTTCAAGTTGAAAAATTTGAAGAAGGGGGTTTTGTGTTTAAAAGTAGTAGAAGCCTTGAAATTTGAATATGAAATGAAAGTCTAAAATAAGTTTCAGAACAAAAATGAAAACAGACAACTCTAATTAGAATTGTCTGTTAAAAAGGTGAATAAACGTTCGAGTTACGATCCAACGAGCAAGCGATCAATTGGAATGTCTTCACCGTTGAGTTGATAAGAAATAGTATCGATTTCTTTAGGGACATTAAGGATGAACAAATAATCATGG
>JASLCF010000021.1 GCA_030146155.1 Savagea sp.
GTGGCTGAACGCCTAAGTGAAAACAGTGGGTTTGATTTCGTATCTTCTTCTCATTTAGTAGATGCGACGCAAAATACAGATGCTTATGTGCAAGTATCAGGGGCTTTAAGAGGTTGTATGGTGAACTGTTCTAAGATTGCCAACGACTTACGTTTAATGGCATCTGGTCCACGAACAGGCTTAGCTGAAATTAATTTACCTCCACGTCAGCCAGGCTCTTCTATCATGCCGGGTAAAGTCAATCCGGTGATGGCGGAAGTCATGAACCAAGTGGCATTCCAAGTCATTGGAAATGATACAACGATTGCGATGGCGTCGGAAGCGGGACAATTTGAATTAAACGTGATGGAGCCTGTCCTTGTCTTTAACTTACTGCAATCGATTGAAATTATGACGAATGTATTTAATGCATTTAATGATTATGCGTTAGAAGGCTTAACAGCGAATGAGGAAAATATGTTAGGTTATGTCGATCGAAGTGTTGGGATTGTAACAGCAATCAGTCCACATGTAGGCTATGAAATCGCAACAGAAGTCGCACGAGAAGCTTTAAAAACAGGCAAACCCGTGCGTGCAATCTGTTTAGACCGCGGTGTACTGACGGCGACTCAGTTAGATGCTATTTTAGACCCACAAGAGATGACACGTCCTGGTATTTCAGGCAAACAAGCCGTAAAATTATAAAAAAGATAGAGCGAGGGAATAGCCTTGCTCTATCTTTTTTAAATTTGATCCGTCGTATACATTTTTTTACGTTGATTGGCTAAAGCTTCTTCCCAAGATTGTCTGAATTGTTCTACAAGTAGCTGACTGGCTGTGAGTTCGTCAAATAAATGAGTGAGTCGCATGGTGACGAATTGCTGGTTAATATAGGCGTAAGATAAAAAAAGACGTTTTCCTTTTTCATGCGTACGATCGGTTAAGGCCATGAGTTCAAATAGGATGGTTTGTAAATCGCGTAAAATCCGTTCAATTTCACGGGTACTCTCCAGTCGTATGGCGGTATGCAATTGAGAGATGCCTCGTTCCACTTGTTTTAACAATAAGATAACGGTTTCCACTGAATTGATCATGGTCGTTTGTTGTTTTGTGTATTGTTGTTTGGCAAATTGATAGTTCAAGATAATTACTCCTTTGTCCTCGTTCAATGGTGCACTTATTTTTTCTATCGGTCAAAAGGAGTAAAACTTCAGTCCAATCGTCCGATATATAACAATGAAAGTGTAAAGTGTAGAAATGGGGTGCAAGGATGCGCGTACATAATAATGCTCAAATCGCATTTACAACTCATCGTGCGAACCGTAATGTGTCACAAATTGAAAAGACACTTGAGAAACTAGGGACGGGTCTCAAAGCGGGAAAAGGTGCTCAGACAGCTTCAGATATTTCAATTTCTGAGAAAATGCGAGCACAGATTCGTGGGCTTTCACAGGCTCAACGAAATATGAATGATGCTTTGTCAGCTCTTGGGGTGATGAACGAAGGAATGAATAATAGTAGTGGGTTGACGGATCGGATGCGTGAGCTTGCTGTGATGGCGGCGACGGATACGATGACGGATGAGGACCGCGGGATTGCACAGGAGGAATTGAACCAGTTGATTCAAGAGATTGATGATACGGCGAAGCATTTGGAGTTCAATACGCGTGCGATTTTGGGTGAGACGATTCCATTGGTGATTCAGATTGGGTCGAACTCGAATCAAAAAATTGAGATTAATTTAATTGAGGTTACTGCGAAGAAGCTTGGTTTAGTGAAGGATGGGTCTTCGGATTTGCCGGATCATGTGGCTGAGGCGAAGACAGGAGAGCAGTTGTTGACGCGTGAGCAGGCGGATCAGTTTATACGTAATGTGGATTATGCGACGACTGTGATTGCAAAGCATTTGACGGAGATTGGTTCGAAGATGCATGCGATTGAGAGTCATTTGGCGAATGCGGCGATGTATGAGAGTCATTTGGCGCGTGCGTTATCTGAGTTGGAGGATTCGGATATGTCGCGTGAGATGATGAATTTTGTGCAGACGGATATTCGTCAGCAGGGTGATCAGTTGTTGATGAAGCAAGTGAATTCGAATGTGCAGGAGTTATTGCGTTTGTTTAATTAGTTTGTGGGAGATGGGCGGTTTTCGTCTGTCTCTTTTTTTATGTTGTGAATAAGAGGGGTGTGAGTTGGTCATTGCTTTGTGGTTCGGCATAAGTGTTTAGTAGGGCGGGCGGTAGTTCTTATCTTATTTTTGAATGAAGTGTCGGCTTAGAATTTGCTTTCCGTTTCGGCATACGCGTTCAGCAGGGCGGACGGCAATCCTCCTCGACAGATTAATGTTGGCTATGACTATGTATTGTCGTCTGCGGGGTATTGCCTGATCCGCTTCATCCTGCTCGAGTCGATGCCTGCACTTCAAGCATGGTTTTAGCTTTTTAATGTTGTGAAAATGAAGCGTATCCTGTTCAATTGATGGAGTAAGAAAAAAGTTAGTTATATCTTTTCAATCTCTTGAGGGAAAGACATACAAGCACGCAACACCATTCCATCCATTCACATCGCCAAAGCGTGCCTGGCCACTTTATCTCGCCAATGGAACATTCAACCTTATCTCGAAAATCAGTTCGCAAGTTCAGCGTGGGCTT
>JASLCF010000029.1 GCA_030146155.1 Savagea sp.
AAAGAAAGCTTTACGATTCATCAGCAAACATTAGGCATTTATTTCAAACGCTTCTGGCCTTTATTACTGGTTGGCTTTATTGTAGCATCAGTCATTTATACAAATGTTGTTAAAGAAACGGTGTACCAACCCGTCACTAAAATTGTCGCCCATCGAGGTTATGCAGCCGCTGCACTTGAGAATACGATTGCTAGTCTTGAAGCAGCAGCAGAAGCAGGTGCAGAAATGGTCGAAATGGATATCCAACAAACAAAAGATGGGCGTTTCGTCGTCTATCATGATCAAACCTTACGTCGCTTAGCGAATGATTCACGTGCGATTGGTCAGTTAACTTATGACGAACTCGTTGGGTTACCGTTAACGAATGGTCAATTTACTGAACCGCTCCCAAGCTTCGAAGCATATATCGAGCGTGCCAAAGAACTAGATATTCAATTGCTGGTAGAAACAAAAACCTATGGACACGAAACAGACGATTTTGAACAGCAATTACTTGAGCTATTAACTGCTTATGATGTGCAGTACGACTATGTGATTCAATCGCTAGACCTTGTGCATTTACGTAAATTACAAGAATTGGATCCACTGTTACAAACTAGTGATGTCATTGCCATGAACATCGGTCGAATTCCAGATACTCCGTCTACCTATTTAAGTTTAGAAGACTTTTCAGTCACTTCACGCCTCGTTCAACAGGCTGAAGAACAAGAAAAACATATCTTCGTATGGACTGTGAATAAAGAAGAGTTAATGCATCACTATATGCAATTAAATGTCTACGGTTTGATTACAAACCATGTCGGAGAAGCTGTAAAAGTGAGAGATTCATATGAAGAAGAACAGGGTATGGTACAACGTATCCAATGGTTAATTCAACGCTAAGAGGAAAGGAGTCTTGACGATGCCAAAATTTTTACTCACCCTGATTTTTCTATTTCCCTATAGTCAAATCGGTTTACTAGGGATTGGCTATGCACTCAGTGTATTAGCGAATATCAAAAGACAGCAAAACAAGATATGGTTGCCTTTTGCTCATGCTAAACAAGACTGGAAATTAGCAGATACACTTGCACTCATTTTCTATATGGCTGCTTTATTGACAGGTTTAATGTACCTATTGATTGCGGGTTCGATTGAAGGCTAAGCAAAAAAATCTCTTAACGTATTTGACGTTAGGAGATTTTTACTGTTGAATTATCTGATTCTTTAACATTCTTTGTTCATCCATATTCTTATGAAGTAGAACGAAGCATCGGTTAGCACCTTGAAAGCTTGTCGTAGCAATATTTTTTATAAGAGCATTTTTATGTTTCCCTAAAGTAAAAAAATTGAGTATGCGGATTATCATTTGGAATTCTTCCTAATTAAATAATGTTTTGCACTTATACCTTGCATTACAAGGCTAATGAAGTTATAGTTATTATATCATTACCTTGCAATACAAGATACCTTACGCCCATAAGCCTTGTATTACAAGATACTGCAAGAGGAGGGAGAGGCTTGTCATCAACACAAATGCTAAAGGGTATTATTGACGGCTGTTTACTGGCAATTATAAAAAATAAAGAAGTGTATGGATATGAATTAGCGGAGAAACTTGGTAATTATGGATTTGATTCTTTTAGTGAAGGGACAATCTATCCATTGTTAATGCGGATGCAAAAGGAGGGATTAGTTACATCAACATTAAAAAAGTCAACAGCTGGACCTAAAAGAAAATATTATTCACTAACAATTAAGGGTGATCTGGAATTAAAAGAATTTGTGGAACGTTGGGAAAAGCTACAGAACAATGTTAACAGAGTGTTAGATTTTGAAACAGAAATAAAGTCTGTAAAAGGAGATGAAATCATTGAAGAATGAGTTAAAAATTTCTAAAAAAAGTCAAGATTTCTTGGAAAACTTACGTGTTTACTTATTTTCAAGTGGAAAACAATCGGATGAAATTGAGGGAATTGTAAATGAATTAGAAATCCATTTGTCCGAGGCCGAACAAAACGGTAAGTCTATTGAAAAAATTATAGGAAAATCTCCGAAAGCATATATGGAAATGGTTTCTGATGAGATGGTAATTGATTACCGAACATGGTTTACATCCATTTTTTTAATCATTTTGGGGTCGTTTTCTATTACAATTTATCCCAACTTATTAAAAGGAAACCTTTCCTATTCAACCTTGGAAATTGTCGGACATATTGTAATTGCTGCAATATTTATTGTTACTATTTTTACAGGATTTAAATATATTTCTACAACTAATAAATCTCTCAAAATACAGGGATTGATAATAGGTGGTATAGCAATACTGCCTCTCACTCTATTTGTTGGGTTAACCTTCCTAAATAGTGCAATTGATACTCCCGTCATTTATTTTGGTAATACGGGAAGCCTAATTATCGGTGTAATTACAACACTATTTATAATAGGTTTTTCAATTTGGGCAAAATCCTGGACTTTAATCATTATAGTAGCACTGTTAACACTTCCAGATTATTTCCTAAATCTGACTACTTTGCAATTTGAAACACAGCTAATCATTAGTACAATCATAACATTTGTTGGAATTGCCATTTACCTCTGGATATCAATTAAATTGGAAAAAAATAAGTGAAGATTTACTACTCCAACAATAGACTCGTGGAAACCATTATTGTAATTAAGGTTTCCACGAACTATTTTCATTACTTTCTAATTTAAACTTTGAAATAGAAAGTAAATATTAAACAATATGCTCAATTTACAAAACTTTAGAATTTTGGATTTGAAAGAAAGCGAATATGATTTTAGATTAATTGTTAAGTGTACTCTAGTATGCCCTTCGCATTGTCCAAGGTATCGTACCTTTGAAACCTTAGATCAGCATGGTAAGAAATGAAATGTTTTTTAAAGTCTTTCCAATTTCTAGATAAATCGTTCAGTCACTATTTGGTTTATTATTTATTAGTAGGATAAATATTTATTATTTTCACAAATTAGTTTTTCCAGTTGGAATGATATCTAATCTTTAAATAAAAAGAAAAAAGGTCCATCGGGGTAACCAATATTTTACTCCCTACACCCTGTGAATTGACAGTACACACTTCATCTTTTACACTAGAGATAGAAATGAAAACGTTTTCTATTTTTTTACACCTAAAATGAATGAATGTTCATTCTTATTTAAAGGAGGAAGATGATGAAGCATATCAAAGGGATTGAACACTTAAGCATTCCAGTTATTGCGGCTCCGATGTTTATCATTAACACACCCGAAATGGTCATTGAACAATGTAAAGCAGGGATTATTGGGTCAATACCGGCTCTGAACGCAAGACCCTCGAGTCAGTTAGATGAATGGTTGCATCAAATTAAAGAGGCATTAGCTGCACACGATGCCAAACATCCTGAACAACCAGCAGCCCCATTTGCGGTGAATTTAATCGTCCATCGTTCAAATGACCGTTTACTCGAAGATTTACAATTATGCGTTAAACATGAAGTGCCTCTATTAATTACTTCTTTAGGTGCACGAGAAGAAGTGTACGAAGCGGCGCATAGCTACGGTGGAATTGTCCTACACGATGTCATTAATAATTTCTTTGCCAAAAAAGCGATTGAAAAAGGTGCAGATGGACTGGTAGCTGTTGCAGCTGGTGCAGGCGGACATGCCGGTACGAAGAGTCCTTTCGCATTTGTACAAGAGATTAGGGAATGGTTTGACGGTCCACTAGCATTATCAGGCTCAATTGCAACAGGTGAAGCTATTCTTGCTGCCCTTGCATTAGGAGCGGACTTTGCTTATATCGGCTCACCATTTATTGCAACAGAAGAAGCCCATGCAGTGGAAGGGTATAAACAAATGATTGTCGACAGTCAATCAGATGACATTATCTATTCCAATTATTTCACTGGCGTTCATGGCAACTATCTCATCCCTTCCATTGAACAGGCTGGACTAGATCCAAAAAATCTCCCAGAGAGTGATCCCTCTAAAATGGACTTTGGAGGCGATAAAGCTGCAAAAGCTTGGAAAGATATTTGGGGAGCAGGGCAGGGCATTGGTGCGGTGAAAAAAATCCAACCTATTAAAAGTTATGTCGAACAGCTCATCCACGAATTTGAAGCGGCAAAACAACGTGTCACTTTCTAAATCAAAGAACGTCCTTTATCAACGAAAGAACGATGACCACTTACGATAGTTTTAAGGTCGTATGGTTTTCG
>JASLCF010000011.1 GCA_030146155.1 Savagea sp.
AGTGTCGTCGTTGACTACTTAAGAGAACAAGCATACGAAGTCACCGTCGCAACAACAGGCGTTGAGGCATGGGAAGACTTCCATAATGAAACTTACGACTGCTTACTCATCGATTGGATGCTTCCTGAACTCGACGGGTTGGCCTTGACTGAACGCATACGCAAAAAAAGTGAAGTTCCCATCCTGATGCTCAGCGCAAAATCACTCGATACAGATAAAGTCGAAAGTTTATATGGCGGGGTAGATGATTATTTAACGAAACCATTTAGCTTACTCGAATTAAAAGCAAGAATAGATGTATTAATCAGACGATCCAACCGCAAACTAAAAAATAGTGAAGAACCTTCTGAATGGAATGACGGCCTTCGCATCAATTGGCAACGCAATGAAGTATACGTCAATGACCAGTCCATTGATCTAACACAATTAGAATATGCACTACTCGCTTTATTTTTAAAAAATCCAGAAGAATTATTCACAAAAGAACAACTCTATACCCTCGTTTGGAAACAAGAGGGCGGTGTGGACGTACATACGGTCACCGTCCATATTAAAAGTTTACGCCAAAAATTAAAAGACTCTCCTAAAACACCCAAATGGATTGAAACCGTATGGGGTAAAGGCTATCGCTTCACAGGAATACAGTTATGAAAATTAAAACGAAATACGTCCTGTTTTCGATGTTTTTAATGTTGTTGCCGCTTCTTGTTGCCTATGTTTTTATCAGTTACCTCCAAGGTCAACACAAAGCAGATAATTTTGAAGAACTGTTTCGAACCGAACAACGCTTTCAACAAATGACCGAATTATTACAGCAACCTGAATGGATAGAGAAAAAAGAACTGCCACAGCAATTGAAAAAAAATGCTACGGAAAAAATTTATTTGTTCAATGCCCAAGGGAAATTATTAGATGCGACAGTAGCTCAAGCTCCACCATACGTGTCTGTCGAACAATTGTATCGCTCCCTGTACGAAACGAGAACGACTTTCCGCACGATGAATTATCGTGAACCTATTTTTAAAAACCGAGAAATAGTAGGTTTCTTTCAAATTGAAAAACCGAGAAAGCATTGGATTGAAAAAGTAAAACAACGGACGTGGGTAGTGGGCTTAAGTTTCGTATTGCTACTCATGCTGCTCGCCATTACAGCGAATGCCTATATTAACCGTCTCGTGAATCACAGGTTAACGCGATTAGCTAGTGTCATGGATGCCTATGCACATGATGATGATATTAAGCTACTTCGACCGACGAATGATGAAATCGGTAAATTGGAACAACAATTTTTACACATGCATGCCAAATTAGAAGAGACGAAAGAACAAATGAATCAAGATCAGCAATTGAAAGATGAAATGATTGCTGGATTGAGTCATGATTTAAAAACCCCACTTGCGGCAATTCTCTTACAAGCTGAGGCCTTGCAAATGAAAGGTGTCGATTCTTCAGGCATTATAGACCAAGTGGGGAAAATGAAAAAACAAATTTCCGATTTAATGATGTTTGCAAGTCTTCAATCGCCTAACTATGCCGTAGAAAAACAAGAAGTCCAAACGAATGAATTGTTTGATATGGTGTTCTCGGATTATGAATGGCTCGATCAACCGGTTCTAGTGCACTGTACATCTGATCAAACCATCAAAGTAGCCCCTCAACATTGGGTGCGGATGATTGATAATTTAATGGACAATGCACGGAAATTCTCAACACCTGAAAGTGAAATTGTTTGTTTTGCAGTCGACGAAGGACAAGCCTTACCTGAGAACTGTTTTGATTTTGTGAAAGAGAAGGTAGAGGTAAGGGGCGTAACAGTAGGCGTTCAAAATGCAGGAGCAGGCCTAACAGCAACTCAATTAGAACGAATTATGCGACCCTTTTATCAAGTGAGTCAAACGAGATCTTCTGGTGTAGGTTTAGGGCTTTCCATCGTGCAAGCTCTTGCTACTCAAGAACAAGCTACTGTCCAAGCCTACTCAGAAATAGGAACGGGAACTTGCTTTATCATTCAATTGAAAGAAGGGAGTGAATGTTGATGAGAAAATGGCTAGGACCATTATTTTTAGTCCTGATTTTAAGTGGTTGTAGTCATCCTGTGAAGCAAATGATGATTCCTGAAGATGTCTTACAGCACGTCGTTGAATCCAATGATCAGCCGATTGCATATCACGCAAAAGCAACGATGGAATTTGATTTTGATGGTAAAACAGCTTATGAAATTGAAGAATGGCAAGATGGCGACTTAAACCGCAAAGTAGAAGTTGTCGAAACCAATGGTGCACGGTCGATGACGACCATTAATGATGAAGGTATGTTCATCTATTCAGAGCAAACGAAAGATGCGTTTCACTTTCCCTTTAATAAGGTAGAATTGCCAGCTGCTTCGCTGAATTCCCAAAAAGAATTTACAATGAACGCCATTAAATTATGGGGCGATGATGCTGATATCGAAATGCTTACAGATCAGAAGTTTTTAAAGCGCAAGACGACCATCGTTCAAATTAAGGATGGCGAAACGGGCGAAAAATTGTCTGACATGTGGGTTGACCAAGAAACATGGTTAGCTTTAAAAGTATTATTTTATACTGACGGGGAAGTGAGCAATCGCTTTGAATATTCTTATTTCGATACCAAACCGCAGTTTACAGCCAATTTCTTTACCATTGAATTGCCAGAGGGCATGGAGTGGGAAGAAAAGAGTTTTGATTTACCTGAAACGAATGTTTTGACTATGGAAGAAGTAGAAGCGGAATTGAAACAAAAGCCTCTCCTCATTCAAGATGATACTTATCCATTACAAGTGATTACTCAAATGAAAGATAAAGAAAAGACGTTGCAATACGATTATAATTATGGGTATCAGGAAGAAGTGACAGTTTCGGTCCAGCAAGTAAATGAGCATCAATCGGAAGAGGGAACGAAGATTGAGATTAGAGGAACAACAGGTTATTATTTTTCAGCCAATACCTTGCAGTTTGTTGATTTTACAGAAAATGGACTCTCTTATTCAGTCATAACTAACGAACCGCGTATTCAAAGGAAGGAATTTCTTCAACTCATTGAAAATATGAAATAAATATTGAAAAGAAGTTGTATGGGTAGCAAAGGCTTTAAAATTAGTATTGAACACCTTTAAAAATATTGTTATATTTTATTTACTATAGAAAGAAGGGAGTGAGATTATGAGAACAATTATTTTAATGAAGGTAACCTTGGGAATTGAATTCATATATCTCACTTCTTCGGATATTCAGCATTCATTGTCTAGTTGATTGAATATCATAAATTAGACAATTACTTCGAATGATATTGAATGGCCTAAAACCACAAGGATGATAATTAGTCTTGTGGTTTTTTTATTTGAATTCTTCATCCTTTCTAGTTACCTCAAGAAGAGGTGATGCTAATTAGTTTAAATTGATATTGTAATTAAAAAATGGAATATCATTCATCGTCGTATACATTGGAGGAGAAAAGATGGACAAACAACAATTATTTATTATCGATAAAAAAGAAAATTTGAGCATAGAGTTTAGCAAATTAGTAAGTATGATGAATTATACAAGAGAAACAACTTTAGCAGAAGTCAGCGAGTTATCATTAGATCAGTTAGATTACCTCATTCATAAAGAAGCCAACTCAATTGGTATGCTACTAGCTCATATGGCTGCTGTTGAAGAAGCTTATCAAATTGATACTTTTGAAAAACGTGATTTTACTGAGGATGAAATAAAAAGATTAGGAGTAGCGTTAAATCTTGGTCAACCTGCACAAAAAGAAATTAAGGGACATCCAATCGATTATTATTTGAATCAATTGAAACAGACAAGAGAACGTACGATTGAACATTTTAAAGCATTAGAAGATGCCTGGTTATTTGAAAGAAATCCTTTTTGGTATGATTTACCTGCTAATAATTACTTTAAATGGTTTCATGTTTTTGAAGACGAGTTAAATCATAGAGGGCAGATTAGAATGATTAAAAAAGCCATGACATTGCCTGAATGAAAAACTATAAACACTTTTTAATAAATTGAATAAATCAAAAACCGACATGTTCTTCTTGATAGAAGACTGTCGGTTTTATAAATGATGCTCAGAATAATTAACATGACTGTTTAAACCTAAGAAACATAAATGAGATCATGCTAAGCCATCGGATCTTGCACGTTAGAGACTGGGAGTTGCACGCATTGCACGAGTTGACGCGACCCTTTTAAATCTTCATAAATCGCTTTGGATAAGCCCAGTCCGAATTGTTTTGCTTGTTCGACAGAGTTAAAGTAATAAGCTTCTTGAATGCCAACAAAAGCCATTGCAGTATAGCACATGGCACAAGGTTCACCACTTGCATACATTACTGCGCCTTTTAATTGATCTGTTTGTAATTGTTGTTGAGCTTGTCGAATCGCTGTAAGTTCAGCATGTTTAGAAACATCGTGAACGAGGTGCATTTCGTTCACCCCTGAACCAATTATCTGGCCATCAAGAACGACTACTGCACCAAATGGTTGTCCACCTGTGGCTACATTGTCGTTAGCTAATTGAATGGCCTCTTTTAAAAAATGTTCATGCATGAGAGGACCTCCTTTCTAGTTGAATACAGCCATAATGTGCACGCTGAGCAAAGAGGTAGCTGATAAAGGAAGGGTGATAAGGGACAAACACCCCTTGTTCAATCGCTTCTACAATTTCTTGTTCAGTTGCCCATTTGACAGCTTGGACTTCCTCCTCTTGGAGAACAAGTGACTGGTGTTCAACTTCTTGCTCAATACAATAAAAATCATCAAAGCCTCGTTCAAAATTGATGGTTAGAAAAGGGCGGATGTCCGTGAAATCATAGGGAACTCCGATTTCTTCGAAGAGCTCTCGACTTGCAGCTTGTTGACTCGTTTCGCCCTTTAAAGCACTTCCCCCACAACTCACGTCCCAAAGATTAGGCCATCCCTTCTTATCGACTTGTCGTTGTTGAATTAACATTTGCCCTTGTGGGTTGAATAGGCAGACATGGACGACGAGATGATAATCTCCTTGCTTCCAATTTTCACCACGAACGACTTCACGTTCTGTAGGTTGACGGTGTTCATCAAGGACTTGCCAAATTTCCATGTACCATCCCTCCTTTTTCTCTTGAGTATAGCATACGTCTTGTTTTGCCTGATAGAGAAAGAGTGATAAAATGGAGGTAGGAATAGAGGAGGATGAGTATGGATAAAATACTAGCGAATGAACAAGCCATCCCTGAAATCGGCTTAGGGGTTTATAAGATGACAGATGAACAAGAAGCATATGATGCGATGATGCATGCTTTGAAAATAGGCTATCGTCATATTGATACAGCTGCCTATTATTTTAATGAAGAAGTAGTGGGACGTGTGATTCGAGATTCGGGTATTCCACGTGAAGAATTATTTATCACAACAAAAGTCTGGAATGATGATGCAGGGTATGAGGCGACTTTAGCTGCCTTTGAACGTTCCCTTGAAAAATTAGGATTGACCTATGTGGATGCTTACTTAACACATTGGCCAGTCCCTGGACAGTTTGTTGAAACGTATCGTGCGATATTAACCTTGCACGAACAAGGAAAAGTACGTGTACCAGGGGTTTGTAATCATACGATTGAGCAATTAGAAACATTACATGAGGCACTCGGTGTTTATCCTGTATTGAATCAAGTTGAAATTCACCCGTACTTGCAACAACATGACCTTCAACAGTTTTGTCGTGACAAAGAGATCGCTATAACGGCATGGGCACCATTAGGTCGTGGTACTTTATTAGACGACCCAACCTTAGTGGAGATTGCAAAGAAACACGGTCGTACGGTTGCACAAATTATTTTAGAGTGGCATCTGCATGAAGGTAGGATTGTTATTCCAAAATCCGTTACGCCTTCACGTATTGATGAGAATTTTCAGTTAAACCGAATTGAACTGACATCCGAAGATATGGAAGCCATTCATGCCTTAGAAAGAAATGGTCGCACGGGTGCCAATCCCGCAGACCCTGATTTTATGGAGCGTTTTCAATAAGAAAGTAAAAAGCACTAGTTTTTTGAATAAAAAACCATTATGATAAGCGGTAGTATGTTGTACAGAGGAGAGGCCGCATTGACGAATAAAAATAAAACAGTCATTCGAACAATGGAATTATTAACTTTATTTATGGAGCACGCTGAGTTAACTTTTCAAGAAATCGTAGAATTATCAGATGTTCCTAAAAGTTCCGTTTTTCGTATGTTAACTTCATTGGAAGAAATGAAATTTTTAGAAAAAGGAATAGATAATAAATATCGATTAGGTACAATTTTTTTACAATTCGGCCACTTGGTTTCTTCGAGGATGAATATCCGTCAGTTTGCAGAACCGATCATGAGGGCATTGCATGAAGAAACGAGAGAAGCGATTAACTTGGCGATTTTAGAACAAGACGAGGCAGTCTATGTAGAAAAAATTGACCATTATCAAAAAGTAAAATTGTACACTTCTGTGGGTAGAAGAAGTCCTTTATATGGAGGAGCTTGTGCACGGGCGATTTTGACTTTTATGCCGGACTCACAAATTGAAGCCTATCTGAAGCGAGTGACACTAGTTCCTTATACGGAAAGTACATTGGTCAGTCAAAAAGAGTTGTGGAGAGCAATCGAGGAATCACGTGAACGTGGGTATACGGTTAGTATGTCAGAGCTTGAAAATCATACAGCTTCTGTGGCTGCACCGATCTATAATTATCGCGGTGAAGTTATTGCTTCAATTAGTATTGCAGGGATTGAACATGATTTTACTGAAGAAGTGGTCACTCATTACGGTGAACAAATGAAAAAAGCAGCCGAAGAGATTTCCAAACAATTGGGCTATCAAACGCAAAAATAAAAGTGATTGAAAAGGGGGAGGCCTCTTTCAATCACTTTTTTTATATCAACCTTTAGAAAAGGAAGCATACATTTGGTCAAATAAATTATGTTCAAAATCGCCTGCAAGAAAATCAGAATCAGTTAAACTAGCTGCGAGAAAAGAAGTAGTTGTTGGCACTCCTTGAATCGTACATTCCAACAACGCACGTTGCATTTTTTTAATCGCTGCTTCTCGTGTGGGTGCATGGACAATGACTTTTGCAATCATTGAATCATAATAGGGGGTAATCATAGCGTTCGCTTGAATAGCACTGTCTATTCTTACACCAAGTCCTGCCGGGAAGTGGTAGTCTTCTACAATTCCTGTGACAGGCATAAATTGTTGAAGTGGATCTTCTGCATTGATTCGACATTCAATCGCCCACCCATTGAGTGTGACTTCCTCTTGTTTGAATGGCAGTGGTTCTCCGTTTGCTACGCTAAGCTGTAGAGCAATTAAATCAAGTCCGGTAATCATTTCTGTGATTGTATGTTCCACTTGAATACGTGTATTCATTTCCATGAAATAAAAATGATTCGTCTTAGTGTCATAAATG
>JASLCF010000015.1 GCA_030146155.1 Savagea sp.
GTTTCGTTTATACGAATGAATTTGGGAATACGAGAGATAATTTAATTGTTTTTGAAGGTGTCTTAAACAATGTAAGTCGTCGTTACCACGATACGTCGAGTGATTATATTCGTGACCAAATGGAAAAATACATGGCTGTTCATGATTGTCCGGCATGTAAAGGCTACCGATTAAAGCCAGAAGCATTAGCGGTTAAAGTGAATGGGGAGCATATTGGTCTAGTGACGGAGCGTTCGATTACAGAGGCAGATGCGTTTTTCAAAGGATTGACGTTAACCGAAAAAGAAGAGCAGATTTCGCGTTTAATTTTAAAAGAAATTGAGGAACGTTTATCGTTTTTAATTAATGTAGGGTTGGATTATTTAACGCTGAGTCGAATGGCTGGCACATTGTCAGGTGGAGAAGCGCAGCGGATTCGTTTAGCGACACAAATCGGTTCGCGTTTAACAGGTGTACTCTATATTTTAGATGAACCTTCTATCGGCTTACATCAACGAGACAACGATCGCTTAATTGCGACACTGCAAGATATGCGAGATATTGGCAACACATTAATCGTCGTCGAGCATGATGAAGATACGATGATGGCTGCTGATTACTTGATTGACATTGGGCCAGGAGCCGGCGTGCATGGTGGAACAATTGTCGCTGCAGGTACACCGGAAGAAGTGATGAAGAATCCCGATTCTCTAACGGGCCAATACCTCAGTGGGAAGAAATTTATTCCCGTGCCGACAGAAAGAAGAAAAGGAAACGGCGAGGTAGTGACAATTAAAGGGGCGAAAGAAAACAATTTGAAAAATGTTTCTGTCGATTTCCCTTTAGGTACATTCATCGCAGTGACAGGCGTTTCAGGTTCTGGAAAAAGTACTTTAGTGAATGAAATCTTGCATAAAGCTTTAGCTCAGCGTTTAAATCGTTCGAAACAACGTCCAGGCGCTTTTCGTTCGATTGAAGGGGTTGAACATTTAGAGAAAGTGGTTGATATTGACCAATCACCAATCGGGCGAACACCGCGTTCAAACCCAGCTACTTACACAGGAGTCTTCGATGATATTCGCGATGTATTTGCGATGACCAATGAAGCAAAAGTACGAGGCTATAAAAAAGGGCGCTTTAGTTTTAACGTTAAAGGCGGTCGCTGCGAGGCTTGTCGTGGCGATGGTATCATTAAAATTGAAATGCACTTCTTACCCGATGTGTACGTCCCTTGTGAAGTGTGTCATGGGAAACGTTACAATCGTGAAACATTAGAAGTGACGTATAAAGGGAAGAATATTGCGGATATTTTAGCGATGACCGTAGCGGATGCGGTCGATTTCTTTGAAAATATTCCTAAAATCCATCGCAAATTGCAAACTCTCGTTGATGTAGGGATTGATTATATTCAATTGGGTCAGCCGGCAACAACTTTATCAGGTGGAGAGGCACAACGAGTAAAATTAGCGTCAGAATTGCACAAACGTTCCAATGGAAAGTCTTTCTATATTTTAGATGAACCGACAACTGGTTTACATGTGCATGATATTGAAAAATTGTTAGTCGTACTCGAACGTTTAGTAGAAGCAGGCAATACTGTCCTGGTTATTGAACATAATTTAGATGTCATTAAACGAGTGGATTACATGATTGACTTAGGTCCGGAAGGTGGCGCGGGCGGTGGACAAATCATTGCGAAGGGTACACCCGAGCAATTGATGAAAAATAAAAAGTCATACACCGGTGCCTACTTGAAGGAAATTATTACAAGAGATCAACAACGTATGAAAGAAATTGTAAAAAAACATGAGAAATGAAACTTTTCATGAATGGCGTTCGTAAGATGAAGTAGCAAGTAAAAATGAGGAGGAGATTTAATGGAACAGAAGAAAAAAGCAATTTTAGAAATGGTTGAAAATGGAACACTGACAGCAGATGAAGCAATTGTTTTATTACGTAACCTAGCAACTGACGAAGAAACAGCGGCACCCGTCGTGACAGAGCCGAAAGAGCAAAAGCAACAAGAAGAGCCAACAGCTGAAGAGCAAGAAGCGAATGATTTCTTTGAAGATGTGAAAAAAGATTTTAGTTATTTAGGCAATCAAATGATGAAATTCGTTCAAACGGCAGTAGACCAAGTTAAAAAAGCGGATTTCCAATCTCCTTTCGGTGAAAAAACAACTTTCGAACGCACTTACCCGATTGAAGTGAGTCATTTACAACGTGTGTATGCGGAAGGGTTAAATGGCGGCATTCAAGTAAAAGCGCATGATAGTCAAGACGTAAGCGTTCATGCCAAAGTGAGTTTCTATTTAGATGTGGATGAAGAAACTGCAGTAGAACGTTTCGAAAAAGAATTCGTTCACACAGTGGATGGCGATACGCTGATTGTAGAAAGTGAAACTTTACGTGGTCGCGTCGATTTGACGATATTCGTTCCTCAATCACAACTCGATAAAGTAACGGTTGTCAGTAAAAATGGTCAAGTTGCAGTAGAAGGTGTGAACACTCGTCAATTAAAAGTTGAAACAGCGAATGGTAAAATTCACTGCGTAGGCAACACATTCGAAGATGCAAAACTAAAAACATTAAACGGTAAAATTTACGTGAAAAATGTAACGGGCAATGAAATCGAAGCAAGTGCATTAAACGGCACAGTTTATTTAGAAGGTCATTTAAATGAAATTGAAGCTGAAACAACAAACGGCACAATTTCAATTACAACGACAGATGAAACTGCTCGTAAAATCGAAGCTGAATCTTTCGCAGGCGGCATTGAACTATTCATCCCGAAACAAATGGCATTTAACGGTCACTTGGAAACCAATATGGGCTCTATTCAAGTCGATGTAGCTGACGCAACAGTGATGCAAGAAGACGATCATCTATTCAAACGCTCAACAACCGTCCAACGCTACGAACAAGACCAACGCCACACAACCATCAAAGCACAAACAAACACAGGAACCATTTCATTCAGAGAAACACTAGCTTAATAAACCCAACAACCATGCTCGCTCAACCCA
>JASLCF010000074.1 GCA_030146155.1 Savagea sp.
CCCGTATAAAACAAATGGAATACTCGGTGGTATAATTACTCCAATAGAACCTGCTGACGCAGATACTGCAGCAGCAAATCCTGGTTCATACTTTCTTGCCACCATTGCAGGAATCATAAAGCCACCAATTGCTGCAACCGTTGCTGGACCTGAACCTGAAATTGCTGCAAAAAACATAGAGGCTACAATTGTTACTAATGAAAGACCACCAGTCATCCATCCTACAATTTTTGAAGCTAAATCTAATAACCTTTTAGAAACTCCACCTTTCCCCATTAAAATTCCAGCTAACATAAAGAATGGAATTGCAAGCAGAGGAAATGAATCTAAAGCTGTAAAAGCTTTTTGAGTAATGATTCCTAGCGGTAAAGTCGTTCCAAAATAAATAGAAACTAAAGCTGATATACCAAGAGACATTGCAATAGGTACACCAATCAATAAGCATAATAAGAACGTTCCAAATAGCATTAGTATTGTCATTGATTAGCCACCTTCTCCCCTTTTTCAGCTTTTGGATAATCTGTATTTTTAATTTTTACTAACTGTTGAATCAGTCGAACAGCCATACCGAATCCTCCAAGAGGAATTGCTAAAAACAAAATCCAGAAAGGGAATTGAATTGCTGGTGAAACTTGACTATACGTAAAGCTATCCATTACTAACTTGGTTCCAAAGACTCCAAGAAATAATGAAAATAAAAACCATAAAATTGTACTGATATATTCAAACATTCTTCTAACAGTCCCTGAGAATAAATCAATGAATGCAGTAACACGAATATGTTCTCCTATTTTTACTGCATAACTTGCTCCTATCCAAACTTGAAAGATATGAATATATCTTGCCGCTTCTTCAGTCCATATAGGTGCTGAAGAAAAAAAGTATCTTCCAACAAACTGTCCAAAAATCAGGACTACCATTGCTGCTAAGGTAAACACTAGAAAATGTTCTTCTAATTTCCCAAATTTTTGTCTCATTCAAATTCCCCCTCTAAAAAAGTATCCTGTTCTACTTTCTTATTTGTTTAATTCTAAAGCTCTATCAACAATGTCTGTACCAATTTCATTTTTAAATTTATCATAAACTGGATATACTACTTCTCTGAATTGATCTAATTGATCTGGTGATAATTCATTTACTTGCATACCTAACTCTTTTAATTCTTCTAACCATTTACCATCTTGTTCTTGAGCAATTTTTCTTTGCTCTGTACGATATTCGTGCGCTGCTTCTTGAACAAGTTCCTGTAAATCTGCTGGTAATCCTTTAAAGAATTTATCATTCATTAATAGAATTGTTGGCGTATAGAAATGTCCTGAGATTGTTAAGTATTTTTGAACTTCATAAAATTTATTTGTATAATACAATGAAATTGGTGATTCCATTGCCTCGTAAGTTCCCTGTTGTAAAGCAGTATAAAGTTCACCAAAAGCAAAAGGTGAAGCGTTTGCACCTAATAATTTAAAAGTCTCAGTATGAACAGGGTTTTCCATAGAACGTAACTTTAATCCTTTTAAATCTTCTGGGCTTTCAATTGGTCCACGATTATTTGAAATATGTCTAAAACCATTTTCTGCGTAAGCTAAGCCTTTAAGGCCATCTGATTCTAATGAATCTAGTAATTCTTGTCCTAAATCGCTATCTAACGTTTGATAAGCAGCTTGATTATCTTTGAACAAAAATGGCAAGTCAAAAACCATAAACTTTTTATTAAAAGATGCTAAAGGTGAAAGTGCAGGAATTGTCATTTCAATATTATTTAATTGAACTGCTTCAATTGCTTCACGATCTGATGGATATAATGATCCATTTGCAAAAAGTTCAACTTGTAAACGTCCATCAGACTCTTTTTCTAACTTTTCCTTCATTGTTACCGCTGCCAAATGTGTAGATTGTTCTTCTGAAACTAAATAAGCAATTCTTAATTTGTATTTTTCACCTTTATTATTGCTTTCAGAACTTCCTGAGTCACTTGGTCTTCCACATGCCGCTAAAACAAGTAACAGCATTGAAACTATTAATAATAGCGCTTTC
This sequence comes from Savagea sp., assembly GCA_030146155.1. Taxonomy (GTDB): domain Bacteria; phylum Bacillota; class Bacilli; order Bacillales_A; family Planococcaceae; genus Savagea. Next base: position 2,035 of record JASLCF010000074.1, read on the forward strand.
ATTTTCTTCATTTTATTTCTCCCCTTTTATAGTTATACATTATTTCTTATAATGTTAAGCGTAGTATAGCATAATATTATATGATTGTATACAGTATACAGAAATATTTTCATTCAAAATTTTTCTGTTGAACTGATAAATTTTATTCAGAATACGGTATACTATACATATACTTACATACTCATAGGAGGACAATAATGAAAATAATCAAAAAAAATGAAACCCTTGCTGATAAAGCTTACACTGCTTTAAAAGAGGCAATAACTAAAGGTGAATTATTAGAAAATCAAATATTACCTGAAGAAAAATTCGCTAAAAAACTAGGAATCAGTAGAACTCCTCTAAGAGATGCATTAAATAAGCTAGCTCAAGAAGGTTTGATTGTTCAAGAAATCGGTAAACCTGCAATTGTTGCTGGCTTCAGTAAAAGAGATTCTATAGAAACAATGGAATTAAGAGGGCTTTTAGAAGTAAACAATATCGAGAAAATTATTCAAAAAGTGGATTCTGCATTTATTCATGCTCTAAAAACAAATGTAGAAGAACAACTCGCCGCTATTAACAAAGATAAATATGATGAATTTATCGAATTAGACAGAGATTTCCATTTATTATTAGCCTCTAAAAATTCGAATTCTGCCTATAGAAAATTAATATTAAAAATGAATACTAGTGTCAACAGAGCATTTTTAATCCTATCTAATACTGTTCCTCAAAGTGCTAAAGATGCATACTATGAACATTTAAAAATTATTGATGCTTTAGAAAAAAAAGACGTTGCTCTAGCAAAAAAAGAGATGATTGTCCATATGAATAATGTAGAAGAAAGATTTTTAACTTATTATGCTGAAAAACATTAAAATAGCAACCAATGCTAAAAAATACGACTTGAAGATCTATTGAACTTAAAGTCGTATTTTTTATTTGTTGACAATATAGTTAGGTTGTTCTCCATTAATAATTTTTAATACATTATTAGCTGTTTTGAACTGGAGTTCCTTTTCTGCTTCAATTGACAGATAGGCTACATGTGGTGTAATAATGACCTCTTCTTTATTCAATAGCGGATGATCATTTTGCATGGGTTCATTTTTCACTACATCAAGAGCAGCTCTTAAAACTTTTTTATTATTGATTGCTTTTGCCAATGCTTCTTCATCAATTACTCCACCTCTAGAAGTATTGACAATTACAACATCATTTGGCATTTTATCAATCAAGTCTTCATCAATTAAATGCATCGTTTCTGGAGTGAGTGGCACATGGACACTAATGACATTCGCGTTACTTATTAATTCTTCTAGAGAAACTGATTCTACTCCAAATTCTTCAAAGACTTCACTTGGAGCATACTTATCATAAGCTACTAACTTAAAACCAAAAGCCTTTAATCTTTTAGATACTTCTTGTGCAATTTTTCCAAATCCAATTAATCCATAAGTTAATTGATTAAACCTACGAATTGGAGTTTTCATCGTCGGAATCCATTTCAATTGACTTACATCTTGATCAAAACGTTTTATATCACGTAATGCTGCTAATGCAAGGGTTACTGTATGATCAGCCACTTCCATTGTAGAGTAATCAGGAACGTTACTCACAGTGATTCCTAATTCTTTTGCAGCATCAATATCCACATTGTTAAAGCCCATACCAATTGTACATATTCCTTTTAATTTTGGTAATTGGCTCATAAATGAACGTGTGACTGTAAAACTAGCTTGAACAACAATCACTTCAATTTGTTCTCTAAATTGCGTGAAATGATGATTAACTTCTTCAGTTGTTGAGGATAAAATATATTCTTCGCTTGCTTCTTCGTACATCTGAAATGCCAATGAGTGTGTTAATTTTTCAATATCAATATACCAAATCTTAGTCATAATTTTCCCCCAATGTTATTCATTTTTCTGTATATTTAACAGTATACAGTATACTACTTAAAATAAAAAGCAAGAAATAAAGTTCTTTTTATTTTTTATGTTGTGTTGTATACTGTATACAGTTAAAGCGAAGGGAGTGTTTGATCATGATAAAACATATCAATCCAAAATTTAATGAACTAGAAGTACCTGGGATA
>JASLCF010000085.1 GCA_030146155.1 Savagea sp.
ACGGAAAGCAACGAGTTGTTTGGATAACCCTTATCAAAAGAACGCGTCAAAAAATCAATTACACTGACTTCTTGACGAATCCTCTAGCCAACCTCTATTCATCGACTACACTTCTTCACCAACGTTATTTGACAAAGAACCAAAAAAGCATGGTCGTAAACTTCACGATCATGCCTTTTATTCACTTATTTGATTAATTCGACGAGTCCGTATTGAAGAATCGTAGAGACATCAAATTTCTTACATTGCGTACCAAATTGGATGGTGATGATTTCATCCGCCAACGCTTGAATTTCCCCTTCTCCAAATACATGATGCGTTACTTTTCGACCGACTTGTAATTCACTTGTATCCAACGTTTGTTCCACTTTTTGACGACCTTTCGCCTTCACTCGTTGAGGTGAAGCAGTTGCAGTTGCCACTCCTGCATCGCCTCTAAATTCTTTTGTAAAAGGACTCATCGTTCCTTTTTTCTCCTCATGATAACTAATCGTCAAATTCTGTTTAGCCCGTGTAACACCAACATAAAAAACACGGCGCGCCTCTTCTACTAATTCTCGACGTTCTAAATCTTCATCCGACGGTAATATGCCTGACTGAATATCAATTAAATACACATGACACCACTCTAACCCTTTCGCCGAATGAATCGTTGACAATGTCACGCCCTCTTTCGCCTGTGCACTTTCTTTGACTGAAAGCTTCAACTGTTCCACCGTTTCTTTGAAGGCTTCAAAAGTGGTGACTTGTTTTGCAATATTCATGATTTGATCCAATAATTGAAACATGGATTCCTCATGGTATCCGAATAACTTCGCTCGACTTTTAATCGCTTCATCATAGCCCAGTTCAAAACGAATAACCTCGACCGCACGTTGAACAGTTCCTTCTTTTAAACCCATTAGTTTAGCTTCCATACTTCGCAAAAAATCTTTTTGTTTATCAAATAGTTCATTGGCCTGAATAAATTTTAATATACTCGGAGCTTCTAATGTTGAGCGTTCAAATGCATTCAACTGTTTTCTTGATAAATATTGATTCAACTTTAACGCAATGCGAGCAAATGCCTTGTCATTAGACGAATCGATAATTAAATCAAAGAAAGCATACATATCCTTCATGATCCAATGATTAAAAAAGCTAACATCCACTTCCTTCATTTGAAAAGGAATGCCTCGGTGAAAACAAGCAAGCATCATCGGAACAGCCGAGTGATTATTTCTAAATAAGATAGCCGTTTCTTCAAATTGTTCTTGCGCAAGGATTTCATTAAGAATGTCGTCCGTCTGGGCCTGCTCAGTTGCGTACTTTTTAATGTGAATCGTGCCCTCCTCTTCATGATGAGCACTCATTTTTTTAGGATAACGTTGATGATTATGGGCAATCAATTGATTGGCTTGTTTAATAATATTCGGTGTCGAACGATAATTCGTTTCTAAATAATACGTTTTAGCTTCCGGATATTGTTGATGAAACTGCATTAAATAACTCGGATTCGCTCCTCGCCACATATAAATCGATTGGTCGTCATCTGCTACGATGTAAATATTTTGATGCTCTTTTACGAGCCACTCGATAATTTTGAATTGCACGAGTGACGTATCTTGTGCTTCGTCCGTACACACGTAATCATAAGGCCCTGCATACTGTTTGCGAAAATTGGGTTGTGTGCGTAAAGCATGTTCTGCAAAGACTAACATATCATCAAAATCGATAAAGATATGAGAGCGATCACTAAATTTTAACTGATCATACACGAGGGCAATCTCCCCTACTTGATCCAGATTGCCCTCAAAAAGAGACCATTCTTCTTTTGGAATTAAGCGATTTTTTAATAATGTGATCGTTAATTCAACTTCTTGAATTTCTTCCTCCGTTGGTTGCTCCTGCATCACTTGTTCAAACGCTTTACTGATGAAAGATTGTTTGGATGGCTTTGCCTCTCTTCCCTCTATTAAAGTGTATTGAGTGCCAATCCGCTGTAAATAGTCACGTGTCATTTGATACGCTAGGCGATGAATCGTTGAAAAAACAGGGCGCTCAAAGTCAGGAAATCTTCGGATAAAGGTGTCTTCTAATTGACCCGCCGCCGCACGACTAAATGAAATGGCTAGACAACGCGAAGCTTTCACTTGATGTTGTGCAATCAGTGATGCTAAACGAATAATCATTGTCGTTGTCTTACCACTTCCTGGACAGGCCAGTACGAGGGCGGGTCCTTCTTTATGTAAGGCCGCTTGAAGCTGACCTGGATTTAACATCTTTAACTGTTGTTCAACTTGTTGCATAATAAATTCCTCCTGAATAGAGAAGCTGTGCTGCATTCTAGTATTTCATAGCGAAGGGAGAATCGTCAACAACTCCGTTAAATGAAAAATTTTAGCTGTTTAAAAAGCGTGCCTATCGAATTTGACTCCATCTTGATTCAATTGAACAAGACGTCTTGCCTATTTTCAGTTAAAATGAAACAAGTGAAACTTTACACTCTTTCATCCGTAAATAAAGGAGAGAGAAAAATGGTCGAGGTGATGCATGATGAAGGAAATCATTGAAAAACAAAGAGATCTCCAACTCACATTGGAACGATTCAAACAATTATCATATGAATTAAAACAAAAAAGAATACAGTGGGAAGAAGCACTACAAAGCGTAAAAGTAGCAGAAAAAAGTGTTTCGAAAGAACAACAAGATGTCGTCCGGCTGGGTTCCTTCTCATTCAAACGAATGTTACTTGAGATGACAGGTAAATACGATGCTCAAATTGAAAAAGAAATTGAGGAAGCGGCACAAGCTGAAATCCATTTCGCAGAAGCCATTCAAACCGAATATGAGCTATCACAGGAAGTAGAAGCCCTCGAAACTGAATTAAAAAAAGAAAAATACCAAGACATTGAATTACGCTATGAAGATTTTAAAGAAGAAAAAAAGCAATGGATTCAACAAAATGATCCAGTAAAAAGTGAAATGATGCTGAAACTACAGATGGACAAAGTTAATTTGCATTCTCTTTTAATTGAATTAAATGAAGCGATTCAAGCTGGGGCTAAAGCACAAAAAGCCATCCTTGCAGTCAAGAAGGAATTAGATACCGCTTCTGGCTATTCCGCTTGGGATATGCTGGGTGGTGGCCTGTTCGTTACGATGATGAAACACTCTTCACTTGATGAATCTTCTCATAAAATGCAAGCACTCAATCAATCCCTTCGTCATTTTGAAACAGAATTAAAAGACGTTGCTTATTTCGAAACGAATCATGCAAACATTCAATTAAGTTCTGGCCTCGTTTTTGCTGACTATTTTATGGATAACTTTTTCTTTGATTGGATGGTACATAGTCAAATTTCAGACGCAGAGAAACAGCTAGAGACGATTTCAGAATCGATTACAAATTATATGGTCATGTTACACACGCATAAAGACGAAACACTGCAGTTAACTGAACAAACACAAGAAAATTATGAAGATTTAATTTTGAGCTAATGAAAAGAAAACAACAACAAGTACAAGCTATGCAAAGTATCATCAAACGGTATGAGTAAAATCTTTGTGGGTGGAAAAATAATAAATCTATAACATACCATTGATTTCCGCTCCACCTTTTTATGCTTTCCGCGGGC
>JASLCF010000222.1 GCA_030146155.1 Savagea sp.
ACTTAATTTTATCGCATGCTGTACCGCTTATCGACCAAGAGCTTTCCCGATTTTGTGCCATTTATGGCATGGCTGCCTACTTTCGTACTAATACGGAGTTTTATTTAAACTTCAAAAATTATGGCTATTTCCCCATCGCCCAAAGCCCCACCATGTTTTAAGTGTTATGACTTAATTGATCCCACTACTCTTCTGGCTGAGTGAACCGACTGAAATCTTTAACCAAGTTACAATCTTTTCAGGTATGAGCGATAACTCATAAATAGAATTATATACGAATGTATTTTATATGCAAATATGTAAGCATTATTATTTTATCTTTTCATATCTATCTAAATAATCACTACCTGAAACACACCCACATTTATCACACTTCCATAATGAACGATGAAAGCTGTTATAAACAATAGCATCTCCGTAATATTCTTTTATTTTCAAAGAAAAACTATGATCACAAAATAAAATTTTGAAAAAATTTCTCATAACTAATGCCCCATTGATTTTTAATTTTTTATAAAGTGCAATCACCGCCAGCACACCCATTATCCTCAACAACCTCATAGTCATTTTCTTTCTTATCAACACTAGCAGTTGAGCCAGACTTCGCAGCACAAGCAACGCATATCTCTCCATAGAAGAAATTCTTTGATACACTTTCTTTACATGCTGGACATTCTTTTTTCATAAAACACCTCTCAATCATCAAAAAAAACATTATAAATCACAGGCAATAAAAAAGCCCTCTTTCGAGAGCTTAAGCCGTATACATTTCTATATTTAGGCTGATTATTAGCGGTAATCATGCGGCGCACACCCGCCGGAGGAGCTTATAGGCTATGGATTAGAACCTATAATTTAACGTCATGCGCTGTATCTGTTTTAACCCACCGGATACAGGGGCTTTATAATGACCAAAGCAAACAACAAAAGCTTTTAAGATTATAAATGGTCTTCGCTATGCCAGTAAGAGCATGAATATAATCTAGCTCATAAAGGATAAATTGTAAACCCTATAAGGCTAAATCATAGGTTTTCAAAAATATCTCTTCTTTTATAGGGTAAAACTCACCATGAACACCACAAATCACATAATCGCCAATAGAGGCTATCATCTCTCCCTCTAACGTGGGAATACGGATACAATCCGCATCACCATCTTTTGACTTGTAAGCAAGATTTAGCACAGAAATACTCTCTTGATTTAGGTTAATAAATCTCAAGACATCTCTTTGATTGTTTTCCGTGTATTGGATCGCCTTAATAACAACCGGCTTTTTTCTATATTCTTTTATGCTCATGGCTACACCTAATTTGATTAATTGCCTAATAATTATACCTAACTATCTCATAATTAAAAACATTAAACCAATGATAACGCCAGTAATAGCAACAGATAAGAATAAAACCCAGAACCTACATACAGCCCCAAATATAAAATCATGAATAAAACAGATAAAAGGAGCTATTGCCTTAAATAAGTAAATCAATGGGAAGAACAATAAAAACAAAATAAAATCAACCATAACCCACCACCAACGCCACAGGCTTACTCAATCTATCAGGACTAAGACAAAGGGCATCTTCCAAGCATTTAGAAATGCTTAATCTTTCTTTTTTATCGCAATCACGCGCCAAAAGTAAACCACACCCAAAACCATCAATATACTGCCTGAATTTTTGACTATAAGGGCTTACAAATTCGCCATAGCTACCAGAAACAAGACTAATATCACTATTCATCATCACGACCCATTAAAAGCCCTTTAACTCTTTCAATCTCTTCATCACTATGCGGCGTACCGCCTGAATTAAGATCAAGATATAATTTGAGGCAATCCTCGCGAGTTGGAACAACGAAAACGCTAAAACTAACGTAAAATCTAAGCTTATAATAGCGGTTAATATTTTCCCAATAAATCCTATCTTGAAAAATACCGAAATCACCATTAACAAATTCACGCAAAGCAGTAAGCCGCTGCAAACCATCAAGACAGTAAATATTTCCCATATAGTCATCATGCCAGTTATCGCGCAACCATGAACCAGTAACGAATTTTATATCTTTAGGAGCTATTCCTCTTAAAAGATTTTCCACATAATGCCTTTTCTGCTCAATACTCCAAACATGACCCCTCTGAAAATCAGGAATTAAGACCAAATCTTTACCTTGACTCTTAAAATCATCACTCCATCGATCAAGATTGTCCTCAATATGAAAAACTGGCACTGTAACAGTATAATCGGCATCTGGAAGCTTGTTGATAATAGCCTCTATCTGTTCAATATTTAATTTAATATCCATAACCCCAATCCTAACAAAATCAAGAAATATCTATACCTAAAATATCGGCTATTTTGATAGCCTTCTCATAATCAAGCGATTCTATTGTTGAAAATAAACTAAGCCTTCTCTTAACGGCTCTTAAAGCCCTCTCTTTTTCCATAAAATCAACAAAAGAATCCCTATTTTTAAAGCATTTTGTGAAATAACCAAAAGTATTAGCAGATTCACCAGATGCCATATCCACCTTATGGCTCTCTCCATTATCTCCCAACAAGGTAGCAAATTTACGACCCTTCTTAATAATAGTGCAATCCCCTCTCTCCCTAGTCGATCTATACGTTCCATCTATTGTCACAAGGAATAATTTAGAACCAATTTTATAATCAATCATACCCACCTCAAAAAATAATAAATAGCCTCCAATTAAGGAGGCTTTCAATTAAAATAATTTTGTTTTTAATCCTGTATTTCTTTCAAAGTTTTCAGCCAACTGATTACCAAGCAACCCACTAGATTTAGAAATCACTTTTACTTTCCTAGCTCTGATATTTAAATATTCAACATCATATAAATCTAACGCCGTTAATGTAACCTTAACATGAGTTACTTTATGATCATTTCTTGCAATCTTAAACATTAAAAACTGATCACTATCTGAATAAACCATATCCTTAGCATCAACCATACAAACAAATTTATTACCACCTAAAGAATCAATAATTGCATCTACAAAACTCATTTAACACCTCATCTATTAATATTGCCTGCTTCCAATGATTACTATATTACTCTATCGGCTCTCATATTGCAACTAATTTATATTCAATTATAGCCAGCAAAAGAAAAGCCCCAATCAAGGGGCTGCATCTTATTTATAATCCATCATCGGGTATGACTGTCTTATTGCTTCCCCGTTTCTGAACACCTCAAGAAAACAAATCTCATCTTTTTCTCTTGAAAGCTTAGGAAGCTCATTGGTGATATCGTGCCAGTGGTCATAATCAACATCTTCATCTTTTAACTCTTCAAACCCTTCCTTTTTATTAATGCTGAAATAAAGACCGTTACTATAAATTTTACCCTCTAAAACTCTTGTTTCTTCTTCTGTTTTATTGTTTGAGTATGTTGCTTTGAATGTATACATTTTTTCTTCCTTATGTTTATTGTTTCAATAAGGATATTATACCTAATCCTTCATGCTTTGCAACTAATTTATATTCAATATAGAGGCGGAAATATTAAGATATATCAACCTCCTTATATGTAAGCTTCCCCTTTCTTCCTTTTTTGATCTCCGAATCAATAAATCCCTTCGCATCTTCCTCTTTAAAGAAAATATTTATGATGCCTCCTGTTTCTGGCTCTAATACTCCATAAGCTATATTTTTCTCACTTCTTTTCGTTAAATCATTAAGACTGATTCTTATAGCCTCTTCTCTTGAAGTAGCCCCAGAAAAACTGATTTTATTTTTATTATCTTTTGCAATAGATTCTAATAAATCAAACCAGCCATGCTCATCAGCAAAATTATCAAATCCCTCTAAATCACCATTTAAATGCCAACCAGAAATACCCATATTTTTTCCGTAAAGAGTTTCATAGATATCAACCAAAATATCAAGGCATTCATCACCAATATTTTTACTTGGAACACTTCCAGCGCCAACAACCTCAAGATAACAACTGCACTCATTCAAAGGCATTGGAGCAACACCCTCAAAACATGCCACCCAATCACCATAAATATTGAATACATAGCCCTCAACAGGATTTATTAAGCTTTTATCAATAACCTTATCATGGGCAAAAATTGGAGTGCCGTTTTCATCTTTAAAACCAGTATTAAACTGTAATGACAATTTACCGCCAAGCTCTTCAAAATTCCCATTATTCTCACGATCAATTAAAACGCGCCCATCACTACCTAAAAAAATAGAGCTATCAATAATATTTCCGCAATCATAGCTTTCAACTCGAAATTTTCCACTTCTAAAAAGACGATCTCTTTTTTCATTACTAATCATAAACCCTCCGAATAATTTAAAAACCAGTACAAAGATATTCTCATATACCATATATAAACGCAACTAAATTACATTCGATAATTGCAACAAGCAAAGAAAAACCCACTCAAGTGGGTTAATCCTGAGTGGGCTTCTCGGTCGTTTTCGATGAGGTAAAACGAACCATAATATTAATCAAAGCTACCCAATAAGTCAATCAGCTATCTTATCCAAATCAACTCCGTAAATATCTTTTACATAGCCTTTAATAGCGATATCAAAACCGATAATGCCATTCCAACAAAGAACATCTCTAAAAGCAGATGATTTACTACAAGCCTTAATCTCATCATCATTACTTACATCGTATCTATTAAGACCATGCCGCAACCTTAATATCTGCATTATATTTTCAGGAAAATCATTAACCATCGAATCACCTCATCAAAAATTAAGCCCGATTATCTTTTGTCTTGATAATTATTAACTTATTCCCAATCGTTCTAGCTTGAAACTCGAACGGCTGACCGTCATAAGTCAAATGACGGTGCAATTGTTTATAAGCCCCTTTTGGGGTATCCGTTGTTTCGTTTTCAAACTCTAATGAACCGCCTACCGGCAAATCATAAAGGCTTTGCACCAGTTTATTACTTTTATTGTATTGTCTTAACTCGCTCATAATTTATCTTCCCTTATAAAAACACTAAATCATCAAAATGGATCGCTGAACCTCTCAAAGCAAAAACATATAGCGGCGATCTTCCATTTTGCATAGGCGGTATTTCAAGCATAACCCTTCCCCACTTCATACATAAAACACCCTCTTTAATCCCACTTAATGGAACACCAACCCTTACAGAAACACCACTTTTAAGAAGTGATACAAGTTGATCCTCATTCTCTACACCGATTAAAGCCTCACCACGAGAAACGATACCGGCTCTTGATGCCTCATCAAAAGATTTTTTATCTTTGCTGTAACTTCTAGTTATAGCCTTGTAACCGCTATCCTTAAAACCATCTAAATTCATACTAATCCTTAAAACATAAAAAAACGCTATACCGTAAATATAGCGTATTTCTAATATTTTGCAACTAAATTATATCCGACTTAGTTACAAGTTTACGATTGAAAGATTAAATCCTTATCGCTTTCTATGATCAAAGATGGGCTATATGCTCTATCTGACTGCACTATGCTTATTTTCCAATCCTTTGGCACTGGCGTATCTTCGTTAACCTGAGAAATCCCAAGCAACCAAGTATCATTATAATATCGACCAATAACCAAAGCGCTATTTAATCCATCACTTACAACTATTTGCGCGTAGTCATTAAAGCAATCGACTTCATCAACTGGAATGGTATTACCATCATCTTTATGCTCATACACCACAACAAGATCATCAGAAGCACCAACAAATTCTATTTTTTTCATATTTACCTCATTTAATTAAAACGGAACATCATCATCAAAATCAGGAACATCATTACCACTTTGCCCATGATTATTACCACCATAACCGGAATTATTACCATATTGAGAGCCATTATTACCAGCTCCGGCATTATTTCCGCCATAACTGCCACCCTGACCACCATAATTATTACCATTTTGATGGGCTGGGTTGCCACCTAACATCTGCAACTCATTAGCGTTAATATCTGTACTATAACGCTCAATTCCTTGCTTATCTGTATACTTGCTAGTCCTTAATGAACCCTCAACATATATCTGGCTTCCTTTTCGCAAATACTGCCCGACAGTTTCAGCAAGACGACCAAAAAAAACGACTCTATGCCATTCTGTCCGTTCTTGTAATTTACCTGTATTTCTATCTTTCCAAGCTTCTGAGGTTGCGAGTGATATTGTTGTTACCGCGCTTCCTCCAGCCGTATATCTAACATCAGGATCACCACCAAGACGACCAACCAAAATAACCTTATTTATTCCTCGTGACATTTTTCACCCTCAACCTTTAGCGATGCGATTAATTTCAGCATTTCATTTCCTTTTTCAACTTCTGAATTGCGCATTGCCAATAACACATCTAATGTATTTTCAAGTATTTTTATTCTTCTTTTTTCTTGATTTATCTCTCTAAATCTTAAATATTGACTAATCAATAAAAGAACGACAACTATTGAAACTATAATATAATCTTCCATTTTTTACATAACGCCTATAAGTTTACTTGAAACAGCTTTATCCCAACTCTCCTTATCTGGATAAAGATCAATAGAGTACTTAATCTTTCTCCAAATACGATACTGAGGCAATCCGCTTTTCATGATCTCTCTAACATGAACGATATTATCTTCCTCAAGATCTCTTATTGCCATAATCGCTACTTTTGAAGAGTTGCTACTATGAATAGCGAATCTTCTCATCATGTTTCTCTTTACGTTTTCAAGTTGAGCATTAGAATACATTGTGTACATATGACCAACCCCAAAACCATAAACTTTTATCTCCCACCTACTCATTTTCACCCTCAAAATCAATCAAGCTAAAAATAACATAATCAGGATCAAGCCCATCATAATCACTTAAGACAAAGCCTATTTTCTTTTTAATGGGCTTACTACTCGTATACTCTCCGCGATAAAAATCATGTAGAGTTACTGTATCACCAGCCTTAAAATTACGATCATTAAGTCGTATTTCAAATGTTTTCTCTCCCAGTGCTACTTGCCTGTAAAAAAACGGAGTTATTTTTAAATCATGATGAGCCATTATACCTCTCCCTATATGTAATGTTCCTCGATATAATCCTTAACGCTTTCAATGATAGCCTCTTCTGGCATAGCCATTTCAACGGCATGACCTAACCAGTAGAGGATCGCATTAAAAACCTTATTATCCCTGTTATATTTGCTCACTCTTAAAACATGAACATTAAAAAACTCTTGTATTTGCTTTGCTACCTCTCTTTGAGCTTTTTTCCCAACTTCGTAGCCTTTGGCATCAACAAACCAGCCTCTTACAAAATCAACCGCTGTTCCTGTTTCAATGTGAGAGTATATTTCATCGCATTCCTCTTCTGTCAATGTAAACCCTGTGAAATCTAATATCTCGATAATGTACTTATCGTTATATTTTTTTAGGTTTTTAGAACACCAGTTGAGAACAACCGCATTAATAAGATCGTTAGTTACCTTTACTTTCGCCATTACCTCACCTTTAAACTAATCATCTTCGTGCCAATCGCACTCACCACATAAAAGCGGCGATTCATTATGGCACTTTGAACAGGGAGCATTTATAAAGCAAGTACATGAAGAATCGCCCATATCATCTTCATGCTCTAAAACACCGATCCCACAATCACAAGTATCGCCGCTTATCTTCCCATCATTTTTCATACAAATACCCATATTTTTTCACCCATTCTTTTTGAGACATTCCCAGATATTTACGCGCTGCCGTTCTACTCAACCCAACCAATTTAGCAGCATCAGTAAAATTACCACGACATTTAATCATTGCCTCGTGAATCGCGCACTTATACAAGCTTCTAGCCAGATAATGCGCGTTTATGCCTATTTCTTTAGCCTCTAAGTTAAAACTATTTAAAATATTATCAATCATCATCACACCAATTAAAAAAGGCTCATTTGCCCGTAATCTTCTAAAATTTCCTTTTCAGATTTTTGCTTACCATACTTTCTCTCAAATCTTACTTCACCAGTTTCACGATACTTATACTCAAAATATAAATCCTCCCAAACTCGATGAATCTCCATAGAAAGATCATAATCAGATAACAAAAGACCATTTCCATTACTTTTTTTTGATGTTCTCAGCCTAGAGCCAACCTCAAAAGCCACTCTCTCCATGAATCTATAAAGTTGCTCATCACTGAATTTAGAAACATTTGCATAAATAAAATCTGCATCAAAAAGTTGATATTGAAGGGGAGCAGTAAAATACTTGAATATATCTGTTTTTTCATAAAGAAATATCACATCATTATTTGAAATAGCATCTAATATCTCTTTACTATAAACATGCTTAAGAAGTTGATCTTTATTAGAAAAGGACTTAAATGCTGAATCACTCATTTTATCTCCAATATCTTTTTATCAATTGGCTCTTGTTGTAAAGAGCCTCTTCGATCTTCTCTTCTAAAATTCTAATAAATTGATCATTTCTCTCAATATCAAATTCAATATATTCATGATCAGGAAAATCAGGATTATAGATAACGCACGTTGTAGCATCATTACCAGAACAGGATAGACCGGCTTGAACCTGAGTATTATAGCTATCATCTAAGAATCTAAATGATGCTGGCTTATCCCTAAAGGCTTTAAGATGCTCATAAAAATTCTTAGCTTCCAAGCACTTTATTTCCAAGTTTTTATAGTCTTTATACAACCCATCAGGACTTATAAAAAAATCGATTATGCTTTTATGATTGATGCCTCCAACCTGCAAAACATCTCTACGATCTGCCTTTGCTATTTCAAACATTGAACGCGCTTCATCTTCAAGAGCATTACCTCGCTTCATAGCCTTAGTTTTAACGAGTCCAATCTCAGCAGTTGAAACCTCCTCGATAACGAGGAGATCAACCGCATCAGAGGCACTTTTACCGCCAACCCATATAGCATGAGCCATTGTGCCAGTAATTTTACCTCTTCTCAGGGTAAGCCATTCTGGCGAACCCTGAACAACATCTAAGATTAAACCCGCTTCATTTCTAGCGAATTTACTCATCAAACATCACCTCATTATCATCAACAGCATCATCAGAGATATGGCTTGATATACTTTCAAGAACATCAGCACCAACACCAGATAAATAAGCTCTCATTTTGATGCCAAGACCTTCATACCAAGCGTTATACTTAGCTCTTCCTAGCTTCGCTTGCTCAATACCCTGATCTTTTAGTTGATTTATATCAAAATCACCCTGTTTTACTGCAAGCTCAATATCCGGTATAAGCTCATTTTCATCATCAACTTGAGCAACGCCAGCCATAGCCGACAGCATATATCTCCGCAGATATGTTATAGCTGATCCTAGTTGCTGAATCACCGCCATTCCATCAGCACCAGTAACGAAAGGCATCGGCATAGTTGCCTGTATATATTGACCTGATTTATGAGTGATAATAGTTGTAAGATATTGAGTTTCAACGCCTTCAACCTTTTCACCGTGAGGCATTTGCACCACACCAAGATCATTTTCAACAAAAGGCTTTCTTAAAACAGAGAGAACATTGCTTAAATCAGCATATTTAAACCCACCACCATCAGAATTAGCATGAGCATGAAGGATACCAGCTTGAGCCTTTGCAAATGCGGCGAACATTTCAGCCATATCAGCCGCATTATCACTACTAAATTTTATATTCATTGTTTCACCTTAATAAATGATTCTTGTATTTCTGATCTTATTTGTTGCAATAGCCACGACTATTTTTTTTGCATCTTCTTCGCTAAACCCTTGAGCAACAAAATCCTTTAATGCTTCGCTATTTTTTGTAGCTTGATTGGCTTTATCGGCTTTTCTAGCCTCAGCCTCAGCCTCAGCCTTTTCCTTTTCTTTCTTTGCCTTCTCTTCCGCCAATCTTTCGGCTTCTTTAATTCTTTGCTCAGCTCTCTTTTTTTCCGCCTCTAATGCCTCAGCAGCTCTTTTTTCTGCTTCAATCCTTGCTCTTTCAGCGGCTTCCTTTTGCTTTTCGAGAGCCTCAGCATTTCTTTTCTCTCTCTCCTCAGCTTCTATTTTTAATCTTTCAGCTTCTTTCTGGGCTTCTTCTTGAGCTTTCTTAGCGGCTTCTCTTTCGGCAATAATCCGCTTTTCATTTTCAGCAGCTTCCTCCTCAGCCTTTCTCTTCGCCTCCTCTTCAATTTTTTTCTTTCTCTCTTCCTCCGCTTTTTTAGCAGCTTCAATCTCAGATATTTTCACGTCTTTAATCTCATTCAACTGCTTAACAGCAGTATAACGAGCGCCATCAAAAGCAACCGATTGAGCATCATCAAAAAACTCAAGATTAACGCTATCAATATCAAGGATTGAGGCGTTTATCTCTTCCAAGCTCATTCCTTTGGCTCGCTCAACAATCCCATTGATTCTCTTGGTTTCAAGATTAACAGCGCTAGTTAACTCCTTTCTTCTAGCTTCAATTCTTCTCACTGGCTCTAATACAACCGTTCTAATGCCGTTTTCTCCATCAAGAGAATCCACAAACTCACGGCGAGCCTTACTGATAACATCAGGCACTTTTAAGGCTTCTTGATATGCCTCTTTACCAAGATCATCAACTCTATCAATACTCTTTTTAATTTTAGTTCCCAATCTTCGGCGCATTTTAAGACCTTCCTCAACATCGCCGGCATTTTCTACCGCCTCAATATCTTGAAGCTCTTCACGAGCCAATTTATCAATGACCTCAGAAAAACTCTTAAGACCCTCTCCGCCTTTTGCAAACTCGGATTTGATTGATAACTCTTGGTTAACTTCTAAAACGATTAAATCTGTCATTTTTGCTCTTCCTTTAAAATTTAATTTGATGGGAATTTATTAGCGCCTCCCATCGATTAACGCATAAAAAAAATTAAACTTCGTTTTGTTTATCAATTTGATTTTGAATTAAAACATCATCAGTCTTATCAACTTCGCGAGCGCTTGATAAATCCATGTAAATATCACGAACCCAGCCGCTCATTTTTGGATTTTCAAGAGCCTGTATAATTGCCTCTCTCATTAAATCCGTATTTGAAGAATCTTGAGATGCTAACTCAATCAATCTATCTCTTTCTTCTTCTGCCTCAATGGCATCTTGGTAAGGCTTTTCAAGCCAACTATCATATCCTTTCATGCTTACTCCAAACTGTTTAACGACTAGATGGGAACAATATTAGCTTTTAAAAAATACAAATGCAAGCAATATTTGAATATAATTTATTTTCAATATTTGCTTGCAATAAATACAATTCTATCCTATATTTCATACTCAATTATTCAAAAATAAACGTGGAGCTTGTGAGATGTTTAATGAAATTAGTATCAACAACCGTTATGAGTTATTGATTGAGGATTGCAAAAAAGAAAAGATAAAGGCGATTTCAGCACTAGATCATTTCTTTGAAAATCCTGATATTGATTATCTTTGGGATTTAGGCAGTTCAATATCAAGCAACCAGAAGTTAAACCCTTCTCAGCAAAAATTGCCAAGTCTTAATTACGTTAGAGGATTCTTGGACAAGGAAACAGTTTTAAAGCAAATAGATTCTCTTTACTGGGGTAGATTGTTCAAAGAAACAAACATATTGAGCTATACATCTTCTTCTATTCGTGAAGAGTGGAATAATCAAATTTATAATTGTGAAGTTCCTGAATTTAATATCAACTCAGTTCGCCCAACTATCTCAAGCTTGATAAAAGACTTGCCAGAGCTTTTCTCTCAAAGATTAAGAGATGCTCATGATGTTTTATCGAGATCACACAAGACAAATAAAGCGCAACGATTCGGAAAGCGCATGATCTTCCAAGTTGCCACGCCTAATAACTGGGGAAGTTACAATATGAGTGATCGAACCACTGGCGCTATAAACGATATTAGATCGACAATATCGCAATTATTCGGAGGTCAACAATTCAACTACTGGGATACAAGAGATGAGCTGAACAACAATCTTTTCAGAAAGGGGAAGTTTAACGAGTGGATCAAGATTGATCGGTTTATTGCCGTTAAAATATTTATGAAAGGAACGTGCCATTTAGAAATTGATCCGTTAATTTGCGACAAGCTAAACTCTCTCTTATCTGATAACACTATCCCAGATATGAGCGCATCTTGGTATCAAGCAGAACAAAGAAAAAAAGAAACTGAATTTCATGATCTTGCAAATATGATGATCTCTACTGAGCTTCTAAAAGCTATCAGAGATGATAAGCCAAACGGCGATTATTTCTGGGATTATATTGAACATGGAACATACGACCATAAACCAGTTTTACAATATGTTGCTGATACCGGCTTTATTCCTGAATACAAATCTCATCAATTCTATCCCACGCCTCCAATCATAGCGGAAAGAATAAGAGAAGAATTAAAGCATACCCCTATTAGAAAAACGATCTTAGAGCCAAGCGCTGGCACTGGGAGGCTAATAGATAAATTATGCAAAGACAATATAACGGCAATCGATATCGCCCCTCTACATTGCGAAATTTTAAAGGCTAAAGGGTTTTATGATGTTATCAATATGGATTTCTTAGACTACCCAGAACATCATAAATTTGACGTTATTTTGATGAATCCGCCATACAGCAAATCAAGAGCATTAACTCACATCAACAAAGCCAAGAAGCACCTAAATAAAGGAGGTTTTATATTGGCAGTAGTGCCATCTGGCAAGATCACCAATGAAATGGAAGTAATAGAGGAATTTAAGGGCGTATTTGATAACACGAACATCAATACCGCACTCGTTAGAATCAATGGAGAAACGAAATGAAAGTAAGAGTTTTTAAACAAAACAATAACCATCATGGGCTTGAGGTTATTACAGTTGAAATTTCCGACTATTGCCAGCAATGCGGAAAGAAAAGAGGATTGCCATACGATCACCAGCAATACATTGATGGGGCGACTTACTCAGTAAATAGATGGGATAATCCTTGCGGTCATATTGACTATTACCCAGAAGTGATAAAAGAAGCCCAAAAAAAAGCCGGCGAATAGTTGCCGGCAAATGAACCCACGAAAGAAGAAAAATAGATTATAACTCAATTTTTAAAGGAACACTATGAGCGATAAGCGTTACTACTGGCTTAAATTAAAAGATGATTTTTTTGAGCAAGATGAAGTTAAAATCGTTGAGAATATGCAAAACGGGAAAGATTACATAATTTTTTATCTAAAATTAATACTAAAAAGTATAAATTCTAATGGAGAATTGCGATTTAAAGATACGATACCTTATAACGAGGAAATGCTTTCTACAATAACAAATACAAATATTGATGTTGTTAGAAGTGCAGTAAGACTATTTGAGCAGCTAGGCATGATGGAAAAATGGGATGACGGCACTTTATTTATGACAGAAACAAGAAATATGATAGGAAGCGAATCATCAAGCGCCGCAAGAGTTAGGAGGCATAGAGCCCAACAGCCGAGAATTGAGAATAAAAATGATGATGCTCCTCAAGCTAAAACAAATGCAGAAAGACAGAGAGCATTTAGAGCTAAAAAATCATGCGAGGAAAAGCAACACATCCCATTTATTGAGGATTACATAAACAATAAAAGATATAGCGGAAACTATTACATTGTTTTGAAAAGAGATGCTTATAAGTGCATCACTTGCCAAAGCATAGAAAACTTATGCGTACATCATATTGATGGCTATGATGAAAATAAGCCAGAAAATAATGAAGAAAACAAAATGATTACTCTTTGCAGAAAATGCCACTCAAACGTTCATTCTGGAGTTAAAATCCCCAATGACACACTTGACTCAATTGACTACTTTGATGACGTAACGTTACCTAGTAACGTTACTGTAACAAGCGGTAACGGTGAAGTAACAAACTGTAACACAGAGATAGATACAGAGAAAGAGAAAGAAAAAGAGATAGAGAGAGATATAGAGAAAGATACAGAGCAAGAGCAAAAATCAAAATACAGCCCTGAATTTGAAAGATGGTGGAATCTATACTTGAGAAAACAAGGAAAAGGACAAGCGTATAAAGTATGGAAGAGAGATAAGTTGGACAAACGTATTGATGAATTGCTTGAAAAACTTGAAGAGCAAAATAAATACCAGTTTTCACATACTGACATTCAATATATCCCTCACCCATCAACATATTTAAACGGCTCTCGTTATGATGATGAAATAGAGAACCCAACACCTCCGAACCCTCCAAAGGGATCATCTAGGAATGGATCAGTAGTTCAAAATGCAATGGAGCGATACAAATGAATGAATTGAATCACAAGCAACAAATAGTTTTAATCGTTGCCTCTTCTATGGAGGTTTATTCAAAAGACCTCACAGATGGGGCGATGGATATCTGGGTTAATATCCTCAATAAATTTGATATTGACGTGATAAAACACGCCTTTACTGTTTATCTCGCTATGGGTAAAAACGGACACTTTGCACCACTACCAGCGGACATAATCAAGATAATTACCGGAGGCAATGAAGCGCTATCAGAAACAGCATGGACAGCCGTAGAGAGAGCAATAAGATCAACTGGGAGCAGTCCATCAGTAGTATTCCCTGATCCAATCATTCATAGGGTTATTTTCGATCTAGGCGGCTGGACTAAAACTTGTGAAGTATCGACAAGAGAGCTTCCATTTTTGGCAATCGATTTCAAGAAAAGATATGAAAACTATTTGAACAGAGGAATCATTCCTCAATATCCTTCAAGATTAACGGGAAGTTCAGAATTATCATGCCTCGAATATGGAATTGAGCAACAAATAGTAAGGCTTGGAAGAGAGGAGGACTGCAAAAGAGTAGAAATGAACGGCGTTACAGATGATGAGGTACACGCTATCGCTTACAGTAGACCTCTCGATAACCTCATGATCTCAATAGTGAACAAAATTGATGAGAAAGAGGTTATCGACTTTCAATGCCAAGCTGATAGCAAACTAATAGAGCAATCTTGAATATAATTTAGTTGCATGCATATATTTTATATGCAACAATCAAAACAGGTAAACAACCACAATCGTTAACATGAGGTAATAATATGCGACCAATGAAAAATCTAATGATTTACAAATTTGATGAGCCACTCCATATCAGCAACCAAGATTTAATTGATGCCCTATCAGAAAATCAACTCAGAGAGTGCGGAACGGAAGAGATTGAAACTTATGGCTGGGTAAGCGCGTTCACTCAAGGAGAGAGCTTATCAGAAGAGATAAACGGATCATTCTTCTTTAGGCTTGGAATGTACGTTAAGAAGCTATCAAGAAAGGCGATACAAACCGAGATAGAAAAAAGAGCGCGTGAACATGATATTGATGTTCAAAACAGAACGAGATACAAAGAGCTTGAGGAAGTAATCACTCAAGAATTTATCGCTAAAACATTCCCAGAACAACACTCGATATTAGCCTATATCGATACTGAAAAAAATTGGCTGGTAATTGAGGCTACAAGTGAGAAAAAAGCCTCTTATGTTACTTCTATGTTAAGAAGAAGTTTAGGCTCTCTTCCGGTGACCGGACTTACTCCTACGGTTGATATGCCAGTAATAATGACAGACTGGCTCAGACACGAAACACTATGGGAAAAATTCGGCTTCCTTGATGTTGTAGAGCTTAAAGAGCTGTCAAAAGATGAGGGAGGAGCTGCTCGATATAAAGGGATACCGATCAACAACTCAAAAGAGATTGATCTCAATATTGAGGAAGGTTGGAGCGTTACAAAAATAGGGCTTTCATATCAGGATTTAATTACGTTCTCACTTGATCGCGATTTCCGCATTAAGCAGATCAAGTATCTTGATCAATTCCAAGAAAAATTAGAGTTGAGCGATGATCAAAATGCGGTTGCTCAAAGCAATGGTTTTTTACTTGTTGATACAGTTCGCCAACTAATCCCCGATCTGTTCAATATGTGTTATGGAAACTATCAGGAAAAAGAGTAGTGCAGTTCTTAATTAGAAATGACGAGGTGCAAGATAATCTAATCAAGCACCTCAACGAGATTAGAGAAAAAGGCGGAATCCCTTTTGTTGAAGTTGGCAATAAAAAGGATACACGCAGAAATGCTCAAAATCGGTTAATGCAGCAATGGTTTAGCGATATCGACAAGAAGACAGGGCATGGCGTTATCTATGAGAGCGGAAGATGCAAAATGAGATACTTTTTGCCATTAATGCGACACTCACAAGATCAAAAATGCTTAGATCAAATAGAGTTTATCGAGTGGATATACAGAACCAAAAGAGTTGAGGGAGGAGAGGGATACGCATTTGATTACTTAGTTGAAAAGCTTGGAAGTAGTCATATCGAATCAACAAGGCTTCTCTCGGTTAAGCTATTCGCCCAAGCACTAACAAACATGCAAGAAGGTGAAGCAAAAGAAGGAATTATCCTTACAAATCCGAATGATTATGGCTGGGTAGTGTAAAAATGAAAAATGTTATTGATCTAAACCCAAAGAAAAAAGAAGAACAGCCAGTTTTTAAAATAATTGATAAACAATCTGAACGATGCGACCACAGAAAAACAATTATTGATATAAAAAAGAGGACTGTCCATTGCCAGCTATGCGATGCAATTATTGATCCCTTTGATGTTCTTCTCCAACTTTCTGACAAAGAAAGCAATATGTTTAAAACCCTTGATAATCTTGTTAATAAGATTAACGAAACAAGAAAAACATACCGCAGTTTATGGGAGGTTTTGAAAAAAAGATCGCGGTATAAATGCAAACATTGCAATAAATTTAATGAAGCCCACCCTCAAAAAAATTGGAGCGGTGAAGTAATAGCAGCAGACTTTAAAAGAATCGAGGAATAACCATGAAAAAAGAAAGAGTATTATGCCCAGCCGTGAAATTTGTTCTCAATTATATTGATGAAAAAGGAGATGGAGTTGATATTGTTGTTCCTTTCCGAAAAACACAAATTGAATTACATGTTGCCTTAGTCAGCGCATCAATAGCGATAGATGAATCTGTTTCACTTGAAAGAATAGAGGAAGGATTTGCGACTAGTGAAAGAGAGTTTGTTGACCCAGTTGAAGCGTTAAAAATAACAGGCTGGGGAGGTCAAATGCGATTTAGAGGAGTTGATTCTCTTTCAGTTGAAGAATTTTATAGATACTAGGAGTATATAAAATGCTTAAAGGAAAACCTAAGAAAATTAAGAAGTTAAGAGATAACGCAAAAGATAAGCCTTGCATGGTAAATCTTGATTGCTGCAATGGCAACAGCGCCACAACCGTACTAGCTCACATATACCCCAAAGGCACTAACGGAATGGGAATGAAAGGGCTAGACCTAATTGCGACTTGGGCTTGCTCAAGTTGTCACGATGTTTTAGATGGGCGCGTTAAAAGTAATTATAGCCGTGAAGAATTGCTCTCTATCGGCTTTGAATCGGCGCTAAAAACGATAGAAGAGCTATATCATGATGGAATGATCACCGTAAAAGGCAAATAAAGATGAGGCGTGAATTTGCGCTATACAAGGGCGATGAGTTTATTACTTTTGGCACTGAGGAAGAGCTTGCTAAATTTCTTGGAGTTAAAAAAACATCAATTAAATTCTATCGCTCTCCATCTTGGTTAAAGCGCACCAACTATCAAAGCTGGGTTCTTGTTGACGTAACAGAAGAAAAAGAACCTATATTTATTTGACTTGTTTTTGAATATAATTTATATTCAATTCATAAATCGAATATAATTTACACTCGGAGGCGAAAAGTGAATAAAAAAATATTAATGCCGGCAATAGCTATCTCGCTAATCTTTAGCGCTTACGCAATGCCAACAACAGGAAAGTCCACATTTAAAAAGGTTAAGAGTGGCGAATATTCTTTAATTTGCATCATGCCAGATGGTGAAAGAGTAATAAGCCCCGATATGGTAACTAGATTTGATCCTGATTTTGGCTGGACTTTTACAAATGGGAGCGCAAAGAATTGCCAAGTAATAAAATAGATATATCGGAGACTAGAGATAGTCTTTTAAAAAATAGATCAATCTCAATCCCGATTAAAGAAGTTGAATTTTATGACGGGATAAACGTAACTTTATAGCGTCTTAATATTCCAGATAATTTCATTGTCATATCTTATTTTGATGATGAATCGTTAAATTTTAAAATAAACCTCGTTGAAAAAAGGAAACTCATGAAAAAGCAGACCGAACAAAAAGAAACCCTATTTT
>JASLCF010000059.1 GCA_030146155.1 Savagea sp.
ACCTGTCGAGGAGGATTGCCGTCCGCCCTGCTGAACGCGAAGACGTGAACGGAAAGCTATTTCTAAACCTACTTCGAACTTGTATACTGACTTTCGAGATAAAATCATGAATAGTACGAGCTGAATAGATTGCCAGGCACGCTTTGGCCAAGTAAGAAGATGGAACTGTGTTGCGTACTTGTGTGTCTTTCTTTCAAGAAATTGAAAAGATTTTATTGTTATTCATATTATTTCATTAATTAAACTGTTGCTGCTTGATTTTCACAATTTTAAAAGGGCAACACTATGCTTGAAGTGCAGGCATCGACTCGAGCAGGATAAGCGGATCAGGCGATACCCCGCAGACGACAACACCTAGTCATAGCCAAAACTAACCTGTCGAGGAGGATTGCCGTCCGCCCTGCTGAACGCGAAGACGTGAACGCAAAGCAAATTCAAAACCCAACAACCGGACAAAAATGAGCACAAAAAGACAGGCATCCCACACACACAACAACTATACTAAAAACAAGGAGTGAGCCAAATGACAGCCATCACAGACATTCAACGCGCCATCACATGGATCGAACAACACCTAACCAACAAAATAACCATCGAACAAATCGCACAACAAGCCTACTGTTCACCCTTCCATTTCCAACGCCTATTCACCTTACTCACCGGAACAACCGTCGCCGACTACATCCGAAAAAGAAGGTGCACAAAAGCAGCAGAATGGCTCGTCTCAACCGAATGGTCTGTCCTTGACATTGCAACTCGCCTCCAATATGAAAGCCCAGAAGCATTCACCAAAGCATTCAAACGCCAACACCACATGACACCTACACAAGCCAGAATAAAAGGCCAAGCACTCGTCATGTATCATCCGTTGCAAATTGAAGTGCGACTCAAAGGAGTGGAACCCATGAAAGTAAGAGTAGAAGAACACCCAGCATTCCAAGTCCTAGGACAAGGAAAACAATTTGACAGTAACGAAGGAATCCCTGCATTTTGGGATGACAGCAACGCCAACGGACTAACAGACCAACTCGTCCAACTCGTCCAACTCAACAACGGACCCGTGACAGGCGTATTAGGCATCTGTTACCCAGAACAACAAACGATGACCTATGTCATAGGAGCATCAATCACTGCACAAGAACAATCCAATTTAACAACTTTTGAAGTACCCGCTGCAACATGGGCAATCTTTGAAGTAATTGGACCCATGCCAACTGCTATGCAAGAGGGATGGTCACGCATTTATCAAGAATGGCTACCTTCTTCTAGTTATGAAACGACAGGCGGACCAGAATTCGAACTATACACAGAAGACGATCCCTTTAGTGCGGATTGTTACTCGGAAATATGGTTACCTGTTAGAAAAAAAGCCTAATCAAAAAAGTGTGAGAAGCCATTCATCGCTTCTCACACTTTTTTTACTGTTCGTTATAAAAAGAAAAGGGGTAGCAAAGGAACAACGAGAAGTAATAGGAAGAAAATAACTACTGCTGGTCTTGCGAAGTTAATCGTCCAACCGACACCATATTTCTTTTCAACAAACAAATCAGGATTATCTTTATTAAAATAAAAGAGTCCCCATTTCCAAAATTGATCGTCTGACTGCTGAGATTCCATCGAATCCTCAATCGGAATTGTCGCATTGATTCGTTTCGTCGCTCGCATCGTCCAAAAAATAATGAGAAATATGCCGATGAATAAAGCAGGCATACCAAGCATTAAAATGACAGCATTCAATTGATCCTCGACAAAGATTTGGCGCGTCGTGACGATGTCAATCATTGCCATAAATGAAGCGGTCAAAAGAGACATGGCAGCCAACATGTAAATGTTCACTTTTCGATACTCCACTTCTCGCTTTAAGCTTTGGTCTGTCGCCTGTGCTTTCAACTGAAACGAAGAACGATTGATGAAATAGGCAATGACATACATTGAAAACCATGTAAATAAAATAATGAAAGGTAAGAGTCCAACAGATACAACCGATTTATCACTCCATGCATCGGGTTCCCCTCGAAGATTCCAATGCGTAGGAATCGTTTCAGGAAGCGCGTCATATAATGAAAATAAATAAAATCCTAGCACCACAGGAATAATGAGTTGCGGTAGAAATAAGAAGTGTGGAAAGGGCTGTTGTTTAAATTTTGTTTCAAACTGTGACACATGTACAATTTCAACTTGTTGCTCCCACCCTTGAGCTTCTTTATAGTGCATCACACGATGATAAAACCGCAAATACAAAGTTAAATCAATTGTGATTTGAATAAATAACACCACAATAAACACAATAACTTGTAGCGATTCTTCTAGATTCATTAACAGAAGGGTTGTCAATACAATCAAGGGAATTTCAAGCCAAGCAAGATGTTTCACAAATTGCTTTTTGAGCTGTGCTAAATGATCATTGTCTTGAAAAGGTTCTGGGATAGATACCCCGAACACAGTTGTTTTTTGAATGATAAAGGGAGTCACCGATTGTATGATCAATAAAAATAATAAAATGCCCACCCAAAGTCCAATCATTCGAATTCCTCCTTTTGTTTCATTTCTTTCACTATCCATTGTTCAGCGTCAGATCTTTTGAGTCCACGTGCCTGAGCTTCCGTAATAAATCGTTGAATCACAGGCGACCATAAGGCTAACCATTCTGCTGTTTGCATTTGTTGTAAATCAACGATGGCTGTCGCTTTATGCCGAAGTTGTAAAATCCCACGATCTGCTAGCCGTTGATAGGCGTGTTGAACAGTTTTAGGATTCACACGCAATTCCGTGGCTAACTTTCGAACAGAAGGCATTTCATCTTGATCATGGATGTGACCTTCAGCAATCAACCGTATAATTTCATCAGCTAATTGAAGATATAATTCTCGTTCATCATTTGCATAAAGCCGAATCATAGGCGACTCCTCCAATCTGTTACCTTTATTGTAACACAGATTTTTTGTGCATACATGTTTAATTCCGTGTAAACGTGGTAGACAAGAAGTAGCACGAAATTAAAAGGAGGAGAAAGAATATGGCTACAATTGCAGCAGTATTAGCAAATGATTTTGAAGATATTGAATTATCAAGACCGAAAGAAGCATTTGAAAAAGCAGGACATACGGTGAAAATTATCGGTTCATCAGTAGGTGAAACGTTAAAAGGGAAGCATGGACTCGTTGTAACAGCTGAAGTAGGAATTGACGATGCCAATCCCGCTGACTATGATGCATTATTCATCCCTGGCGGATTCTCACCTGATCATTTACGTGCAGATGAGCGATTTGTAGATTTTGCAAAAACGTATATGGATGAAATGAAACCGGTGTTCTCTATCTGTCACGGACCTCAGTTACTCATTAATACGAAAACGTTAGAAGGCCGCGATATCACAGGGTACAAATCCATTTGGGTTGACCTTGAAAATGCTGGAGCTAAATTACATGATGAGCCTGTATTTGTTTGTCAAAAACAATTAGTTTCAAGTCGTACGCCAGATGATTTAGATGCATTTGAAGAAGCCTCACTTGATTTACTCAAAGAAAAAGGGCTATAATCATTTTAAGAAATGTCTGTGGACAATTGAATAAAGAATGTTTACTAGGGTTCCGAACATTGTGTTGCCTGTGACCAAGAGTAAACGCGAGTCTGACTCGTACACGGAAGGATAAAAGCCTGGGAGATATGCATTGTCATATGTCCTAGGCTTTTTTGTATGGAAAAGGAGGAAGAAACATGTCAAAAGAATGGTTAAAAGTAGGAATTGCAGGAGGCTTTGAAATTGGATGGGTTGTCGGATTGAATCATGCGAGTAATTGGTGGCAGTGGGGATTAACACTCCTTGCGATTTATATTAGTTTCTATTATTTAATCCAAGCGGGAGAACATTTACCGGCAGGGACAGCCTACGCCGTTTTTGTAGGAATTGGTGCAGTTGGAACGATTACGCTTGAAATTCTTTGGTTTGGTGGTACATTTACTTGGTTAAAAGCAGTGTTAATCACTACATTATTAATAGGTATTTTTGGGCTGAAACATGTATCAGGGGAGGAAGTGGCATGAATTTTATCATTTTAATTGCAGCAGGGTTATTTGAAGTGGGTGGCGTCTATGGCATTAGTTTATTTCATCAAAAGAAAAATATGCAGTCTCTTACCTTCATGATCGGTAGTTTTGTCATCAGCTTCATCTTATTAAAAATCGCCATGTTAACAATTCCTATGGGGACGGCTTATGCAATTTGGACAGGAATTGGTGCAGCCGGTGCGTCTGTGGTAGGCATGTTGTTTTTTGATGAACCGGTTGAATGGAAAAGAATTCTCTTTCTCAGTATAATTATAGCATCAGTCGTCGGATTAAAATTATTTACGTAAGGAGTGGCCGTATGCATGTACTCATAGTAGAAGATGAATTAGCGATTCGAGAAGTATTAGTCGCTTATTTTAAACAAGCAGGATTTACCGTGTCCATTGCCGAGGATGGTCAATTGGCATTACAACGTTGGAAGCAACTACCTATTGATTGCATCCTGCTCGACATCCGTATGCCTTTTGTAGACGGATGGACAGTCCTTGAAACGATACGTGCTACAAGTGATGTGCCTATTTTGATGCTAACGGCTTTAGATGATGTTCCTGAACGGATTAAAGGGCTTGAAAAAGGAGCAGATGATTACATCAGTAAACCTTTCCACCCGGATGAAGTGGTAGCACGAACGAAAGCGGTGTTGAGAAGGACGACTTCAGTTGCATCGCAGTCAATTCAACTAGGGGATTTAGTGCTTGATGTGGAACAATTTCGCGTGACATTGCAAGGGAATACATTACAATTGATTCCAAAAGATTTTGCTTTACTTGCTTTTTTTATGCAACATCCCAATCAATTATTTTCAAGAGAACAATTACTGGATGAAGTATGGGGGCAAGATTTCGATGGCAGCGACCGAGCAGTCGATGTAGCAATTAAACGATTACGTCAAGCACTCGGAGAATGGCCGAAAGAGCAAGGTGAAATTCGCACCGTACGAGGAATGGGGTATCAATTATATGTTCCGTCGTAAAGTAAACATGCAGACCTACTGGACGCTCTTTTTTTCAGCGGCTTTATTAATTGGCGTACTAGCCGTCATCTTCATTTTAAAATGGACAGTCGAACGTCAAACCATGCAAGATCGCCTCGCTGTGATGAATGCTGTCTCGCATAATATTGCAGATGACTTAGTAGTAGGCAATGCAGATGCGATTCCACAACAATTAGATGATATTCCTTTTCAAAATGCGGCGGGACAATTTGTGACACTTCAACGTACACCAACGATTTATATTGCTGATGTACAAGGTCGTGTGCACCGCTGGAATCAAGGTGGATTTGAAGGTTCAGTGCAATTAATTGATGAAATGACCCAACATCCTGCAGGCCATTTCAAGTGGGAAAAAGGGCAAGAGCCGTTACACATTATCAAAACGCCGATTGAAACTTTTCGAGGAGTCATCGGTTTTGTTTATGTCATTGAAACAGATGCTATCTTAAGAGAGGCAAGTATCCCCTATCGTCAAGCACTTTTACCTTTAGGGGTTTTAGGGATAATTGGGTTGGGCATGATTTACTGGTTAACGAAACGTTTAACTGTGCCTATCCACCAGTTGGCGGCAGCCGCAAGGGAAGTCGAAGCGGGGGATTACGGCAAAGAAGTTTCGGTTGATGTGAGGGAAGCAGAAGTGGCTTCGTTAATTCAATCGTTTAATGCTATGACGAGGCAGTTGCAAACCTTAGAACAAGTACGAACAGATTTACTAGCTGGAGTCACACATGAACTTCGGACGCCGATTACGTCTGTAAAAGGATTGATTCAAGCTGTACGTGATGGCGTTGTTGACGAAGAACAACAGGCTTACTTCTTAAGTTTAGCGAGTGATGAAATTGATCAACTTCAACAACTGGTCAATGATTTATTAGCATTTAACCAATTTGCTGTCGGCGGCTTACCGATTGAGCGTCAGACGGTTGCAGTGGAAACATTTATCGAGCGAACTCTCGATCGTTGGATCCGAAAATATCCGCAAGTCAACTTCCATGTAGAAGTAGAAGCTGCGGACATTCAAACCGACCCGACGCGTCTCCAACAAATTATAACGAACTGTATTAAAAATGGTGTGGAGGCAATGGATGAACAGGGAAGCTTTACGCTGAAAGGACGAGTCACATCAGACTTCTATGTGTTTGAAATGACAGACACAGGGAAAGGAATCAAAGAGGACGAACAAGGGCTTATTTTCGAAAAGTTTTATCGCAGTGAAGATAAAAAATATGATACAGAAGGTTTTGGTTTAGGCTTAACATTAAGCGACTTATTAGCTCAATCACTGGGCGGGACACTCTCCTTAAAAGAAAGTCGTAAAGGAAAGACTACATTTTGTTTGCAACTTCCAATCCTCTGACATACTGCTGACACATTTCTTTTGTATTGTCTAGATATAAAGCAAAACAAGGAGGCGTTTCATATGAAAGATACAGGTAAATTAGCAGTTCAACTGATTGGAGCGGGGGTTTTAGGCTCAGCATTTACACTGGTTGCTGTTTCTCAATTTGATTTACTCGATCAGCAGTCGAACGAACCTGCAATCGAGCAATCTACTCCAAATGAGAAGCCATCAACGACTGAACAAAAACAACCGACTCAACAAGGCACGAAGGTGAGTAGTCATTCATTGTCCGATATGATTACAGATGTATCGAAAGGTGTCGTTGGCGTGGTCAACTATGCCGTGGCGAACAACCGCTTTGTCCAAGGTGAAATAGAAAATGGTGTGGGCTCAGGTGTCATTTATAAAGTAGATGGCGATTCAACTTATATTGTTACCAATAACCACGTCATTGAAGGTGCGAACCGTGTTGAAATCTCCTTAGGAGCAGATCAGACGGTAGAAGGCGAAGTAGTTGGTGCCGATGTACTAACAGACCTCGCCGTTGTTAAAATTAAAACACAAGAAGAGATGCAAGCACTCCCTTTTGGTGAAACAGTTGATTTAAGAATTGGTGAAGATGTGATTGCGATTGGGAACCCATTAGGTTTAAACCTTGCAAGTACAGCTACAAAAGGAATTATTAGTGGATTAGATCGTACAATGCCTGTCGAAACTTCTCAAGGCATGTGGGAACTGAATGTCTTACAAACAGACGCAGCGATAAACCCAGGAAATAGCGGAGGGGCCTTATTCAATATGAACGGTGAGGTCATTGGCATTAACACGTTAAAAATCGCTTCAGAAAAAGTTGAAGGTTTAGGATTTGCGATTCCAAGTGAAGAAGTACAAACTGTAGCTGACGAACTTATTGCCCATGGCGAAGTCAAACGACCAATGCTTGGTGTTCGGATTGTTGACTTAAGTCAATATGCTAATCCTTATGCACAGCTCCAAGGTTTAGAAGTTCAAAAAGGGATTTATATTCAATCCGTCGAGCCTGACTCAGTAGCTGAAAAAGCTGGAATGAAACCAGAAGATATTTTAGTGAAATTGAATGATACAGTAATTGAATCGAATTATGATTTAAGACGCTTCTTATATTCAGAAGTACAAAACAATCCAAAAGTCACTGCCACGGTTAAACGAGGCGATCAAGAAATTGAATTAGAATTAAATTTTAAAGAATAAGGAAGTAAAGCATTGGCTTTATTTCCTTTTTTTGGTATAATCATAAAAATGGAAAGGGGTGGAATAGATGGAGAAATGGTTCAACAATAAGTCGGTATTTCTGACTGGTTTAGGACTTACATTACTGAGCTTTGTTGTTTACTTATGGGGGGAACTACGATTATTTCAATGGCGTGCAACATTCAGTAATGGCAGCCCGTTGACGGAAGGGGAACAGGCAACACTGTTACAGCTTATGCGTTTTAAAAATGGGACTGAATCAACCCTATTCTTGGTGATTTTACTTTTAGCAGTAGCCAGTTGGTTTCAGTTGACAAAGAATGCAACGTTTACACTTACTTCCGTTGCAGCAGTCATGGCTGTATTGATTAGTGGAGGAGTAGGGTTAAGTTTATGGACGAATTCACCAATAGGACAATTCCTAATGGTCCTCGTCCCTCTGATTCCCGTTATGCTGTTGCTGATGGTAAGAGCCATCGTATTAAAAAACAAACCCATAAAGGCGGAAGATTCACATTCATTACAGGCGTCACTGTAACTCTGAAATGAAAAGGCAATGATTGGGGCAACAGGAAGGGGATTTCATACATTGTAAAATTCCCTTCCTTATTATGAGTGAAAGGAGAGAATACAGTGATTTTTATATGTTTATTACTAGGATTTTCCGTATTATTTTTTGCTTTACTAGCCTTACGATCAATCATTACAAATCAAACACCCGAACGCTTTATCCCATACAGCATTCTGTCATCGACCTGTGCCGCAGTCGTACTAGTAATTATACTCAGCGTTTAATAAAGTGAATCTAATGTTAGTAGTCGTTCATTCATCAATAGGAATCATATAATATTATTATGTAAACTAAAACCCGTTTGAACAAATAATTGTTCGAACGGGTTTTTAAAAGGGGAGAACAATTGAATAAATCTATATCTTATTTCTTAAAACATCCCAATAACCATGCAATCCAGCTCACACTCTGCCAGTTTACCAAGTTAATAGGCTATCTATAGTGTTGCACCAACTGAACAGCTATAGTTTCATCTTCACCACATTCAGAAGATGTTCCTTCGCTTCTCATTTCAGACATTGACTACTAGAGAAAAGTAGCAGTCTGAAAAGAAAAGCAAATTCCAAACCCACGCTGAACTTGTGAATGGATTGGCGAGATAGAATTGAATGTTCTACTAATGATAACTCTCTAGTGGTGTGAAGAGATGGAACTCTATTGCGTGCATGTCTGTCTTTCTCTCT
>JASLCF010000157.1 GCA_030146155.1 Savagea sp.
GTTGTGATGTTGACAGTAACTTGTCCGACAAATTGTCCCTTAGCGCCTGGTTGGACGATACTGACACCATTCACTTGTTCTGCTAATACGCGGTGTTGATGGCCAGTTAACAAAATATCAATCCCTGGAACTTCCATACAGAGTGCATAACCTTCATTTTCTCCAGTTGTTTCAAGAACGGCTCCTGACTCTAAATCATTTTCAAAGCCGCCGTGATAAGCTACAACAAGACAATCGACAGCTTCATGTTCGCGAATATAAGGGACCCATTTTTTTGCTGTTTCTACTGCCGAATGAAAAGTTAACCCTTCGATATGCGCAGGGTTTTCCCAAACAGGGATATACTGTGTCGTTAATCCAAGAACACCTATCCGTAATCCTGCTTTTTCAATGATTTGATAAGGTTGACGTAGGGGCTCATTGTCTTTCGTAGTGATTGAAGCTGTTAAATAAGGATAGTCGGCTTGATCCATCGCTTGTTGTAAGTAAGCTTCACCGTAGTTGAATTCATGATTACCAAGAACGGCTGCATCGTATTGCAGTTGGTTGCCGAGTGCAATCATTGGGTTAGGTGTATTTGCTTCAAAAGTTGCATGAAAATAAGTGAGGGGACTTCCTTGAATAAAGTCTCCATTTTCTATGAGTAAAGTGGGTTTCAACTGACGTTGCTGTTGAATGATAGTCGCTGCTTTTGCAAGTCCAAGCGGGGCATTTTGATTGTCGCCATAAAGTGTTGGAAAAACAAAACCATGCACATCACTCGTTAGTAAAATTTGGAATTCATGGGTATTCATGAAAACATCTCCTTTTTTTGAGAATTATTATATTAGGCAATTTTAAGTGTACATCGAAATCAAAGAAAAGTAATCATTTTACATGAAATTAACAAAATAAATACATTCTTTTATTATTTGACACTTATAATTATTTTTGTGTTATAATGTTTGACGTTGTAACCAAACAAATAGAGTCAGGAGAGATTGTATGAATTTGAAGAAGATGAGTATGCTATTGATGGCAATGCTCGTGTCTGTTGTACTTGTTGCATGTAGCGGGGACAAAGACGACAAAGCGAAAGACAAAGATGAAGCAACAGGCAACACGAAGATTGAAAAATTATCAATTGGCTTCGTGCCATCACGCGATCCACAAGAAATCACAACAGCAACTGAGCCTTTAAAAGAATTGTTAACTGAACAGTTAGCGAAACAAGGCTACGATGTTGAAAAAGTGGATATCTCAGTCGGAACAAACTTTGAATCAGTAGGGGAAGCTTTATCAGCAGGAACTACTGACATCGGGCTAATCCCTGGTGGAACATACGTATTATATGACGATGGTGCTGAAGTAATTTTAACAGCGACTCGTGCAGGGTTAAACAACGATTCAGACGAACCAAAAGACTGGAACGCTAACAAACCAACTGCAGCAACAGACAAACAAACGACTTCTTACCGTGCGATTTTAATTGCTGGACCAACTGAAAAAGGGAAAGCATTAGCGGAAAAAGTAAATGCTGGAGAAGCGTTAACATTTGATGAGTTAAACGATGTAAACTGGAACGTGATGTCATCATCTTCACCAGCGGGTTATATCTACCCA
Organism: Savagea sp.; assembly: GCA_030146155.1. Classification (GTDB taxonomy): domain Bacteria; phylum Bacillota; class Bacilli; order Bacillales_A; family Planococcaceae; genus Savagea. The sequence continues at coordinate 1,603 of JASLCF010000157.1, forward strand.
TCATTATGGCTACAAGAAAACTTTGATAAATCAATCACTGATTTAACAAAAGTAGTACAAGCAGATTCATATGGTAGCGCATTTGCTCGCCTGGCTGCTGGACAAACTGACGTATTAGTTACTTATGCAGATGCTCGTCGTGATTTTGAAGAGCAATGGACAGCTGAGTTCGATCGTACAGATTCAATTTGGGATGAAACAAATGTTATTGGTGTAATGCCAGCAATTTATAACGATACAATTTCAGTAAGTAAAAATTCTAAAATCATGGATGCAGATTTGAAAAAAGCTTTACAAGAAGCATTTATCGAAATTGCAAAAACTGAAAAAGGAAAAGAAGTTATTTCTATTTACAGCCATGAAGGATATAATGAAGCTACAGATAGCGATTACGACAACGAGCGTAAAGCACAAGAGCTTTTAAGAGAATTAAATTCTAAATAAGTATTCAGAAAGAGTGTCTTTGTCTGTCATAGGCAAGACACTTTTTTTCATTGATAGGTAAGAAGGAGTGAGCAATTTGATTCAATTCAAAGAAGTCGGATTAACTTATCCAAACGGCTTTCAAGGTTTAAAAGACGTGAATGTGACGATTGAACAAGGAGAATATGTTGCTGTCATTGGTTTGTCAGGAGCAGGAAAATCAACCTTTATCCGATGCGTCAATCGAATGAATGAAATTACAGATGGGGAACTCATTGTAAATGGACAAAATGTCCCGACGCTAACGAAAAAAGAAGTACGTCATATGCGTCGTAAAATCGGTATGGTTTTCCAATCGTTTAATTTAATTACCCGTGCATCTGTTATTAAAAATGTGTTGGTCTCATTTGTACCAGACTTACCTTGGTGGCGTCGTGTCGCAGGTATTTTTACAAAAGAGGAAAAAATGAAAGCACTTGAAGCATTAGACCGCGTAGGGATTTTAGATAAAGCTTTCGTTCGTGTGGACCAATTATCAGGGGGACAACAACAACGTGTAGCTTTAGCTCGTACGCTTGTGCAAGAACCTTCTATTATTTTGGCAGATGAGCCTGTCGCATCACTTGACCCTGTCACTGCCAAAGCCGTAATGGATGATTTTAAAACGTTTAACGAAGAACTTCAAATGACTGTGGTCATGGATATTCACCATGTTGAATTAGCATTAGAATATGCCACACGTGTCATTGGTATTCGTGCGGGAGAAGTCGTTTATGATGGTCCAGCAGACGCAGTCAATGAAGACGTGCTTCGTTCGATTTACAATGACCAGTTGCCTGAGGAAATAGGAGGGGAATAAGGTGAAAGCGATCTTCAAAGGTTCAACCGTCACATTAGCGAACGGCAAAACCGTCGAAATGAAACGGTCACAAGCTCCTCTTGTTGCTCTTGTATTAGCCATTTTAACCTTTTTAGCTGCTAAAATGACAGGCTTCAATATCGCTCAAATTATTGATAATCTCGATCGTTTAGGCGTTATTTTAGGACAGTTATTCCGTCCAAATTTTGAATACGCGAGTAAATTATGGGTGCCGTTGTTAGACACGATTAAAATGTCGCTCATTGGTTCTGCTCTCGGAGCGATTGTTGCTTTACCAGCAGCTTATCTTGCTTCAGCAAATATGATTAGTCAAAAATGGATTGTTACTTTAGCCAAATTCTTCTTAAGTATTTTACGTACATTACCTACATTAATCGTTGCGTTAATTGCAACATTCGTTTTAGGTTTAGGTACGATGGCAGGAACGGTAGCTATTTTTGTATTTACTGTTGCTTATGTAGGTAAATTATTATATGAACAGATTGAAAACGCAGATATGAAAGCTTATGATGCCATGTTATCTGTCGGGATGACACCGATTCAAAGTTTCCGTTTTGCTATTTTACCGCAAGTGTTACCTTCCTATTTATCTACAGCGTTATTTTCATTTGAAGGAAACGTGCGTTACGCTTCAATCCTCGGATATGTCGGGGCGGGAGGAATTGGTTTACTTTTAAATGAAAACATCGGTTGGAGAGATTACTCAAATGTGGGGATGATTTTATTATTACTCATGGTGACAGTCGTGATCATTGAGTCAATTAGTGAAACACTCCGAAAGAAATTAATATAGGAGGTACGACATATGGATGTTATTGAACGCCAATATCAGCAAGAGCCAAAATGGAAAATCTCAACGATTATTTCTTTTATTCTTGCTTTTGGATTAATTATTTGGTCAACGACGGCTATTGACTTTTCGAACTTTACGGAAAGTGGCTTGAAGATTGCCAAAAACATTTTACTGGGTATTGTTCAACCAAATATGGACTTGTTGTTTAACTTTACACAACAAGGTGTACCCTATCTTTTATTAGAAACGGTAGCGATTGCTTTTTTAGGAACGATTGTAGGTTCAGTGTTGGCAATTCCTTTAGCGTTTTTATCAGCAACGACGATTGTGCCTCGACCAGTCGCTTATCTCGTTCGTTTATTGTTAATTGCGATTCGTACAATTCCAGCGATTATCTACGGATTACTATTCATTCGTGTGACAGGACAAGGGGCATTCACTGGTGTTTTAACGATGTCATTTGTATCGATCGGGATGTTATCGAAACTCTATACGGATGTCATTGAGGAGTTAGATCATGGTGTGCTAGAGGCGATGGAGTCTGCAGGTTGTACTACGTATCAAAAAATACGTTTTGGTGTGCTTCCTCAGTTATCTGCTTTATTTGTGTCTATCGTGATTTATCGTTTTGATATGAATATGCGAGATGCCGCTGTGCTTGGTTTAGTTGGAGCAGGGGGGATTGGTGCACCGTTAATTTTCGCAATGAACTCTCACCGCTGGGCTGAGGTTGGTTCGTTATTAATTGGATTAATCGTACTGATTTTATTCATTGAATGGGTATCGAATAAATTACGTTCAAAAATTATTAAAGGTTAATCGATTTAAGTTAATTTTAAAAAACGGTTCTTTGTCAAATAACGTTAGTGAAGAATAGTAGTCGATGAATAGAGGACTCGTCAAGAAGTCAGTGCGTCTGATTTTTTTGGTGAGTCTTTTTTATAATGGTTATCCAAATAAGCCGTTGCTTTGCGTTCCAGATGGGCGCGTTCCTGGGGGCGTTCGGTGAGCCGCTTCCTTCGCTTTGTTCAAGGTCTCACTTGTAACGCTATAATCCCCAAGGAGTCGCCATCTTGCACTTCAAGCAACTGAAATCTACTCATCAATTCAATCTATCTACACAAAATCACACA
>JASLCF010000215.1 GCA_030146155.1 Savagea sp.
CCTAACATAACGTATGGGTTAGAAGTGTTTGTACATGAAGTGATTGCAGCAATTGCAATGTCTCCTGTTTTCATTTCTTTAGAAGTGCCATCATTGAATTCAATTGTAGTTGTTTTGTTTAACTCTTCAGGTGTTAGACCAAAGCCTTGTGGACCTTCTGGAGCTACTACTGATTCACGGAAAGCTGTTTGTAATTGAGACAATGGAATTAAATCTTGTGGACGTTTTGGTCCTGAAAGATTTGCTTCGATTGCTGATAAATCAATTTCAACCACATCTGTATAAACAGGCTCTTCTTTATCTGTTGTGAAGAACATATCGTTTTCTACAAGATATTGTTTAACCACTTCAATGTGATCTGCGTCACGTCCAGTTAAACGCATGTAGTCTAATGCTTCTTCGTCTACTGGGAAGAACCCACATGTTGCACCGTATTCAGGCGCCATGTTTGCAATTGTTGCACGGTCAGCCAGTGGTAATTGAACTACACCTGGTCCGAAGAACTCAACAAATTTACCAACCACACCTTTAGCACGTAGAACTTGTGTTACTTTTAATGCTAAGTCTGTTGCAGTCGTTCCGTTTGGAAGGTCGCCTACTAATTTAACACCGATTACTTCAGGAATTGGGAAGTATGAAGGTTGTCCAAGCATACCTGCTTCCGCTTCAATACCACCAACACCCCATCCTAATACACCAATTCCGTTAATCATTGTTGTATGAGAATCTGTTCCTACTAAAGTATCTGGGAAAGCTTCAAATGAACCATCTTCATTTTCAACTGCATGAACAACGTTCGCAAGGTACTCTAAGTTAACTTGGTGAACGATACCTGTTGCAGGAGGTACTGCACGGTAGTTGTCATATGCTTTTTGAGCCCAGTTTAAGAATTGATAACGTTCTGCGTTACGCTCGAATTCTAATTTCATGTTGTTTTCTAATGCTGCTTGTGTACCGTAGCTGTCTACTTGTACAGAGTGGTCAATGACTAAATCAACTGGAATTTCTGGGTTGATTTCTTGTGGGTCTCCACCCATTTCAGCCATAGCTGAACGAAGCGCTGCAAGGTCAACAACCACAGGAACACCTGTGAAGTCTTGTAAAATAACACGTGATGGTTTGAAAGGTACTTCAGCATCCACATTGTCATTTTTACCCCAGTTTGCTAAGTCTGCTACGTGTTCATCTTTGATCACGTAGCCGTCATGTTGACGAAGTACTGATTCAAGTAATACTTTTACTGAATAAGGGAGTTTTGAAACATCTGCTACGCCCGCTTCTTCAAGCGCTTTAATGCGGTAGTAGTTGTACGTTTTACCATTCAAGTCGAATGATGTACGGCTATTGTGCAAGTTGCTTTTTGCCATTGTTAATTTCCTCCTTTGATTACGTTAAATAGAGTAGTGTAGGCACACTATCCTTCGTCTCTAATGATACATGAGTCTTATTCATAAGTAAAATATAATAATATTATAGTCTATCATAAGTTTTTTGAATGACTTGATTGTTTTAGCATAAGAATTAAATCAAAATTCAGTTTGTTAACAATCGCACGCCTGATGTCACAAATACATCTTCTGGATCGTATTGTTGACGTATTTGATTAAAAGAAGACCAATTTGGATACAATGCTTGCACGGTTGCTATCGTATGTGCATTCATCTTCCCAAAATGAGCTCTCCCATCATACGCTTTCATTAATTCATGGACCCAATCAAAATAAGCTTCATAGCTCATCCCTTGATACATATGAAAGGCAAAGTAGGCAGTCGGCCGCCCTTGAGTCGGACTTAAAAACCCTGCTTCCCCTGCAGAAGTGCGAATCTCAATCGGGAAATGGACATAAAAAGGACGTGTAGCAAAATAAGCCCGAATTTCACGGATAATCGCTTCAACATCTTGTAAGTCTACTGCGTATTCAACTTCAGTAAACTTTACTTTTCGAGCAGAAGGAAACATTTCATAATAGTATCCCTTATTGACACCGACTGGAATATGTTCGGCGGAAAATTGAATGACACGATGGGATAAGGAAGGACGTTTGCGACAAGCTTCACTTAATAATTTAAATCCTGCTGTTTCAATGACCGATTCTTTCAATTGATGCCGCCATTTATCTGTTTTTGTTTGTGCGACAAGTGGAATCGTGTTGCTTTCCTTCACTTGAATTAAATCCGTTCCAGGAAAATAAAACCATTCCACATGACGATGCCGTTCAATTTGTTCCTGGTAATTTTCTAACACAGTTTCAATCGGTTCGCGGTAAGTTCTGACTTCTAAGCTATATAAAGGCACGACTCGAAAAGTGAGTTGCACGAGTACGCCTAATAAACCTAAAGAAACATGCATTGCTTCACTTAAGTCATCCTCACCTCTCCGATGCGTATGCACTTGCCCTAGACCATCCACCCATTGCCAGGCCACTACTTGACTGGCCAATGATCCAAAGGCAATGCCTGTACCGTGTGTGCCTGTACTCACAGCCCCAGCCACTGTTTGTGCTTGGATATCTCCCATATTTTCAAAGGCAAACCCATGCTGAGCTAGTGCTGGAGCCGCTTCATATAAATAAGTACCTGCCCATAAGGTCACTTCCTGTTGTGCTTCATTCACTGAGACAATGCCACGTAAGCCATCTAAAGTCATCCCAATCGAATCAGGTCTTGCAACCGGACTGAATGAATGACTCGCTCCAACTGTTCGAATCGTTTTGCCTTCTTCTCTGGTCTGTTGAATGGCTTGAACCACTTCTTCAATAGAAGTCGGACGCTCCATTCGTTCGAGTTGAGCAGATTCATTGGCTGACCAATTTGTCCATTTCATCATAAGAAACATCCCCCATCTCCACGATACGTCGCAACTTCTTTCACAAAAACACCACGTCTCACTAGTCGCACGGTTGACATACGCTCTAGTAATTCTCCTGCTTTAGCATGACGGAAGCGGACTTCATCACCAATTCTTACTTGACCTGTCTCATCTTTTAAAGGAGTCTGCACTTCTCCTGC
>JASLCF010000077.1 GCA_030146155.1 Savagea sp.
AAATGAAAGTGACAATCACACTGACGAACATTTCTTTAATCGATTCCGTATCATTCGTCACACGCGACACAATACTGCCAGCTGGTGTTGCATCAAAGTAACGCATCCCTAAGCCTTGCACTTTTGAAAAGACATCAATGCGCATTTGCTGAATGATTTGTAAGGCAATCTTTTGGAAACGTAACAATTGGAAGTAACTAAATGTCACGAGCGTCACTTGAATCCCGATATAAACAAGCAAAATGGTAATGGTTTCTGCTTTAGGAAATCGCATCGGTGTAATAAAATCATCAATAAAACGTTGAATTACAAGCGGTCCTGCAATTCCACCTGCAATGGTAATGATTAACATCAGCATCGCGATCGTAATTTGTGCTTTGTGAGGGGCTGCATACTTGAATAAACGCTTAAATACATCCCATTGTTGCTTGGCAGTGAGTTGAATGTTATTCTTCTCATTCATTTTGCTCACCTCCTTGTTCGACGGATTGCTCGAGTTGTTGCAAGTCGTACATTTCTTTATACTTGCCATCCAACTGCATTAATTCAGCATGTGTTCCCTTTTCAACAATCGTCCCCTTGTCCATGACAATAATTTGATGCGCATGTTGAATCGCACTTAAACGGTGGGAAGTAATGATCGTTGTTTCCCCATCACGTTGTTCTTTTAAGGTTCTTAAAATCGCTTCTTCTGTACGTGCATCTACTGCAGATAAGGAATCATCTAAAATCAATAACTCAGGGTCCATAATTAATGCTCGTGCAATGGAAACCCTTTGCTTTTGACCACCTGACAAACTAACCCCACGCTCTCCTACTACTGTCTCATACCCTTCTGTGAGCGTTAAAATATCATCATGGATATGAGCGAATCTTGCGGCTTCTTCCACTTTTTCTTGCCCAATTGCTGGATTTGTAAAAGCAATATTTTCAGCAATACTTGTAGAAAATAAGAAATGATCTTGAGGTACGTAGCCAATTGATTCCAGTAAACGCTTTTGTTTATAGGCTTGAATCGGTTCTCCGTCATAACGGATTTCTCCCTGATAGCCTTCAAATTCACGCAATAATAATTTTAGAATCGTAGTTTTCCCCGCACCTGTCTTTCCAACAATTCCTAATGTTTCGCCTCGTTTTAAATCGAAGTGTACATTAGTTAACGTTGGTTGATCAGCGTTCGGATAGGTAAAGGAGTCAATCTTAAATTCAATATTTCCTACCGGCTTCACATCAATCGCACCAGGTACATCAATAATCTCAGGTTCGATTGAAAATAGCTCTTGAATACGTGTATACGACGCACTTCCTCTTTCAACGATATTAAAGAGGAAACCAAATGCAAGCATCGGCCAAATTAATAAGCCTAAGTACGTACTGAAAGCAATGAGGTCACCGACTGACATTGCCCCGTCCATGATATATTTCGTTCCAAATACGAAAGATAGAATGTAGGAGATCGCAAATATTCCACTAATCGTTGGGTCAAATAATGCATCGACTTTAGCTACACGCATATTTTTTTCAACGACTGTTGATGATAATTGTGTAAAGTCTTCGATGTCTTCTTTTTGCTGACCGAACGTTTTAATGACTTCAATGCCTGAAATTGTTTCTTGCGTTTTATCATTTAAGTCAGAAAATGATTCTTGAGCAAAACGGAATCGTTCTCGCATTAATCGACCATAATAACTGGTTAAGATGATCATAAATGGTAGTGGAATCAATGCGATGATGGTGAGTTTCCAACTGATAGTAATGCCCATTGTTAGGATGACAACGGTTCCTGTAACGAGTGAGTCGACGAGTGTTAATACACCCATTCCTGCAGTTTGTTGTACTGCGTTAATGTCGTTTGTAGCGTGGGCCATTAAGTCTCCTACGCGGCGGCGTTGATAAAAGGCCGATGACATTTTCGTGAAGTGAACAAAGAGTTGTTCACGGAGTGTTTTAGCTAAGTAGACGGCTGATCCGAAGATCATGACGCGCCAAAAATAGCGTGCAACATACATGAGGATTCCTGCACCGAGTAAGATGAGGAGCCATTCAATGAGTTGACTTTTTGTTAATGTGTTGTCAATAATACTGTCGACAACGTTTCCTATAATTTTTGGGGGTAGTAAAGCAAGCAATGAAACAAATACAAGCATGAGTACGCCTAAGATGTATTGTTTTTTGCGTGTTTTGAAGAACCACCCGAGTTGAACTAATACGTTCACGCCATTCCCTCCTCAACAAGTGATACAAGTAATAGTGTAGCAAATTAGTTCGGAAATTGAAATATCTTTTGATTAAATATTCAGAATTTGTAGTTAGGGTTGTTGATGCTTACATTTTAAGGATAGTGGTGTCTTTTTTAATGTTTGAAAATGAAGTGTAGTCTATGAATTTGCGTTTCGGCATAAATTTGTAACGTCTTTTAAACTATGTGAAAAATAAGGGTGTCGGCGATGAATTTGCTTTCCGTTTCGGCATACGCGTTCAGCAGGGCGGGCGGCAATTCTCCTCGACAGGTTAGTATAGCCAATTATCAGGTTTTGTCGTCTGCGGGGTATTGCCTGATCCGCTTCATCCTGCTCGAGTCGATGCCTACACTCCAAGCAAAGTGTTGGCTTTTTAAAATTGTGAAAATCAAGCAGCAACAGTTTAATTAATGGAATAATATGAATAGCAATCCCCTCTTTTCAATCTCTGGAAGGAAAGATCCGCAAGCACGCAACACTATTCCATCTATTCACACCGCTAGAGCGTGACTGGTAGACTTACATCAATACGATTAAATCAATCTCATCAAAAAATATGTCTGGCCACTTTATTCATCTATTCATGGAATAAACTGCTTACTGATGAGTAGTCATTTAATTTCTTTTCTAAAGCCATCTTTCTTTCATCAAAGTCTATCAATTTTAATTGATTCAAATTCTTTGTTAGAATTCTTATTCATTGAATGAACTATGAGTCATAATTGAGTACTTGATGATTCTCTATGTGAGTTAAAAAAATTACAATCTATTTGCATCAAC
>JASLCF010000084.1 GCA_030146155.1 Savagea sp.
TTGCACCCTTTGGTGTCATTTTTAGTATGTCGTGTGTATAGATAGAATCTAAACTCACCTCTTTTGAATAAGGAAGTTGATCAACTTGATTAATTGTTGTATGGATAATGGATTTAAATTGTTTAAACTCGTTGACGGCACCTTCTAAATCAATAGCTGATGTATAGTTCAGCTCTTCCCATTCTTCTGCAATTTTCTCTTCTGAAAAAAATGCATGGGCTGGTGATTTTATCGCAACTTTGTTTATTTTTTTGTACATGGCTACTTTATACATTTTCATTTCCCCTTTTTTCTATTGATTATGGAATAGTTTTCTGTATAATGGAATTATATTCAGCTTATCGGAATAAGTTGAATGTACAATTCAAATGACTAAATGTCAATTTAATTAAAAATGGGGGAATAAATATGTTCAATAGCACAATTGTAAGAAAACCAGCAGAAAGTTTAGTCAACGGGATTACTTCAAATCCGACACTCGGGAAACCTAATTATGAATTAGCTCTTCAACAACACGCTCATTATGTAAACGCTTTAAAAGAAGCAGGTACAAATGTAACTATATTAAATCAATTGGAAGAATTTCCTGACTCTTGCTTTGTAGAGGATGTAGCCGTGTTAACTGATGAGTTTGCTATTATTACAAATCCAGGAATTGATTCACGAGAAAATGAAACCGCTTATATTAAGGACACAATCAATAGTCACTATCAAGAGGAGCATATTCATATTATTAGTGGGACTTCTACAATCGATGGTGGAGACGTCATGCAAATTGAAAAAACATTTTACATTGGAGAATCAGATCGAACGAATCAAGCAGGGATTGCAGATTTCAAAAAAATAATTGAATCTTATGGTTATCAATTAATTATTGTAGCTTTAGAAGAAATGTTACACTTAAAAACAGGAGTTAACTATCTGGGGGATAACAACTTATTAATTACAGGTGAGTTTCTTGGAAAAGAAGAATTCAGAAATTTCAATCAAGTTGAAATTCCAGAAGCTGAAGCCTATGCTGCGAACTGTATTCGAGTAAATGAATTTGTAATTGTTCCAGAAGGTTATCCAGTGACATTAAATGCTGTTAAACAATTAGGCTATCCAACAATCACAGTGGATACTTCTGAATTTAAAAAATTAGATGGTGGACTTAGCTGTTTATCACTTCGATTTAACTCACAAAAACAGTAATTGATCCATTGTGAGATAATCCTTCTTACATTTTTTTAAGAAGGATTATCTTTATTGAAAAGATATCTAGGAATGGGAAAACAATAGGGGGAAAGTATATGGAGACTAAAAAGCAACTTCAAATCAATCCATTTGTATTAATGTTTTTTGTAATTATCGTTGTAAGCGTTCTCACTTTTATCGTTCCAGCTGGCAATTATGAAAGAATTGAAGAAGACGGGAAAACCTATGTCAATCCTGATTCATTTACTTATATTGATTCTCAACCAGTTGGGTTATTACAAGTCTTTAAAAGTTTTCATTTGGGGATGGAAGAAGGAGCGTCCATTATTTTATTTGTTATTCTTTTTGGTGGGGCTCTAGGAATTATGAAGATTACAGGTACAATTGATGCACTAATCAAAGTATTAGCACGTAACTTTAAAGATCATGTGCTCTTTCTAATTCCCATTTTAACGCTTGTATTTGCATTGATGGGGTCTTTAATTGGGTCTGCAGAGGATACTTTAGTTTATATTGCAATTATTGTACCGTTAATGATTGCCTTAAAGTTAGATACAATTACTGGATTTGCTATTGTTATGTTAGGAACAATGGGAACTGGATTTGTAGCCGGTATTACTAACCCTTTTAACGTGGCAATTGCTCAAAACATAGCCGAACTTCCTCCATACTCTGGAATTGGCTTTAGAGTTGTTGTATTCGTTGCGTTTTACTTACTCACTGTTTCTTATATTTTTATTCATGTTAAAAAAATAAGAAAAGATCCATCTTTAAAAATCATGGGGTCTTTTGATGACAATTCCAATCTAGCATCTGAGTTATCGAGCTACCGATTAAGTAAAGTACATTTATTTTCTATTATTATATTTTTAATTAGTTTCATTATCCTAGTGGTCGGGGTTATTAAATTTAATTGGTTCATTAGTGAAATTGCTGGTCTCTTTTTATTTGTTGCAATACTCATGGCACTATTCTCTAAAATTTCTCCCAATCAAGTCGCTGATGGCTTTATTGAAGGGTCAAAAGAAATGGTGTCGGGTGCTTTGATTATTGGCGTTGCTCAAACCATTTTAATTGTTATTAGAGAAGGTGCGATTATTGACACTTTTTTACACTCTTCCATAAATATATTAAACCAGTTCCCCGCTTCATTTAATGCCGTTGGAATGTTTTTTATTCAACTTGTTTTAAATTTCTTTGTACCATCTGGCAGTGGGCAAGCAGCTCTTACAATGCCAATCATGACCCCTTTATCAGACTTGCTAGACATTACTAGACAAACGGCTGTACTTGCTTTCCAATTTGGTGATGGGATTAGTAACTTAATTATCCCAACAAGTGGTGTTCTACTTGCAGGTTTAGCAATTGCAGGTATTCCTTTTACAAAATGGGTAAAATGGATTTTTCCTTATTTTGTAATTCAAACGGTACTTGCAGTGATTTTCTTAATCATTGCTTATCAAATCAACTTAGGACCCTTTTAAGGAGGATGAAAAATAGTGTATAAAAAATTGATTGAATGGCGAAGACACTTTCATATGTATCCAGAGCTCTCCTACAAAGAAGAAAAAACTTCGAATTATATCGAAGAAGAGCTTAAACAACTTAAAAATGTTACAATTAAACGTTTGACACCAACTAGTGTTTACGCAGAGTTACATTCAAATAAAAGAGGTAATAATCAAAAAAAGATATTATTTAGGGCTGATATCGATGCACTGCCTATAAAAGAAGAAACAGGCTACACATTCGAATCGAAACACGATGGAATTATGCATGCTTGTGGCCATGATGTTCATACAGCTATTTTGTTAGGGACAGTTTATAATTTATCAGAAGTAATAGATGAGTTGGACATTGGGTCTGTTGGCTTTATTTTTCAGCATGCTGAAGAGGTGCTTCCCGGAGGTGCATCAGAACTTGTTGAAAAAGGAGTTTTAGAAGATGTAGATTATGTCTTTGCCTTACATATCGATCCTCATCTAGAGGTAGGTAAAGTTTCAATTAAATACGACGAATGGTGTGCCGCTGCAGATGATTTTTATATCACCATTCATGGAAAGTCTTCAC
>JASLCF010000076.1 GCA_030146155.1 Savagea sp.
ATTGAGCATCTGTCGAAACAAAAAATAAATATTTAAACGCAGAGGAACTAAATTCTTTCTCAATCGCTTGAACAATTGAAGTAATATCCATGCCGTTCGTATAGGTAAACGGTGGCGTAAACATCATGCGTCCTTTAAATTGTGCTTCTAAGAATTTTGTTAAATACATGAGGAAATCAGAGCTTGAAGCACTTGATTTCATCGTTTGTTCTCCCATTTCAATCTTAATTAACGGAACAACTAATGTATCAATATATTCTTTTTGTTGTAAATAAACATCTACTTCTTTTGCATTCCAGTTCATTTAAGTCAGCCGCCCTTCTTCTAATTCCTTCTTCAGTTCTACAAGAGATTGAACCATGTCAAAATCCCTTTCACTCAGTGCTTGATCAATCGCTTGATGATAATGGTTAAGTTGTTGTTCAAAAGTCAACTGTTGCAACCACTCAGAAGCAATTTTTTCATTTAATTGCTGTTCATAGCTATCCATCGGTTCATCTTCGTAAATCAACGCATAGGCAGGGTCTCTTTCCCTTCCCTCATATTGAATTTCAATATAGAAAGGCAGGTCATTGAGTAAGGTTAAACTATGCAAAACGTCTGCTAAGTCAGTCGATAGATAATGCTGATTTCTAAACACAATCGGAGTGAATGTATCCGGATGAACTGAAATCGTCACAACGCGCTCATAAGCCTCTCCGTTTAATACGAAATGAATAGTTGATAAATCAACTTTATCTGTTAATAAATAATTGAATAACCAAGTCACTTCTCGCTCTAAAGAAGGGTGAGTGATTAGAAACTGTTCGATAAAATCTACTTTTCTTTCAACAGGAACTGCTAAGATTGCCATCGTTCTTCATACTCCTCCAACCATTGTTGCCAAACTGGGTCTTCTTGAATCTTCAATAATTGTTCTACTCTATTTTTAGCTTCATCCATAGCTCCTTCTTCAATTAAAAAGGAGGCATAGTCATGTAAAAAATGCACATCTTCCTTTAAATCTTTTGCAGCTTGTGCGTATTCTTTAGCCGCTTCTTTAAAAGCCTCTTCGCGTTCATAATTCTTCGCACGCATGTAGTGTAAAAAAGGTGTCATCAACGCATCATCAGCTAACAAATCCTGCTGTTCATCAGCCATTTCTTGTTCATCATAAATAGATGCTAACGTTTCTCTTGCTTCTACATGTTCAGGGTCGATGGCTAGCCCTTCACTTAATTGAGTAATCGCCTCGTCCATCTTTCCTAATTTGATGGCCATTTTACCCGCTGCGAGTCTTAAAGTGGGTTCGTAAGCATCTCTTGCAATGCCCGCTGTAAATGCATCATAGGCCGCCTGTAAACGCCCTAACTGCCCTTCTGTTTGTCCAAGCAAAGTATAGGCTGAGTAATAATCTGGATCAATCGCTAGACACCTGTTCAATTGTTCTTTTGCACGCTCATATTGCTCTGTTTGAAATAAAGCGTAACTGTAACTAAATAACACATCAGGTGTTTCTTCGCTCTCAAGTAATTGTTCAAAGTAAGGTAAGGCAGACTCAAAATCAGCGCCACTTTGATAAGCATACGCTAAATTATGCAAAATCCGGTCTTGCGGAAAGTCTTCTACACCTACTAATTGCTCATACATTCGAATCGCTTCTAAGTTTTTCCCCATCAATTGTAACACTTGCCCGTAACCGAATTGTATCACAGGTTCATGAGGCGCAATATCATAAGCTTGCTGCATTTTTTCAAAAGCAAGCTCAATCATCCCTGTCGATTCATAGTAATCCGCAAAGATGAGTAACGCTTGTAAATACTCCTCATCTTCTGGTTTAACACGTTGTAACAAGTCAATCGCACGCTGTTCATCATTTAATTCAAAGCGTACCAATGCTTCATCCACCAGTAATCTAGGTTCGTCATCTAGATGAGTCCTCATCCACTCAAATAAATCACGCGCTTCTTCAAAGAAACCGTACGTATAAAGCAAAGTCGTATGATCATACAATGATAAAAAATCGAACGCTTCTTTCAATGAATGAATGCGACGTTCGATTTCTTCAGTCTGTCCAGCAATAATGAATTGTTCAAATTGTTCTAATGGTTGTTCCATTCTCGCACCTCCTGCTTGTTCTATTGTAACGAACTTGCAGTCACTTTTTCAACAGCTTTGAAAAATTCAGGATAAGAGATACGGATACAGTCCGTATTTTTTACTGTGATAGGCTCTTTCGCAACTAAACTTGCAATGACGCCCATCATGCCTAGACGATGATCCCCGAAAGAATCAATCACTCCACCAGACAATGGAGTAGGTCCTTCAATACGCATGCCATCCGGGAGTTCAGTAATCTTTGCTCCAAGTGCATTTAACTGCTCGGCCACCGCAGTAATCCGGTCGGTTTCTTTTACACGCAACTCCTCAGCATTTCGAATGAGCGTCACACCTTGAGCTTGTGTCGCAACAAGAGCTAAAATGGGCAACTCATCAATCAAACGTGGCATGAGCTCAACATCTTCTATCGTAGTTGCTTGCAGTGGCGCATATTGCATCCGAAGATTGCCAACTGGTTCTCCAGTTTCACCAGAAGTTGGAGTCACAGTGAGACGTGCACCCATATTCTTTAGAACTTCAATCACACCATCTCTCGTTTCATTTAAACCTACTTGTTCGAGTAAAAGGTCACTCCCTGGTGCAATGGCTGCGGCCGCCAAAAAGAATGCGGCAGAGGAGATATCTCCTGGAACTTGAATATCTTGTGGTTTCCCACTCACAGGTCCTGTCAGTTGAATCCCCTGTTCATTCTCTAGAAAAGAAATACCAAAATCTTCAAACATTCGTTCGGTATGATCACGTGTAGTTGCAATTTCTTTTACAGTAGTTAAACCCTCTGTTTGCATTGCAGCGAATAGAATCGCCGATTTTACTTGTGCACTCGCAACAGGAGGTGCATATTCAATGGGTTGTAGTGACTTACCGATGACACGTAGAGGCAAGTAACCTGGTTCCTCCAATGCTTCAATCTTTGCCCCCATTTGTGTCAATGGTTGAATGATTCGATCCATCGGGCGTTTAGATAGATATTGATCCCCGACAACAATCGCCTCAACAGGAGAACTACTCAATATGCCCAATAATAAACGAGCCGTAGTGCCAGAGTTCCCACAATCTAAAGGTGCTGAAGGTGATGTCCATCCTGCGATGCCTGGACTATCGATATGAACTGTTGTGCCTTCCCTAACAATGGATACGCCTAGTTGCTGAAAAATAGCGATGGTATGTAAACAATCTTCTCCATCTAAAAAGTTGGTCACTGTTGTCTTCCCTTTCACAATCGAACCTAACATGATCGCTCGATGAGAAATCGATTTGTCCCCTGGAATCCTTAATGTCCCCTTAACAGGTGGTTGAAGCTGAATGGTTTGATCCATATCACTCTCTCCTTTAAATAATATGCATGCTGTAATCTGTTTCATTTTCAAGTACATCACGTGCTTTTCTACGATCTTGTGTCGATTGGAAACTAATGACTAAAATACCATAGACGTCTGTGCGTGTTTCGACAATCCGTATATTGGTTAAACTAATCGCATGCTTTGCCAGAATATGCGTAATCTCTGAAATCACTCCTGGATGGTCAGGTACATCAATATGTAAATCGAATGTCATATAAAGTGCACCTTGAGCAGCTCCCGAAAACGTAGATGGGAGTTCATCTCTAAATCGTTTCGAACGATCAAAATAATCATAAATGACTGTTGGATCTGCTTGAAGCAACATTTCTTTCACATCTTGCATTGCATCTGTCCACAAATCCACTTGACGAATTAACTCTTCACGATTTTGTAAGGTGATATCTCTCCACATCGTAGGGTCTGCAGAAGCAATTCGAGTTAAATCACGAAACCCTCCTGCAGCTAATTGAGCGACAAAAGGCTGCTCTTGTTGTTCATCTCTCAACTGATCCACTAAACTTGAAGCAATCAAATGTGGAAAGTGACTGACTACAGCTGTCATACGATCATGTTCTGCCGCTGTTAAGATGACAAATTTCCCCTTCGTTGGCAGCAAGATTTCCTTTAATCTTTCTAACGCTTGCATTTCATCAACCGCATGGTTAGGGGTTAAAACGAAATACGCATTTTCAAATAACATGGCTTTTGCTGCGTCTAGCCCACTTTTATGTGAACCTGCCATTGGATGTCCTCCAATAAAGTCAATGCCGCGTGCTAATAACGGTTTCGCCGCCTCCATGATTGGCACCTTTGTGCTCCCTGTATCGGTTACGATAACATGCGGTTTCAACTGCCAATCTGCTGCTTCTTTTAATAATCGCACAGTCGTATTGACTGGCGTCGCAAATACAACAACATCAGCAAGTTCAGCGGCCATTCTTGCACTCGTTGCCATTTCATCTATTATCGCGCGACGATAAGCTTCATCTGTCGTTTGATAAGAACGGTCAAAACCAATGATTGTGATCTGTTCATTTCTTTTTAAAGCTAGTGCAAGTGAGCTACCAATTAAGCCCAAACCAATGATTGCTACTGTTTTTTTCATAAGTCACATCTTCATTCCTTCATTAATTGTTCATAGACCTCAAAGAAACGGTCATTTTGTTCTGTTGTTCCCACCGTCACTCGAATAAAATGAGGTGTACCTAATAGATCTCCACTTCTAACAATGAGACCATTTTGCATCAATCGCTCACTCACAACATTGGCTACCTCTTTTGTCTCTAGTAAGACAAAGTTCGTTTGAGAAGGATAAATTTTTAATCGATGTGTCGTGGCAAATTCTACAAAACGTTGGCGTTCAACCGCATTTTGTTTCACACATTTTTCTATAAATGCTTGATCATTAAAAGCGATTTCTGCCATTTTCAAAGCAAGTGTATTGCCATTGAATGGGTTTTTAACTTTGTTCAACTGCTCGATGACAGAAGCTTCCCCTATTCCATAACCTACTCGTATACTCGCTAAACCATATGCTTTTGAAAACGTACGTAAAATAATTAAATTCGGGAATTCTTTCACCCACTGAATTGAATCCACATACGTTGCATCTGTAATATATTCGACATAAGCTTCATCCAACACGACAAACACAGAGGATGGAATTTGTTGAATAAATGCATACAAAGCTTCACTGTCTAACAATGTACCGACAGGGTTATTCGGATTACATACCCATATGATTGCCGTTTGATCTGTAATCGCAGCAAGCATTCCTTCAAAATCATGTTGACCCTCTTTGGTAAGTGGAACTTCAATAATCTTAGCTCCTTCAACCTTTGCATTATGTGCATATTGAGGGAAAACAGGTGTTGGAATAATCGTTTCTTTTGTTGGGTCTAATACTGCACGTGAAAGCACTGAAATGATTTCGTCGCTCCCATTTCCAACGATGAGTTGTTCTGGATCGATTGCAAGACGATTGGCGATGCTTGCTTTTAAATCTGTTGCATTCGCATCAGGATAAAGTTCAAGTGCATGCATTTCTTCCTTTAAAAACTGTTTCACTTGATCAGAATAGCCGTATGGATTTTCATTTGAAGCCAGTTTAATCACTTCAGTTAATCCAAATTCTTTTTTGGTTTCTTCAATTGGTTTGCCCGGCTTATAGGCCTGCATGGTGTCTAGAATAGGTTTGAATGATGACATCATACTCGCTCCTTTACTAGATCAGGACGAAGTTTGATGGCTTCATTCTGATAAATATGTTGTATGTCTTGTTGTCCCTTTTGTGTATTCACATGCATCATGATTCGAATACATTTTTCAATTGCACCAGGTACGTCCATCTCATGTGTACACATCACAGGTACGAATGTCCAACCTTCAATTGAACGAATCGCACGTGCAGGAAAGACTGCTGTTACATCTGGTGTTGTAGAAACAATCACCGAAGCGATAGCATCTGGCTCAATGTCATTTGCTTCAATCATCGCAAGTGCTAATTGTTCAGTCGCTTCTAAAATAGCTGAAGATTCATTTACAGTGACTGTTGTTGCTCCTCGTACCCCTCTAATCAATGCCATTCACTTCCTTTATTAATTGTTGAAATGCGTGAAATACTTCAGTACATTGCTCTTTTGTTACTTTCATCACAACAGGTTGGCCAATTTGAGTTAAACTTACAAATTGCAATGCTCCAAATGTCGCTTTTTTATCTTTTTTCATATAATCATAAAAAATAGAAAATGATGTTTCCAAAACAGGAACAAATGTGTACCCTTGTTGAGTTGCAAATTGTACAAACCGTTTTGCCCACCCTGGCTCAAGCCCACTATTCATTTCACTCATTATTAAAGCATAGCCCATGCCCATGACAACACATTCCCCGTGACTGTATTGTCCAAATGCGGTATGTGCTTCCACAGCATGGCCGAACGTATGGCCAAAGTTAAGGAATTTACGACTTCCTTGTTCAAACGTATCTTCTTCAACTATCGCTGCTTTGACTTGAATCCCCCTTAGTAATTGATCCGCAAATTCTTCAGGTGGCATCGCTAGAAAATCGCGTCGCTCCATTAATTCTTTTGTCCATTCTTCATTCGAAATAAAGGCATGTTTTATTAACTCTGCCATACCTGAACGCACTTCTCTAATCGGTAATGTGTCAAATAACGCCAAATTAAAATACACTAAACGCGGTTGATGAAAAGCACCGATCATATTCTTTCCTTGCGGCATATTAATTGCTGTTTTGCCACCGACCGCACTGTCATGCGCTAAAATAGTCGTTGGTAATTGGATAAAATCAATACCTCTCATATAAGTCGCTGCAATAAAGCCTGTTAAATCACCGACAGCCCCGCCTCCGACTGCAAGAAGCAAGGACTGTCTTGTAAAGCCGTGTGTCAGTAGTTGTCCTTGTACATCTACATAGACAGCTGCTGTTTTACATGCTTCTCCTTTAGGAACACGAATCATGACCACCTGCGGCAATTGTTGTTGAATTGTTTGCAACAACGTTTCTTCATACAAGGCATAAACGGTTTCATCTACAATACAAGCAATTTGATCGTATTGTTCAAAAAGAGCAGCGTATTCTTGAAAGACCGCTGCTTCTTCTTGGTGTGCGATGACGACATCGTAAGAAGTATCCGTTACATCTAGTCGGATTTTTTTCATGTTAAAACTCCTTCCCACGTGTACGCATCTCTTCTACTTGACGTTTCAGTTGTCCCATTGTATCGGAATGATATTGTTCAATAATTGCTTTCGCCATCTCTGTTGCAATGACATGCTCAGCAACTACACTAGCTGCAGGGACTGCACATGGATCACTTCGTTCAATCGTTGCGACGAACGGCTCTTTCGTGTGAATATCTACACTCTCTAATGGTTTATAAAGCGTCGGAATAGGTTTCATGACACCACGCACTACAATTGGCATTCCCGTTGTCATTCCGCCTTCAAGTCCCCCTAAACGGTTCGTACGACGCGTATAGCCATTCGCTTCGTCCCAGATGATTTCATCATGGACTTCACTTCCCCATAATTTTGCCATTTGGAAGCCAATGCCGAATTCAACACCTTTAAACGCATTAATACTCATCATGGCTTGTGCTAATTTCCCATCCATTTTACGGTCGAATTGAACGTAACTACCTACTCCTGGTGGGCAATTAAAAATGACTACTTCAACGACTCCACCCAGCGTGTCCCCTCGTTCTTTTGCTTCATCTATCGCTCGCATCATTCGTTCTGCCGCTTCATCGTCTGCACAGTATACAGGACTTGCTTCGACCTTTTGACGTAACTCTTCGACAGATAAAGATTCATAAGTCGCTGGATCAGCAACAATTCCACCAATTTCAGTGACATGAGCCACTGTTTGAATATCTAGTTGATGTAGCACTTGCATCGCGACTGCTCCGATGGCTACACGCATTGTAGTTTCACGTGCACTAGAACGTTCTAACACGTTTCTCAAATCACGATGATCGTATTTAATTCCACCCACTAAGTCTGCATGACCTGGTCTTGGACGAGAGATTTGACGCTTAATTTCTTCTGGGTCAATATCCTCTTCTAAAGGTTCAATTCCCATAATGCCAGTCCAGTGTTTCCAATCATCATTCGTAACGGTAAGTGTGACAGGAGAACCTAATGTCTCACCGTGTCGAACACCTGAAGAAATTTCTACAAGGTCTTTTTCAATCTGCATTCTACGTCCACGGCCATAACCACCTTGCCGTCTTTTTAATTGCTCATTGATTTGTTCTGCCGTAATATGTAAGTGGGAAGGTAATCCCTCAATAATTGCCGTTAATTTAGGGCCGTGTGATTCGCCCGCTGTAAAAAATCTCATCTCAGTTCCTCCTCTATTCTCGCTACGTTTAATCGTCAGAACATTGACACTATTCGGTGATTCTTTAGTGAGTTAATGCGATAAATTAAACGTTAGTTAGTAGTATACCATTTTTTCTTTGAAATTGAAGAATAATTCTGATTTTCTCACACAATTCATTATGCCTCTATACAAAATAAGCGACAATGAGTGGCTCTAACTAGGTTCAAATCATCAAAAAAAGAGTCCAGCATCGCTGAACTCAAATTTCTTTTACTTTCTTATAGAAAAAGGTATCTTCAACTTCAAATCCATATTTTTCTGGATTAAAAATTTGTTCCGTACTACCCACGAATAAAATACCACCCATTTTTAATGCTTTAGAAAAATTTGTATAGATTTGATCCTTTGCTTCCTCTGTAAAGTAAATCATAACGTTTCGACAGACAATTAAATCATGATTGGATTCATAACGATCTTCCAACAAGTTATGCTGTCTAAATTGCACGCGTTGCTTCACTTCATCAATCACTTGATAATGATGCCCTTCTTTAACAAAGTACTTGTCTACAACCTGTTGAGGCACTTCTTTAATCGAACGTTCCCCATATAAACCTACTTTAGCTTGTTCTAATACACCGCGGTCTAAATCCGTTGCCTGAATCGAGATGTCTCGTAACGGTAAGTGGTGAGAAAGAACCATCGTTAATGAATAAGGTTCCTCGCCTGTAGAACATGCCGCACTCCAGATTTTCAACCGGCGATTATTTTTTAAAAGCAAAGGGAAAATCTTATCTTGTAAAACCTTCCACCTTTGGCCATTTCTATAAAATTCAGATACATTAATCGTCATGCGATCTAAAAACTCGTCCATTAATTGAGGATCCTTCTCTATCGCGTCATAGTAGGCTAAGAAATCTCGATACCCTCTTTTTTCATATAAAGAGATCAAGCGACGTTTCATTTGTGCTTCCTTATATAAAGACAAATCGATTTTGGTTTTACGTTTAATCTTTTCTATAAATTGATCGTAGTCCGACATTTAGTGGCCCTCCAAATAAAAAAGCAGTCTTACGAAAATCGCAAGACTGCTTCGAAATTACAACACCCAAGTTGTCATTGTTTTATCGTAAGTTACTAGCTCTTCTTCTTTGAAGAATAAGCCAATTTCACGTACTGCTGATTCAGGTGAATCTGAACCATGGATAATGTTTTTACCAACAGTTACAGCGAAGTCGCCACGAACAGTTCCTGGTGCTGATTCAGTTGGGTTTGTAGCTCCCATCATGAGACGAGCAGTTGAGATTACGTTTTCACCTTCCCAAACCATTGCGAAAACTGGTCCAGAAGTAATGAAGTCTACTAATTCGCCGAAGAAAGGACGCTCTTTATGTTCGCCATAGTGCTCTTCTGCTAATTCAGTAGGGATTTGCATTAATTTCGCACCTACTAAATTGAATCCTTTTTTCTCAAAACGTGCAACGATTTCACCGATAAGGTTACGTTGTACGCCGTCTGGTTTAACCATTAAAAATGTTTTTTCCATTTGAAACACTCCATTTCATTAATATGTAAAAGTCCCTTAAACATCGTACCATCTCACTGTTTTTGTTGCAATGAAATTGTGTTAATATTTTCGTTCGCCAATAAAATGAGCAATCTGGATGAATGCTTTTTTTGCTTTTTGATCAGGTAAGGGCTCTAACTCTTTCATGGCTTTCTCTAAATATTGGTCACTGACTTGCTGTGCTCTTTCAATTGCTCCACTTTGTCGAATGTAAGCGAGCATTTCTTGACGCAACTGTTCTGACATCGCTCCTGTAAAAGCCGCTTCCATAAAAGGAATAAAATCAGGGTCCTTTTTTAAATAAAGGATAGGCAGTGTTAAATGACCATTTAACAAGTCGCTCCCTGCAGGCTTTCCTAACTTTTCATCCGTAGACACAATATCTAAAATGTCATCGACAATTTGAAAGGCCATTCCTGCATAATAACCAAAACGCTCCATACGCTTGACAGTGACTTCATCTGCATGCGCGACTCTCGCACCTAATTCACAACTAGAAGACAGAAGTAAGGCAGTCTTTCGTTTAATACGACGCAAATAACTTGTAAAAGATTGATCCACTCGACGCTGATCTTGAAGTTGGATGATTTCCCCTTTACAAATGTCTAGCATGGTCTCTGCCAGTACTTCGTGAATCGCTTGAATTTCAATTTCACCAATGGCTTCTAATGCTTTCGCAAACATGAAATCACCCGTATACATGGCAATGCGATTATTGTATTTTGATTTCACAGTTTCCAAACCTCTGCGCATATCTGAGTCATCAATCACATCATCATGTACTAGTGAGGCCATGTGAATCAGTTCAAGGGCTACCGCGACATTAGCGACATTTTGACGGTCATAAGTGCCAAATTGTGCACTTAAAATCACAAACATCGGTCGAATCCTTTTACCTCCTGCACGAAGTAGGTGTGTGGAAGCTTCTTGAATGACAGGAGAAGTCGAACGAACAGAACGCTCTAATTGCTTTTCAATTTGTTGTAAATCTTTTCGAAAGTCTTTATACAAAGACATAAATTGTAGTTTCTCCAAGAGACTTCCCTTCCCTATTCAATCAGTATTTGTAGCCGATATGCCCTGCCGCTGCTCCCCCACTATAGCCTTTATAGGAAACATCTTTAAACCCTGCATTAACAAACATTTGTGCGAGTTGTTTACGGCCTGGAAAATCATCTGCCGACTCTTGTAACCAAGAATACTCGTCATAACTTTTAGCAAACACTTTGCCGAACACAGGCATTATGAATTTAAAATAAAATTTAAAAAGCTGACGATAACCTGGCATTTCAGGTTGTGATGTCTCTAAACAAGCAGCCATCCCACCTGGTTTTAATACCCGGTACATCTCTCGTAACACTTGATCATAGTCAGGCACATTACGTAAGCCAAAACCAATCGTAACGAAATCAAAACTATTGTCAGGGTAAGGGAGCGCCATAGCATTCCCTTGAACTAGAGATGCATGTGGATGTTGATTCAATTTAGGTCGACCTGCATCTAGCATATTTTGACTAAAATCTAGTCCGATTACTTTGCCTGATGGTCCAACAGCTTCAGCTAAAGCAACTGTCCAATCGCCTGTTCCACAACAAACATCTAATGCTTGTTCACCTGGCTGAACATTCATTTTAGCCATCATATCTGTACGCCATTTTTTATGTTGATTGAAACTGATGACAGCGTTCATTTTGTCATAGTCTTCAGAAATTGCTTCGAAAACACCATGTACTTTCTCTTCTTTAGATAACAATCCATGCACCATCTTTCTGTTGTAGGTCTTCGATAGATAAGTATAAATCAATCACTTGTTGTAACCTAGGTTCTTTACTGCCGAGCTCATTTAATTTTTTCTCCAGTCCATTCAACACTGCTACCTGTTCTTCAATAGGGTATGCAGCGACGTTTGGAAGAAGCATCTGGCCTCTTTTTAATAAGCCATATGGATATAATAAACGCACCACTTGATAAGCCTCATGCCATCCCGCTAATTCAAAAGCTGCTCGTACACCTTGCAGTTCAATTGCTTCAATGCCTGTCAACCACTCTTCTATTGGAAGGGATGATTGGTAAAATAACTCGGTCTTTTCTTCATTCATTTGACTAATTGCTTTTGAAAGTTGAAAGATTAATGGGAAATGACCACTTTTAGCCAAGATTTGATAGTGAATCCCACTGAAATGATCCCCTGCTAAGACTGTCAACTGTCCTTTTTCATCTACTGCCTCATGCGTATGGACACGGTCATGCGTTTGAAATGCTGCGTGCACAGCAGCCACAGCGTATAATGCCGTTTCATCTACTGCCTGTATGGTTTCCCCTAACAACTTTGGGACTTGCAATTGTAAGAGGAACCATGGATGAAGAGGAGCTACACCTAACTCGTCATATACTGCTCGTTCATATAAAAGGGTATGTAATTGATGATTCATAGTATTCAATTGTTCGGTCAGAATAGATGTGTTCATGATGTTCTCCAATCCAGTCCAGGCTTATTCTTTTTCGCTTTCAACCTTGCCATAGCTTGTTGTAATTTCTGCTTGTCCCCTAATCTTCATTGCAGACGTGTGTTCTGTAAATTGTGCAATCATCACTTCTCCCGCATCCAATTTTTCAGTATGATGAAATTTCGTATCATTACCACGCGTGAGGCCAATGACATGCACACCATCTTCCAACGCCTTAATGACGACATATTCTACTTGTGCCATCTGAAACCCTACTTTCTGTTACCATTCATCTTTTTTGACTTCCAGAGCTTAAGAAGCCACGTCCGTTAGATGTCTGAATCATTCCATAAACAATCCATTTGGATGATGAATCCTCAAAGATTAATGTTTAACTTTATCATAACATATGCATCAATTTATTAGCAAAAGCCGTCACTTTATCGTATAAAAGATAAAATCTCATTTCGTTTAATGGCATCCTCTTCAAAAATACCACGAGCAACTGTTGTGACCGTTTTTGCACCTGGCTTTTTCACACCACGCATCGTCATACATAAATGCTCAGCTTCTACAACGACATAAACTCCTTTTGGATTCAACATCTCCATCATGGCATCCGCCACTGTAGAAGTAATACGCTCTTGTAATTGTGGTCGTTTTGCAGTCGTTTCTACTGCACGAGCTAATTTACTTAACCCAGCCACTACACCATCATTTGGAATGTAGGCAATATGTGCATGACCAAAGAAAGGGACTAAATGATGTTCACACATGGAGTAAAATGGAATATCTTTTACGAGAACTACTTCATCGTGTCCTTCATGAAAAACCGTTTCAAAATACTGTTTAGGGTCTTCATGAAGCCCTGAAAATACTTCAGCATACATTTTAGCAACACGCTTAGGTGTATCTAATAAGCCTTCTCTTGTTGGGTCTTCACCAACCGCTTCTAAAATCATCGTAACTGCCTGCTCTATTTTAGTTAAATCCGTCTTAGTCATCGGACGAACCTCCTCATATTCTCAGTTAATTGTACCTTTCAAAATAGTAGCATAGAACGGTGAGTGAGTACAGAGCCTAAAGCGAAACGATGTCAACTGTTTAGTAATGTTCACACCTCTTGAACAACCCAGACTAGCATCTTTGATTATTAAAAAAGGATGAGCTTCATTCAATTTGAATTGAATGACCTCATCCTTCAGTAAGCAATTAGTTTTTAACTGCATCTTTAAGCGCTTTACCTGCTTTGAAAGCTGGTACTTTGCTTGCTGGGATTTCGATTTCTTTACCAGTTTGTGGGTTACGACCTTTACGAGCAGCGCGATCACGAACTTCGAAGTTACCGAAACCGATGATTTGTACTTTCTCACCTTCCGCAAGAGATTCTTGGATAGCAGCAAATACAGCATCAACAGCTTTAGTAGCGTCTTTTTTAGTTAACTCAGCTTTTTCAGAAACTGCGTTAATTAATTCTGTTTTGTTCATTCTTGTCACCTCCTCCCAACAAAGGGTGTTTGTAACACTGTACAAAGATTAACACATCCTAAACCGCGGTGCAACAATATTCATACTCATTTTAAAAGAATTTTACTTAAATGACATAAAAAAAAGAAAAGATAGCAAAAAACTATCTTTTCCTAGTCATTACTTGCTTTGTTTTATTTCATATCTCATTTCTGGTTCGCCTTGTTCATTCAAATAATAAGGAAGCGAGTAAGCAGGTAAAATATAAGACTGGTCGGCTAATAAAAAACGCAAATCTTGTGTTGGGTCCACCGTGCCCTCATAAGACTGTAAAGCTTTATTAATATCAAATGTATAATCGATATAATATTTACCATCGCCAGCCACTACAACGGGTAAGTTTTCATTCGAATAAGGACTTGGGATTGTAACCGGTTCTTTAAAACCCATTTCCTTGAATTCAATAGTATAGACGAAAGGTGTAATTTCCTCAGCAAAAGGCAATCGCCCACTAATTGTTTTTCTTAGATGAATTTCTCGAATTCTTTCGGCTGACCGTAAATCGACTAATTTCACTTGGGGTTGCTCTTCAACATTATAAATCACATACTGAAACAACCCACCCTTTTCATAGGCATTTGAAGGAATTTGATCTGTATATTTCGGCACAATTTTAGAGAAATCTATCGGATATTTGATAAATAAATCCTTTTCATTCTCTTTTGTTTTAATCGGCAAAAGTCCTCCAGTGTCTTGTTGAAATTGATCGACTGCCCGTTGCATCGCATCGATATGATCTGCATAAGGTGTGCGTTGTGCTTCTTTATCTGCAGGAGTAACGCCACCACATGCTGTTAATACAACAAGAATAACTCCTAAAAGCAAACTTCCAACTAATTTCTTCATGTTATGCGCTCCTTGTCGGTCCATTAAATACTAAGTACACCATAATAAAGAAGGTAGAGATAAATAGTACCCAGGCAATTAACGCCACAATAAATTTTAAAAAACCATGATTAATTTTATGTCGACTCAGTAAGATTAATCCTATGGAAATAGCCATAAATGCCATTGCTCCAAAAGATAGCCACATCTTATCTAACGAACTCATCGAAGTCATCCTTTCTTTTCTGTACCTCGTTAGGCATCAAATAAATCTGATATTTCTTGCTTTTTCATTCGTTTCATCAAATCATCCACTGCATCTTCTGGTGAAATACCTTCAAAAAGAACGCGGAATAATGCATCTGTAATCGGCATAGAGACTGCATATTTTTCTGCTAATTGATGGGTCGCAAGTGTCGTACGGACACCTTCTATCACCATACCCATTTCTTGTTCGACGGTTGCTAGTGACTGACCTTTACCAAGTGCATGTCCTGCACGGTAATTGCGTGAATGGACACTTGTACAAGTAACGATTAAATCACCTAACCCCGTGAGACCAGAAAACGTCAAAGGATTAGCACCCATTTTAACGCCAAGTCTTGTAATTTCAGCGAGTCCTCTAGTGATTAGCGCAGCTTTTGCATTATCGCCTTGCCCTAATCCATCTACAATACCAGATGCAATAGCAATTACATTTTTCAATGATCCACCTAACTCTACACCAATAATATCATCATTTGTATAGACACGGAAAAAATCATTCATAAACAAATCTTGTGCAAATTGCGCGGCTTGCAACTCTTTACTTGCAACAGATACCGTTGTAGGCATTTCTAAAATCACTTCTTC
>JASLCF010000102.1 GCA_030146155.1 Savagea sp.
ACAATGGCAGACGGTGCACAAAAAATCGTTGAGCTCGTAGGGTAAGAAAGGCAGGGTAAACTGATGAGTATTTATGTAAATAAAGACACAAAAGTAATCGTTCAAGGTATTACAGGTTCAACTGCTCTTTTCCATACAGAGCAAATGTTAGAATACGGAACTAAAATTGTAGGTGGCGTTACACCAGGTAAAGGTGGAACGGAAGCTGCAGGAGTTCCTGTATTTAACACAGTTGAAGAAGCAGTTAAAGCTACTGGAGCAACAGTTTCAGTAATTTATGTACCAGCTCCATTCGCAGCAGATGCGATTTTAGAAGCAACAGATGCTGGTTTAGATATGGCTATTTGTATTACTGAACATATTCCAGTATTGGATATGGTTAAAGTAAAACGTTATATGGAAGGAAAGAACACACGTTTAGTGGGTCCTAACTGTCCAGGTGTTATTACTGCAGACGAATGTAAAATTGGTATTATGCCAGGATACATTCATACAAAAGGTCACGTAGGTGTTGTTTCACGTTCTGGAACATTAACTTATGAAGCAACTCACCAATTATCAGAAGCTGGAATCGGTCAAACGACAGCTGTAGGTATCGGTGGAGACCCAGTAAACGGAACGAACTTTATCGATGTATTAAAAGAGTTCAATGAAGATCCTGAAACTTACGCAGTCGTTATGATTGGTGAGATTGGTGGAACGGCTGAAGAAGAAGCAGCAGAATGGGTGAAAGCAAACATGACTAAACCTGTTGTAGGCTTCATCGGTGGTCAAACTGCACCTCCAGGAAAACGTATGGGTCACGCTGGAGCAATTATCTCTGGTGGTAAAGGAACAGCTGCAGAAAAAATCAAAGCGATGAACGCTGCAGGAATTGAAGTTGCGGATACTCCATCAGTAATCGGAGAAACTTTAATTAAAGTTCTAAAAGAAAAAGGTCTATACGACAAATGTAAAACACATTAATTAACTATAAAAGCGCCCTTTTATTAGGGTGCTTTTTTTGTGGTCTGAGACAATTTTGTAGTCATGTACCCAGTCTATCTACTATGTGTGTTAAAGATGAAAACATTAGAAAAAAAGTCGACATTTCAATTGATTCAAACATACGGTTAATCAGTCATTCATGAATAAGGAGGTCCAAACATATATGTATACAAAAAGACAATTTATATTACTGATGCATGCGATTCATCCATTACCCGTTCAGTTTTACTCGACCTTTATTAAGCAAGCTCCACCTTATATTCAGTCTAGAGACGAGGGATGGGCTTATTTCAAATTAAAGCCACAAAGTAGACAACTATTCACTCAAAAGTGGACACAATTAGAAAAAACAAATTATCTCGATACCTTTCAAATGCACGACATTACGCCGATTATGTTTACAGATTCTCTATACCCTCCCTTACTTCGTCACATCCCAGATCCCCCTACTGTTTTATATACGAAAGGAAATTGCGAACAACTTTTACTACGTTCCATAGCTGTTGTAGGCTCTAGGAAGGCAAGTAGATACACCTATGACGTATTAACAGGCATCCATCCAGAAATAAAAAAAGAAGGCTACCAAGTTGTCTCAGGCTTAGCCAGTGGAGCAGACACTTTCGCCCATCAATTAGCTATTCAATCTCAAATACCAACAATTGCTGTTTTAGCCCATGGTTTTTCAACACTATATCCTCTGAAAAATACGGAGCTAGCCCAAGAAATAGCTAAACACCACTTATTGATTACCGAATATCCCTATGAAGTTCCACCGAAAAGATGGCGTTTTTTAAGTAGAAATCGAATAGTTAGTGGCATGAGTGAGTTATTGTTCGTAACTGAGGCGGAAGAAAAAAGTGGGACTTCAGTCACGGTAGGGCTAGCTTTGGAACAAGGAAGAGAGGTAATGGCCGTCCCTGGACCTGTTAATTCATCATTATCGAAAGGGACCCATTTAATGATAGAAGAAGGAGCCATTCCGCTTATTTCTAAGTCACAATTTCGTGATTTATTAGGACGATTAAAAGAAAACCACCGACATTTATACAATAAAGGTTGATTTTTATTTCAATCTGTTATACATTTTGCAACAGTAGCGAAATGAAAAGTGAGATGTCCAATCACAGAAATTGGAACCTCTTATTTGAGGAGGATATAAATATGGCTGATCATTTAGTCATTGTTGAGTCGCCGGCTAAAGCGAAAACAATTGAAAAGTATTTAGGAAAAAAATATAAGGTGAAAGCCTCTTTAGGACATTTAAGAGATTTACCTAAAAGTCAGATGGGTGTAGATACTGAAAATAACTATGAACCGAAGTATATTACGATTCGCGGAAAAGGTCCGATTCTTCAAGACTTAAAAAAAGAAGCAAAAAAAGCAAAGAAAATTTATCTAGCAGCTGACCCCGACAGAGAGGGAGAAGCTATTGCATGGCATTTAGCGCAACAATTAGGTGTTGACATTGAATCGGATTGTCGTGTCGTCTTTAATGAGATTACAAAAGATGCAGTTAAGGCATCTTTCAAACAACCCCGTCCAATCGATATGGATTTAGTGGATGCTCAGCAAGCGCGTCGTGTGTTAGACCGTTTGGTAGGCTACAATATTAGCCCTATCCTTTGGAAAAAAGTAAAAAAAGGACTGTCAGCAGGACGTGTTCAATCTGTTGCACTCCGCTTAATTATTGATCGTGAAAATGAAATTAAAGCCTTTGT
>JASLCF010000145.1 GCA_030146155.1 Savagea sp.
GCAGAGTCAGTAATATTGATGGAGTCTTGAAAGTCATAGAGAATGGAATCGAAGTTAAAGACGTTCCTGTGATTGAAGAAAAAGAAGAAACTGTATGGACATATAACCTAGACGTTGTAAATCCTCGTAATTCAGGTTGGGTTTATTCAACTTGGAGAACTTCGTATTACACAAATGAAATTGGAGTTAAATCAGCATCACTTTTAGCGTCTTTAGCTGCAGGTGCATTAGGAGTTTTATATGGGTTAGCATACGACCTAATTAGTGGTCTTATCGGAATAGGAGTTAAATATGCACCATTGAAAAAAGTAGTGAGAACTAAAATTAAAAAAGGTGGGACAACAATAATAGAAGAAGGAACTTTATATTCTTATAAAAATAATAATTATACTAACCTTCACAGAAGCCGTTCGATTTACACAGTTCTAAACCCATAATAAGGAAAGGATGAATTATATGAAACCAATGGAAATAGTAAAAAAACTAGCTATTAGATTATCAGCTATATTTATTCTTTTTCTTTTGAAACTTATGGATGTTATCAATATATCCTATTCTTACTTGATTTTCTTTGGAGTTGGAATAACTATTGGACAATTATTAATTTGGGGAGTCAAAGGATTTCTTAAAGTTAATCCTGAATAAAAAAAAGAGACCATGTGGTCTCTTTTTTTTTATATTCCATATCTAACGTTTTTTTCTTTTTCTTTGTTCTTATAGAATGTTTTTAATAACTCGAAATCATTATTGTTATGGTCACTAGGGTTATTTAATTTCCATTCCGATACTTCATCAATAAGAAACTTTGATCTCATATCGATTGCGACTGTATTAACTTCTTTATCGGTTAAAAAGACATTGTTATGTTTCCCATAAACTCTTTTATCACTGCTAATCGTAGGTAGTGAGTCGTCTTGTTGTTGGAATGTAAATCTAATCGTTTTAACAGGTCTACCCTTTCCACTCAACTTGCCTTTTTTATCTAACTTAAATACTTTAAGACCTTTAAAAAAAGGTTTTAAATCTTTCATTGCAGGGTTTAATATTTGTTGGTCGATATTACCCATTTTATAACTATCAGGTATTGCTAAAACTCTTTTGAATTCTTTTATATCGACTTCCCATTTCCCTATCGATTTCCATTGTTTTAAACGCATATAGAGTGCTTTGGAATAAGTTGAATTGATACTTGTATACTCTTGTAATTCAAAGCGTGTGAAGTTTCCTAGATTAAGGTCATTTAAAATATATTTAAAATACTCGTGGACTTGTATCTCAACTGTCTTTTCATCTAAATCTATTTTGTATCTACTAAATAAAGTGAACGCTTCAATAAATCGTCCGTCAGTTAATTTCATACTAGTTCTTAAAAGTTTGTCATAGGTAGATTGTAGGTCTACGACAAATCTATCGTTTCCAGTAAATTCGTAACGTGCTAATTCTTTAATCTTATCGAAGTCATACTTTACAATGTCTAGTCCTTGCTCTTTAATATTGGCACATATCGTTAAAAATATATTCAGTTCAGAAGAAGTAAAGTCTCTTAAAGGAATACTATTCAAATCATTGTTATATTTCACTGCTAATTTACTCATTCAAGCACCGCCTTTATGAATATTATATCATAAGTAAACAATAACAGTAATTAAATATTGTTTACTTTATACAAAAGTATGTCTTCTTTATACAATTTATTGTTTACTTACATACAATTTATTGTTTACTTGGTTAAAAGTAGCCTATACCTAAAGGCTTTTAAAGACCCCTAAAGAGTATTAAAAAGAGTATTAAAAAGAATATATGTAAAGAATAGAGATTTTGAAATCTCTCAAAACCCAAAAACTAAAGGAACTCGCTACGCTCAAACAATTATTTTAAGATACTACGCACTCACTTAGTTCGATTATCTACCGTGTTCGATTACTCGGAACCTTACTTCGTAAGAACCCAAGAATCTCACTTTGGTTACCATTCACTTTAGAAAGAAATTTGTCCTATCTCAATTTAAGCAATGTAAGATCTAAACTTTAAAAAAGAGATATTAAGGCTAACC
Source organism: Savagea sp. (assembly GCA_030146155.1). Classification (GTDB taxonomy): domain Bacteria; phylum Bacillota; class Bacilli; order Bacillales_A; family Planococcaceae; genus Savagea. The sequence goes on from JASLCF010000145.1 coordinate 2,054, forward strand.
TTTAGCGTGCTATTAAACCACTTGTTTTTTACTATTATAAAACTTCTGATATTAAACAATAAAAACACTAAAGTACATAAAACAGGTATACGCTATCTAGTTAGGTATGTTATGATTTAATAAACTAGCCACCAAGCCTTTAAAATCACATCATACTCGAGAGTGAGGTCTAGGCAAAAAACTCCTAGACCTCACTCTCTCACCATAATATATTATATATATGTATGTGGTATGATTGTTGTGTTATTTAGGCTTGGAGTAGATTGTATTTAATGTAGTTATTATTAGGATATTCGATAGGAGTGATGTTGTTGTGAGAAGAGTTGATTTAGTAGATAGAGATGTGTTGTTTTTTGAGTGGTTGTATAAGGTTAATGTTTTGGATAAGGATTTGAGTATGGAACTTTTAGGAATGAAAAGTGATAGTTATTTTTATGAGAGAATTAGGAAACTTGAAAGATTTGGATTGATTGAAACGTATAGGCAAGATATGTATTCAAGTTCAGTTTATTATTTAACTCAAAAAGGCTTAAATGAAATCATTGAGCCAACTATCAGAACTTCAGCTAAAGGAAATCAATATTTATATCGCCCTAAGCCATACAGTTTTAACGTACATCAATATCGACACGAATTGACTGTCGCAAAAATTATAATCGACATTGTAAAAGTCTTAGGCGATAAAGATTTAGTTTATACCGATAGAGAACAACGTATCTCTTTACGAAAAGAGTCTTTTGTTAGAAAAAGAGATTATGAAAGTATAGCCGATATTTTAATACCTTCGAGCGATCTTCATATTGAAGTCGAATTAAGTATTAAATCGAAAGATAGAATGTTTAAAAAAATGATTAATAAATCAAATCAAAAAGTACTTTGGGTTATACCTGGAGACAATAAGATTTTATATAATCGAATTACTGAACAAGATAACGAAAAGTTTAAAATTGTATTCCTTGAAGACATTGATAATTTTGATTGGAACTTTTTAATCGATGATGAAATTAAGAACGTAAATAAAAAAATAGAACTCATAAATAACCGACTTAAAGAACTTAATAAATCAATCAATGAATCTACTTTAAAACTTGAAAACCTTGAAACTGAAAAAGATAAATTTCAATCAAAAGAATTTGAATTGAAAGAGACAAGAAGTCAATACGAAAAAGAAATAAATAATTTTAATATTCTAACTACTAAAAGAAAAAAAGAAACGATATTAAAGGACAATGAAAAAGCCTTACACGACCTTTTGTCTAATGAAAATTGGTTAAAGAACACAATTAGCAGCATTGAAGAAGAAAAGAAAAAATTAAAAGGTTTTAAATTACATATCAGAGAACTTGAAGAAGACTTAAAAAAACAAGAAGATTCGCTTGTTAGAGCGAAGTCTAGACAAATAAAAAAGAACGTTAATGAATAACGTTCTTTTATTTGTTTGTTGCTTAAAATCGATTTAAAGGTCGATTTTAGTTTTGCTATTAATTATGCGTTTTGTTTTAACTCACGAATAACAGTGTGGCATACTTTACGTGTTTTTAATAGTCTTGTATTAAAAAAAGAATATGATAAATTGAAGTTAAGAAAAGGAGGGTTTTTAATGAAAAGTATAAAAAAATTAGTACTCGTGATTATCACATTAAGTATGCTTACTGGATTTACTTACAGACCGAGCGCACAAAATGTAGACTCTACGCTTGAAAAGACATCTATTCAAATGAATGATGACTATACAGAAAACAAATATAATATGGAATATTCTAACGGCATAACAGAATACATTGTTGAAAGATTATATTCTAATGGAGACCATGTAATTAC
>JASLCF010000110.1 GCA_030146155.1 Savagea sp.
ACGACAGCACAGTTTAAATCGCCCAGCTCTTCAAAAGCTTCCAAATAACGAATGGCTTCCATTTTGCTGTTCGTTGCGAGCATTGCTTTGAACTGTGATCCTTGTGTTTTGTAATTGCGATAAAAATGTTCATTAATATCAAAAGCAATCATGCTAATGCGTTGATCAGATGAAGCAATTCGTTCAAAGTGACTCCATTTCTTCATTACTTCATCCTTTTGTTTATCATTCAGATGACGAGTTATCATTGAAAGTCGGTTATCAATCGCTATTTTGTTGACCGTTTGATCAACCATTTTCCCTTCATACAGCAACGGAACGATTGTACGATCTTTTACGCCATCTGCAATTGTGTATTTATGAATGAGCTTACCAAATTTAATCATTGTGCTTTTTTCTTTTTTCATCAAAGGTGTTCCTGTAAAGCCAAGATAGCACGCATTCGGAAATACTTTTTTCATTTTGATATGCAGTTCACCGTATTGTGTACGGTGGGACTCATCGACAAGAACAAAGATATCTCTTGATTCGATTGGTTGTTGTTTCGTTGATGCCGTATCGAATTTATGCACTAACGTTGTGACAATATCGGTATTACTGTCATTAATAAGAGAAACTAAATGACTGCCAGATGTCGCTCTGCTTGCTTTTAATCTCGTGTGATTAAAGGTTTTATGAATTTGCTTATCGAGCTCTACTCGGTCTGTTACGATCACAACTTGCGGATGGTATTCATTTAATTCTGCTAAAATATAACGAGCCAGCATAACCATCGTGAGCGATTTCCCAGACCCTTGCGTATGCCAAATGACACCCGACTGGCGATTTCCATTTTCATTCCGCTCTTCGATTGTGTTCATAATTTCTTTAATCGCAAAGTATTGCTGATAACGAGTCACTTTTTTTACGTCTTTATCAAACAATGTAAAGAAACAAGTCAATTCCAACAGACGCTCTGGGTGAAACAAGGAAATGATGTTTTTGTCTTGCATCGTTGGTAAGCGACCTGAAACCGTCTGATCTAACCATTGGCCGAGCCACGTTTCCTGCTCTTCCTTCCAAACAGACCAGAATTTCTTCGGAGTTCCACAAGTCGCATATTTCGTTTCGTTTTTATTCGTCGACATGACAATCTGTATAAACTTAAACAATTGCGGGGCATAATCGTTTTTTTGGTTACGAATCATTTGGCTAATGCCTTGTTCCATCGAAATTGATGCTTTTTTGCACTCGATAACTGAAAAAGGTATACCATTGACAAATAACACGATATCAGGGCGAACAGTACCCCTACCATCAACCCGCTCTACAGAAAACTCCTCAACGATATGAAAATCATTGTTCTCGATATTTTCCCAATCAATGAATTGAATCGTAAATGACTTTTTAGAACCATCAGGCAGAAATTCGGTGTACGTTCTTCCTAACATCAATGTTTCATAAATGCTCTCATTCGCCTTTACAAGCCCGTTTGTCAGTGGTTCATCTAAATCACGCATCGCTTGTTGGATATTTGTATCGCTAAACTTGTACGTGACACCTTTATACTGATAAGAGTTTAACTCTTTCAGTTTCTCTTCCAATACCGTTTTCAGCAAAACAGTATAGAGATTTTCACGCATTGCCTCGGCTTGTTCAACCTCTATATACTTATAACCTAAGCCTTGCAATACCTGGATTGCAGGCTGTTGGCTAATATATCGTTCATCATAATTTTGCGGAATCGACATTTCTCCACCTCCATTGTTAACAATAATGGAAAAGGACCAAAGGGATTACACCTTTACTCGGACTTTTCCAGTAAGAAGAAGTTGCATGAGGCCTTGTTTTTGATGTTTAACATATTCTAAGTCTTTTTCCAATAAGTCTATTTCATTGTCTAACTTCTCCAAAATCTTCGCTATTTCATATTGTTCAGCCTCGCTGGGTAAGGGTAGAAACATATCACTTAGAGTACCCAGAGTTATATACGGTGTATTTCCAGCATTTTTCTCTTTATGAATTCTATGTTTAAGATTTTTATCTAATAAATATTTTATGAATAAAATATTGTTCGAGAATTGATCAAGCACATACGTTCTTTGATATGCATTGAATTTTCCCTTGTAATAATGGATATACCCCACATTAGCACCATTTCCAGATACTAATAAAGCCTCTGTATTAAAAGCATATTCATCTATCGAATAAACTTCTTTTGCACAAGTGAAAAATTTATATTTGCCATTTTCCTTCATCGCATTTGCATCTAATTTTCCCGTAGTAATATTACAAATATCTCCTAACTTTACTTTTTCCCACTCACCCTCAAACCCAAGCAATCTTACTTCGCCAGTCAGCAATTTCTGCATTAACCCTTTTTTCTGTTCTTTTTTCTGCTCGATTAGCTTTTCTTTTAGCTCAATTGCCTTGTCCCAAGTGGAGAGGATGGAGGCGATTTTTAATTTTTCTTTGTCATTTGTTGGTAACACAAATTCAAACTCTCTGATGTCTGTTAAAGATAGATTGGGTCTTGCTGATTCTGTTTGTGTACCAAGTAATCTTTTTTTAACACTATTACTTTGTAAATAATATTTTATAAAACTTTTGTCTGCTTCAGATTTTGCTCTAAATAAACATACAGCTTGGTTAATGTTTGCTTCAACATCTATGTCATATTCACAAGAACGCCCTATGGAAGCCCCAACAATATTTATTAATATATCACCTTTTTTCAGTTTACTATTTTTTTGTTTTTCTCCGAATTCTATTGGCAAGAATTTTGGTTGTGTAACATCAAGAACACCTTCTCTTACATTTTCACTTGTAACAAATAAGATTCCATTGTCTTGATAATCAAAACCTTGCCATTTTGGTGAAGCACCTTTAGTTATTTTTGTTGATAAACCTTCACCCTTTTTTATTATCCAGTCATTAGGAATTAACCCGAACTTTGTTTTTTTATAATCTTCTACAGTTTCATACATTGTTACCACCACCTCAAGTTAATGCTGTTTTAGAAATTGTTCAATAAATTTTGGTTCTTGCCCTGCATCTCCCCTATTCATACTATTTATTCCTCACTTTCCAATTTCTTTTTTTGTGCGTGCTTCTCAATCTGCTTAATACTTTTCTCAGGTGTCGGTAAATCTTCAGGCATAGTCCCACCCAGTTCTTGTATGGTTTGTCTCACTTTTGCCCCAACTTCAAAGTGGGTACGGTTTGCGTTCGACTTTCCTTGAATGTTCTCTCTACGCAATTTTTCATCCGTCTGTGTTGCTCGGAACAAATTGGCCGCAAGTTCTGTACTTCCCATATAATCTAAGATTTTATGACTCTTTTTCAATCCTTTTCGAGCGTGGATTGCTTTTGCATCCAATCCACCATACAACCCTCTGTACCCATGGTTCTGAAAGGTTGCATAATCAATATTTGTTTCAACACCCGCAAGCATGGCCGCTTCTTGTAAAGACTTATTATGTTCTTTTAATTCATTACGAATAGCTAATCGCTTCTTATCTTCATCTAAAGACTCAAACCGCTCTTGCAATTCTTGTTTACGAGTCTGAATAGCAAAATACGTTTGTCCCAATGCGACCACTTCTTTTTTAGGATCAGCATTTTGTACAATTAAATAACAAGCATAGCGTGAAAGCATGATGTCTTCTATTTCTCTTTGCGATCCTGAACCAAGATGCACCATTTTGTTAACGTCAACAAAATGGTCTAAAACGTTGTTACCACTGGATTCACATGCAATTTTTGCTTTTTCAATGACCTTTATGAAATTTCTCCACTCAGTATACTGTAGAACAACTTGCATATCTCTCGCATACCAAAAGTCCTCACCATACTCGTTAACATTTCTGTATTGTTCGAAGATTCGTTCATTATACTTATCAATTTCAGACATTCCAAATCCCCTTTACACTTTAATTTATACGAACTTGTAAGGATTACTTACAAGTTCGTGAAGAATCTTAAAGACTCCCAGTTGAACTATTCGGTACAACCGAATAGTTCGAATCTATTTGATTAGATTTGCTTAGTTCCATTTAACCAACTGAAATATTAGTTGTAGAAAGTTGCTTTAGACGTTTTTCTAAATTTCTTGTGACCTTAATCGGACTTTCTTTTCCATCAAGACCTGTCCCATAAATAATAAAATTCCAACTTCCCTTTTCCAGCTTTACTGACACACGACGATTTGGTGTTTGATAATCTATCCCGATGCATTTCCGAAAGTCTTCATATGTTAAAAAAGCAATTTCACTGTCTTTCAATTCTTCCAATCCACATACAAACGCAAAAACATACTGTACTCCACTGTGTCCATTTTGAATGCTTAACAATTCTTCTGGGCTAAATAAAAAATCCCATCTCTTTATTTCAGCCTTATCTCCATCAGGTTTGGAAGCGTACTTTGCATATACTGTATAATCACCAAAATCATTTGCTAACGAATATATGCGTCGCTTTTCCCCCTCCTCAATAATTGCAGGTGCAAACCCACTATTAACCAGCCTTGATAATAATGCTCCGAAATAAAAATCTGCTTTTGCTAATGCCATCCCCTATCTCCCCCAGTTTTAATTTCAATCATAAATATTTCCCATTAAAATATTGATTACAACCCTAACTCCTGCAAATACTTCTCCATCTGTTCTTCCACTTCTGCAAGCTCCTGCTTAATGTTCTGGATATTTTCTTTAACCTGTGCCATATCAACAGGCTCTTCCTCTTCAAATGTGTCCACATAGCGAGGAATATTCAAGTTATAGTCATTTTCTTTAATTTCATCTACTGTAGCGACATACGAGTATTTATCAATTGTTTCCCAGTTGTCATATGTTTCTACAATCTTAGCAATATCCTGTTCTCTTAATTGGTTTTGGTTCTTTCCTTTTTCATAATTGCCTTCCGCTGATGCATCAATAAAAAGTACTTCTTTGCGAGTACGATTCTTTTTGAACACGAGGATACAAGCAGGGATTCCAGTCCCATAAAACAACCCTTGTGGTAGTCCGATTACAGCATCCAGCAAGTTCATCTCAATGATTTGCTGACGGATTTTCCCTTCGCTTGCACCCCTGAACAATACTCCATGGGGCAATATCGTAGACATTCTGCCATTTTCCGCTAACGAATAGAGCATGTGCTGAACGAAAGCATAATCTCCTTTTGAACTTGGTGGAACACCCCATTCAAAACGTCTATAAGGATCTAAACTTGCATCCATTTTAAATTTACTGTCCGTATTGCCTTCCCCTGCAAAGCCCATTGCCCACTTATCTAATGAAAATGGCGGATTTGCTACGATTGCTTGGAATTTCATCAACTTTCCATCCTCTAAATGAAGAGGATTTGCCAATGTGTCGCCCCACTCAATTTTCGCATCATCAATCCCATGCAAATACATATTCATCAATGCTAATGAATGTGTTGCCCCATTGCGTTCTTGACCATAGATAGCCACTTTCTTATTCGGCACTTGGTTTGCGACACGTATAAGAAGAGAGCCAGATCCGCACGTAGGGTCATAAATACGATCATTTTCTTGAGGTTTGACAAGGCGTGCTAACAATTCTGAAGCCATTGACGGCGTGTAAAATTCTCCGCCCTTCTTACCTGCATCTGATGCAAAACGTTCAATCATGTATTGGTAAGCATCACCAATGACATCTTCATTTCCTACAACTGATGGCTTTAATGTAAGCTTATTAAAATCCTCCAATAAGGAACGCAACATTGCATTACGTTCTGTTGCCCTACCGAGAACTGCTTCGCTGTTAAAATCAATATTACGGAACACGCCACGTAGTTTGCCTGTATTTTCATTTTCAAGTCGTTCCAATGCTTTGTTGATGATTTCACCAATCTCAGCATCATTGCGTTTGCTATACAAGTAATCAAATGTAGACTGTTCATCTAACACAAATCGCTCTCTTGATAACGCACGCTGAATGCGTTGTTCATCACCATCATAACGCTTTGTATATTCTTCTAAATGTTCCTTATACGCATCACTCAGATACTTGATGAACAGCATTGTCAGTATATAATCTTTATATGTACTGGAATCTACCTTTCCTCTAAATGTATCGGCCGCTTGCCATAGTACACCGTTAATTTGGTCTTTTGTCACTTTTTCACTCATGATATATCCTCCTTCATTTCACCTTTTATCATTTTCTTTGTTAATGCTGTGAACCATTTCTCTTTTTCTTCAATCAGTTGTGAATACAATAGCTTTTCTTTTTGATGCAGATTATAAAGATTCACTATTGCCTGTTGCTTTGTTAATGGGATTCCTACTATCGGGATCGCACTTAATGCTGTTTTATTTGTACTTGGAATACGGGTTCCAGCTTGTGAACGTTCCAGCTCTTTTTTGACTTCATCCGTATTCAAGTACCATGCGATATACTCTGGTAAAAACTTATGGGAATCTACTTTAATAATAGCAAAGTATGATGGGACTAACAGACCTGTCGTTGCCTCATTAATGTGAATCGCAGTATGGGGGAAGCTTAGCCTGATTAATACATCCCCGTTCCCTGTGAAGTGTTGAGGATTTAATACATCATTGCTTTGGAATTCTTCAAACGGCTCATCATTCAATATTCCATTTTCAGTAATATTTTTTAACGTGATTAGTCGATAAGTAGCTTTCACATCTTTTGGAAACTCCGCCTTTTTCCTCGTTAATACCATACCTGTTTTGATTTCAGCAATCTCGCCAAGTAACATATTGCACCTCCATTCATTTGTTAAATCCTTTATTTAAAATATGTTAAATTGAATATATAACAAAATGGATTTTAAATCAACCTTATTTTTCTTGAAAAAAAACCTCGTGTATTTCACACAAGGTTCTCTCCCAATTAGCAATATAAAAAGCAATCTGCCATGTCCTCTTACTTTATTCGGTAGCTGTCTTCGGTTTCATATACGTCTTCAATCATTATCGGCTGTCGGTAATGTAACTTCATTTTTTCCATTTTCGCTCTTAAAAGAGACTTAGAAGAAATAGAAAAGAAACTAATAGACATACAACAGCTCAAGAAAAAATACAATTGGAACAAAAGAAAAATAAACTCAGCACACAACTGAGTTCATCGGATGCAAAAGTCATTCCACATGAATCGGTTAGTTTTCTATTAGGAAAGTTCGTAAAAGTCTACCAACACTCTTCAAGAGAAGGAGAAAAGCATTTGCTCTAGCTACTCGTAGATAAAATTTCAATACGACAACTGGAGAATCGCTCAAGAACTATTCATCAGGTTCAACTAGATTTCGATTTTACGGAGATCGATACATCGAAAACGTTTACACTGATACATCTATTGTTTCGTGAAACGGATAATGAAGTTGCATTATCACAACCCTTACCCGCTTGCGATAACAAAATACCACCTTATCTTCAACTTTTTTTGCCTCTATTTATGATACGGTTCACCATGAATAATTCGAAAAGCACGGTACACTTGC
>JASLCF010000189.1 GCA_030146155.1 Savagea sp.
AAAGGAAGTGAAACCGATGATCGAACTGATTGCAACAGCCGAGTCGGTGGAACAAAGTAAGCAATTACTTGAAGCAGGTGCCGACTGGATTATTGTCGGCGAGGATGAATTTGGTCTTCGATTACCTTATTCATTTTCACTAGAGGAAATAAAAGAAGTAGTAGAAATGGCACACACACGAGGGAAGAAAGTGATTGTCGCAGTCAATGCACTCATGCATAATGACCGAATTGAAAAAGTGCCACATTACCTCAAACAATTAGAAGCATTGCATGTGGATGCAATCACAACTGGAGATCCTGGTGTAGTTCGGATTCTTCAAAAAAACAACAGTTCTTTAGCTTACATTTATGATGCTCAAACAATGGTGACTAATTCCACACAAATAAATTTTTGGGCTAAGCGAGGAGCTATTGGAGCTGTCCTCGCACGTGAATTAACTTATGAAGAACTGACAATTATGAGTCAAGCTGTGACAGTACCTGTTGAAATTTTAGTATATGGTGCAACTTGTATTCATCAATCCAAGCGCTTGTTAGTCAATAATTACTTTAATTATGTCAATAAAGATGTCCCTGAAGCCATGAAAAAACGGGAATTATTCTTGTCCGAATCTAATGCTGAAAACCATTATTCCATTTATGAAGATATAAACGGTACACATGTTTTTGCAACTCACGATGTCAATTTGTTACCCCACCTCGATAAATTAGTTGAGATTGGATTAAACCAATGGAAATTAGATGGCTTATTCACAAAAGGTGAAGCATTCGTAAAGATTGTTTCTTTATTTTCAGAAGCTCGCGAAGCCATTCGTAAGGAGCAATGGACCGATGAATTGGCTCAACAGTTCAATGAACAACTACATAGTTTACATCCTAAAGAACGTTCACTTGATGAAGGGTTCTTCCTAAAAGATCCTGATGAGATTGAATCAAAATAAGGAGAGGAGAAGACAAAATGACTGAAAAAAGAGTAATACTAAATAAACCAGAAGTACTTGCACCTGCTGGAACATTAGAGAAATTAAAAATGGCGATAATGTACGGTGCAGATGCTGTTTTTATCGGTGGAGATGCATATGGGTTACGAAGCCGGGCAGGAAATTTTAGTTTTGATGAGATGCGTGAAGGAGTAGCTTTCGCAAGACAATATCAGGCAAAGGTCTATGTTACTGCTAATATGGTTGCTCATGAAGGCGATACTGACGGTGCAGATCAATTTTTCCAAACATTAAAAGAAATAGGAATCGATGCAGTGATTGTTTCTGACCCCGCATTAATTGAAATTTGTGCAATGAGCGCTCCTGGCCTCCCTATCCACCTTTCCACCCAAGCTTCAGCAACGAACTATGAAACCCTCAACTTTTGGCAGGATGAAGGCTTAGAGCGTGTTGTACTAGCTCGTGAAGTAGGAATGGATGAAATTTTAGAAATGCAGAAACATACTGATGTTGAAATTGAAGTCTTTATTCATGGTGCGATGTGTATCTCCTATTCAGGACGTTGTGTACTTTCAAATTATATGTCGAATCGAGATGCCAACCGCGGGGGATGTTCTCAATCTTGCCGTTGGAAATATGATATTTTTGAAATGCCCGATGATGGAGAAGGTAAAAACTCTCACTTAGCAGGGCTTTCAGAAGAAGAACTAGAAGCATTTTCAATGAGTTCTGTCGATATGGCTATGATTCGCCATATTCCAGAAATTGTTGAAAGTGGCGTCCATAGTTTAAAAATAGAGGGCCGAATGAAATCAATTCATTATGTATCTACTGTATCCAATGTATATCGTGCAGCAGTAGACGCTTACTGTGCCGATCCTGATAACTACGTCTTTAACCAAGAGTGGGAAGATGAGTTATGGAAAGTAGCACAACGTGAATTAGCAAGCGGATTCTACTGGGGCACACCAACTGAAAATGAACAATTGTTTGGGAAACCAAGAAGAATTCCACGCTATCAATTTACTGGACAAGTGTTAGCCTATGATGAAGAAACACAAGTGGCGACAATTCAACAAAGAAATAACTTCGGCGTCGGTGATGAAATTGAATTTTACGGACCTGGATTTACTCATTCTTATCAAACTGTCACAGAACTTTGGGATGAAAAAGGAAATGAGATAGAGCGTGCAAAAAATCCGATGATGATTTGCAAAATGAAAGTGTCTCAGCCTGTTAAGCCATTTGATATGATACGTAAAAAAAGATAATCCATAGACATTTACAACTGAAATTTCTTTATAGTATCGCTCTGCTCGAACACCTAAAAAAGGGTGGGACAACACCTCTGAATATCGGTTGTATTCTATATAACGTTGGTGAAAAAAATCACCCTCTCCTGATTTTGGAGAAGGTGATGGAATTTCACTAACGTTATTTTTGTAGACAATTTTTATAGCCGGGCACTTTTAATGAGAAAAAATGCAAGTTTGTCAATGGGAAACTAAGCTATACGCCTACACTTTGTACGGCTTGTGGTATTGAAAATCTAAACTTTGTAATCTATAAAAATAGGACATAAACCTCACAGCTTACCTTCCCTTTTCTCGGGATGTATCCGGCTTAGGTACTGTTAGAAAAACAATGACATCAGCGTAGAGCATGTCAGCACCCGTCGTTAAAAAGAATGGTTATCTTTACGTTACTCGTGGTTAGTGTGACAAAAGCGTGCTCTATTCAGTTTACAAGTAACGAATGATCGTACACTTTAAATTAAAACCTTCAGAAGTCACTTATCAACAAATTTCGTCAGAGTCAATGGCCGTATGGTTTTTGTATAGATAGATTGAATTGATTAGTAGGTTTCAGTTGCTTGTGGTGTAAGAGGTCGATTCCTTGGAGATTTTAACGTTACAGGTGAGACCCTAGGTAGAGCGAGAGCGAAGGAAGCGGCTCACCGAACGCCCCAAGAACGCGGCTATCTGGAATGAAAAGCAACGGGTTATTTGGATAACCCCTATAAAATGAACTTATCAAAACGCATGAAATCAAAGGTTAAAACCTTAATTTCATGCGTTTTCTATTTTATGATTTTGTTTTTCCACTACATTTTGACTTATATTCCAGCCTATTTTTTAGGTTGAATATAATGTTTCAATAAATGTTGTTGAAGTCCAGGCTTCGCAACAATGAATGATTCCGTTTGTAATAACGAAAGCGGTTTTCCTTCAATTGTAGAAGAAATCGCTCCTACTTCTTTAGCTAAAATCATGCCCGCAGCTACATCCCATGGTGCTAATCGCATAGAAATATAGGCATCCATTCGGCCAGTCACTACATAAGCTAATTCAATTGCAGCTGAACCATATGATCTCGTGCCCCTACAGTTACGAATCATTTCAATTAATGGTTCGTGTTCAACTTTTTGATTTGGAGTCGCCCAAACTGCGTTAATACCAATCATACATTCTTCGAGAGGCGAATTTTCTAATACAGGTAGTCGCTCATCATTAAAATAAGCTCCTTCACCTTTAACAGCATGATATAAATCATCGCGCATCACATCATAAATATAGCCTAAATAACCAATCCCATCTAAATAGACAGCCATAGAAATTGCAAAATTACGCTTTTGATGCACAAAATTCATCGTGCCGTCAATTGGATCGATGAACCAAATCGCTCCTTTTAAATCCTTTATTTCATCGCCAAAACCTTCTTCACCCATTATTCGATGTGAAGGAAATTGGGTTCGAATATTTTGAATAAAAAATTGCTCGATTTCTCGATCAATGTTAGTTACCAAATCATTCGCACTTGATTTTGTGTCAATTGAAATAGATGAATAAAAGGAAACTCTAATTCTATGACCCGCTTCTTTAATCAAAGATTTCGCATACTTATCAATTGCATTCCAATTCACATGAACACCTACCTTCATACTCAAAGTATATCATATCTTTTACTGCTGAATGAGTAGAAAAGATAGCGACTTATTTTTGTAAAATAAGTTTGTCAAAAGGAATGAAGAAGAAAAACAGGTTCATATCGCAAATCATATAAAGCGTGTGACAGAGATGAATCGGGATGGCTATTTTCCATTTTTCCCGACTCCTACTTTAAAAGATGGATCAACTTATCAATTCAACTTTCCATACTTTTCAAGTTCTGCTACAATGCAAGATAATTTAAACTTAATTTCATTTTGTTCTTCTTTATTCTCTTCTTTTATGGCTTCAGACAATTGCAATAAATGAAAATCTAAATCGGATTTTAAAGTATCTATATAGCGTTGAAAACGTTCAGTTTCCATTCTTAAATCGATGACATTTTTCATACAATCACCCTCTCAAATTGCTTGATACATTACAGATTCCCGAAGTTTTGGTACACTAAACCTACACGAAAGGATGTTTTTTGATGTCATATTTTAAAGAAGAACAGTTTCAAGTTTTTAGAATACCAGGTCTAGCTGAACGAATGGAGGCTCTTCAAAACAAAATTCAGCCGTTATTTCGCGAATTGGGCGAACACTTTTCTGCCGAACTATCCAGTTATGGAGTAGGTGAATTCTATCCCCATGTCGCTAAACATGCCAGACGAACTGTCAATCCACCTACTGATAGTTGGGTTGCCTTTGCTCCTAGTAAAAGAGGCTATAAAGCTTTACCTCATTTTCAAATCGGATTGTGGGACGATCGTCTTTTTATTACATTAGTCGTCATTTATGAAAACCAAAACAAAAAAGGGATTGCAGAAGCATTATTATCTCATCAAGAGCAATTATTTAATTTACCACAGCACTATGTACTTTCAGGGAACCATATGAAAAAAGCCGAGGACTCATTAGAGACACTCGGTAAAGAAGGCGTTGTGAAATTAATCGATCGTTTACATACTGTTAAAAGTGCTGAATGGGTAATCGGTCAACAACTCTCTATTGAAGAAGTAATTCAGTACAATAAAAAAGAGTTTTATGAACTCGTTCAAAACACTTTTCAACAACTTTTTGATTGCTACTTACTAATGATTAACGCGCCTCAGGTTGAGAAGACATTTTAATCCAAGTAGAGTCTTCTTTCAAAGCAAGTTGAACTACACGATAACTGTTATATGAGCTTGCTTTTTCAAAATCTCTAAAGATTGTTTTCTCTTCAGCTTTCGAAGGAATAATTGCTTTGAGTTGCAGGTAGCGTTCTTTAACATCTGACGCCTTCACTTTACTTTCATAGGCTTTTTCAATCACTTCAAAAAATTGAACAACTGCTACCATTTCTTCGGTTGACCAATCACTATTTAACGGATAATTATACTCCATCTTTTCACCTCATTATCATTTCATATTCAATATTAAAAACAGGTGCGAATTGCTAGTTAATATGCAATTCGTACCTGTTTATTTTATCATTTTAATCTGTAAAGCATTTTACAAATTATTTTGTAACCATATGGATTGGACGTCCTAATGCTACTTCTGCAGCTTCCATTGTAATTTCACCTAAAGTTGGGTGAGCATGGATAGTCATCGCAACATCTTCAAGTGTCATTCCTGCTTCAATCGCTAAACCAATTTCAGCAATTAAATCAGAAGCATTTTCACCTACGATTTGACCACCTAAAACAAGTCCATCTTCTTTACGCGCAACTACTTTTACAAAACCATCTGTTGCACCTAAAGCCAATGCACGACCGTTTGCTGCATAAGGGAATTTACCTGCAACAACTTCGTAACCTTGTTCTTTCGCTTCTTTTTCATTTAATCCAACTGTTGCAAGCTCTGGTGTTGTGAAGCAAACTGCTGGAATCGCCATGTAGTCAACTACTGATTTTTCACCAGCAATTGCTTCAGCAGCAACTTTTCCTTCATAAGAAGCTTTGTGTGCTAATTGTGGACCAGCAACAATATCACCAATTGCATAGATTGAATCTACACTTGTGCGTCCTTGATCATCGACTTCAACTAGACCACGGTCAGTTAATTTAACTCCCGCACCTTCTAGTCCAAGCTCGTCTGTGTTTGGACGACGACCAACTGTTACTAACACATAGTCTGCTTCAACTTCATGTGTTTCACCTTTTGCTTCATAAGTAACTTTAACGCCTTTTTTAGTTGTTTCTGCACCTTTAGCCATTGCTTCAGTTACGATTTCAACATTTTTCTTTTTTAATCCTTTTTTAACGATTGTTGTCATTTGTTTTTCAAATCCTGCTAGGATATCTTTCGTTCCTTCAAGGATTGTAACTTCTGTACCTAAGTTAGCAAATGCAGAACCTAATTCTGTACCGATGTAACCTCCACCAATAACAACTAATTTCTTAGGTAATTCTTTTAATGAAAGTGCTCCTGTTGAATCAAGTACGCGTTCGTTAAAAGCAAATCCTGGGATTTCAACTGGACGTGATCCTGTTGCGACGATTGCATTTTTAAATTTATACGTTTGAGCTGAATCGTCATTCATTACACGTGCAGTATGTGCATCATTAAAATAAGCTTCACCTTTAATGATTTCAACTTTGTTTCCTTTTAATAGGCCTTCAACACCGCCAGTTAATCGGTTAACAACGTTGTTTTTGTACTCCATTGCTTTTTCAAAGTCTAGCTTTACTTCTTTAGATGAAATACCCATTTCATCAGAGTCTTGCGCTTGAGCAAAACGATGACCTACAGAAATAATCGCTTTTGAAGGGATACATCCAACGTTTAAACAAACGCCTCCTAAGTCTCCACGCTCAACAATCGCTACTTTTTGTCCAAGTTGTGCTGCACGAATAGCTGCAACATAACCTCCTGGGCCTGATCCTACTACCAGTGTGTCTACTTCGATTGGGAAATCTCCTACTACCATTTGACTACGCCTCCATTAATAAAAGTTCTGGGTTACTGATTAGTTCCTTAAAATAGTTTAACGCATTTTGACCAGTTGCGCCATCAATAACTCTATGGTCAAACACTAAAGAAATAGCAAGCATAGGTGCTGCGACAATTTCTCCGTCTTTAACAATCGCTTTTTCTGCAATACGCCCAATTCCTAGGATTGATACTTCTGGGTGGTTAATAATTGGTGTAAACCATTGACCACCTGCTGAACCAATGTTCGTAATAGACGTTGAAGCACCCTTCATTTCATTTGGTGCAAGTTTACCGTCACGTGCTTTCATTGCTAATTCATTAATTTCATCAGAAATCGCAAAAATTGATTTACGATCAGCATGTTTGATAACAGGAACTAATAAGCCTTTTTCCGTGTCTGCTGCAATTCCGATATTATAGTAATGCTTATGAATTAATTCTTGTGTTTCATCATCTAATGAAGTATTGAATTCAGGGAATTCTCTTAATGTTGCAACAAGAGCTTTGACCATATAAGGCAAGTAAGTTAGTTTAATGCCTTTTGCTGCAGCAACTTCTTTAAATTGTTTACGATGTGCAACAAGCTTAGACACATCTACTTCATCCAGTAAAGTGACATGTGGTGCTGTTTGTTTAGAATTTACCATTGCTTTTGCAATTGCACGGCGAATTCCTGACATTTTTTCACGTGTTTCTGGGAAGTCTCCTTCTGGAATCGCTACTTTAGTTGGCGCTGCTTCTTGTTCAGATGTTTGATCTGTTTCAGTAGCTGTTGTTGTTTCTGTTTGATCTCCTGATAAAAATGCATCAATATCAGATTTCAATATACGACCATTATCACCTGAGCCCGTTACTTGACCAATTTCAACATCTTGCTCTCGTGCATACTTTCTGACAGAAGGCATTGCAATTACACGATTAGGACCTTTACTTTCTGTTGCAGGTTTTTCTTCTTTCTTTACTTCTTCTGCTTCTTCAGTTTTTATTTCTTTCGGCTCTTCTTTTGATTCTTCCGCTGGCTCTTCTTCATTCGATTCATAACCAGGTGCGTCAAATTTTATTAACGTATCTCCAACTACTGCAACCGTACCTTCAGAAACGACAATTTCCGTTACTTTCCCAGTTACTGGAGATGGAATTTCCACTACTGCTTTATCATTTTGAACTTCTAATAAAGTATCGTCTTCTTTTACTTCTTGTCCTTCTTCAACAAACCACTTTACGATTTCGCCTTCATGAATACCTTCACCGATATCAGGTAATTTAAATACAAATGCCAAATTGCTTCACCCTTTCTATCATTATCTCGTTTAGAATGTCAGTACTTTTAATGCTGTTTCTTTTATATCTTCTACACCTGGTAACCAAGAACGTTCACCTTGTGCGAATGGATAAACAGTATCAGGAGCTGTTACACGTAATACTGGTGCTTCTAAATGTAAAATTGCACGTTCTGTAATTTCAGCGACTACGTTTGCAGCAATACCCGCTTGTTTTTGTGCCTCTTGAACAACAATTGCACGGTTTGTTTTTTCTACTGACGCAATGATTGTTTCAATATCAAGTGGTTGAACTGTACGTAAGTCAATGACTTCAACAGAATGGCCATCTTTTTCAAGTTCTTCTGCAGCTTTTAAACTCTCATGTACCATTGCACCATAAGTAATGATTGATAAGTCTGTACCTTCTTTTTTAACTGCCGCTTTACCTAATGGAATTGTATATTCTCCTTCTGGAACTTCTTCACGGAATGAACGATATAACTTCATATGTTCAAGGAAAACAACAGGGTTTTCATCACGAATAGAAGAAATCAATAAGCCTTTTGCATCGTATGGTGAAGACGGAATAACGACTTTAATTCCTGGTTGAGCAGCTACTAAGCCTTCAAAACTATCAGCGTGCATTTCTGGTGTCGCTACGCCTCC
Organism: Savagea sp.; assembly: GCA_030146155.1. GTDB lineage: Bacteria > Bacillota > Bacilli > Bacillales_A > Planococcaceae > Savagea. Next base: position 8,723 of record JASLCF010000189.1, read on the forward strand.
ACCAAATGGTGAGCGAATTGTAACAGGAGCGTTAAAATGGCCTGCTGTACGGTAGCTTTGTCTTGCCAATTGTCCACTGACAGAGTCCATTACTTCATATAAAAAACCAAAGAATTGAATTTCCATCACTGGTCTGAATCCTGTGAATGTTAGCCCTACAGCTAAACCACCGATTCCTGATTCTGCTAAAGGAGTATCGAATACACGACTTTCTCCAAACTCTTTTTGCAAGCCTTCAGTTGCACGGAATACACCACCGTTTACTCCTACGTCTTCTCCAAATACGAGAACATTCTCATCATTTTTCAGCTCGACGCGCATTGCATCTGTAATCGCTTGAATCATCGTCATTTGTGCCATAGATTATTTCGACTCCTTTGCTTTATAAATATCATATTGCTCTTTTAAATTGTAAGGCATTTCACCTTTATACATGTTTTCAATAAAGTCTGTCACTTTTTGTTTAGGAGCTGCATCTGCTTTTTTAATTGCTTCTTTTACATCTTCTTGAGCTCGCTCGATGACTTCGTTTTCTTTCTCTTCAGACCATAAACCTTTACCTTCTAGGAATGTGCGGAAACGAACTAATGGATCTTTCTTTTCCCATTCGCTATCTGTTTCACTCGTACGATATCTCGTTGGATCATCTCCAGCCATCGTATGTGGTCCATATCGGTAAGTCATCGTTTCAATCAATGTTGGGCCTTCACCAGCAATTGCACGGTCTCTTGCATCTTTTGTCACTTTATAAACAGCTAATGCGTCCATACCGTCTACTAATATACTTGGAATTCCAGCTGCCACACCTTTTTGTGCTAAAGTTTTAGCTGCTGATTGTTTTTCAACAGGTGTTGAAATCGCATACTGGTTATTTTGTACGATGAAAATAGCTGGTGAATTAAATGCACCCGCAAAGTTAATTCCTTCGTAAAAATCTCCTTGTGAAGTTCCGCCATCACCTGTATAAGTGATTGCTACATTTTTTTGACCACGTTTTTGGAAGCCCATCGCTACTCCTGCAGCTTGAATGTACTGAGCACCAATAATGATTTGAGGAATAAAGAAATTCATTCCTTTTTCTAACTGGCTACCTAAGTAATGTCCTCTTGACCACAAGAATGCCTTATATAGTGGCAGACCATGGAACACGATTTGAGGGACATCACGATAACCTGGCAATACGAAGTCTTCTTTTTCCATTGCATAATGTGATGCTAATTGAGAAGCTTCTTGTCCAGCAGTCGGAGCATAGAATCCTAAGCGTCCTTGACGGTTCAATGAAATTGAACGTTGATCAAGTACACGTACGTAGACCATTCTTTCCATTAATTCTACTAATTGTTCATCTGTTAAATCTGGCATTAAATCAGGGCGAATTACTTCACCTTTCTCATTTAAAATTTGAAGCATTTCAAACTGTTCTTCTACATTTTTCAACGTTTGAACCGGATCAAATTGATTATCTTTATTTGTTGCCATTCGAGCACCTCTCCCTTATCTGTATTATTCATATTTTTTTGATGAGTAGTACAAAATTACTTCTATAAAAAGTATAACGACGTTTCCACTGACTGTCAATGATACCTGCTTATTCAGTCATCCAACACCGCTACTGTATCATTCATTTTCTTATCTGTACCACTATTTTTAGTCCGCTGTACTATAATAGAGAGTTGTTATTTTACTATTTTTTTAATTGTCATTCAGTAATCCTTTTCCCTAATTGGCATGAATTATTCTTCTTTTTAAAAGTATAATTAGATAATGTTCAATGAATCCGTCTTTTATGGAACAAATTTTTGAGGATAATAGTTAAGCACCTGACATATAATTGTTTTACTTTTCATGATATAATGGGAAATTATAGTGATAAATTGGGAACTTGACGATAGAGAGATTCATCGATTTACTCAACACGAAAGAAAGGAAGTACATGAATGATTACAATGGAAGATATTATAAGAGAAGGTCACCCTACTCTTCGAAAGGTTGCAAAAGAGGTCACATTTCCTCTTTCGCAAGAAGAACGTGAAACTGCACAGTCGTTGATGGAGTATGTATTAAATAGTCAAGATGACGAGATTGCAGAACAGTTTGATTTAAGACCAGGTATAGGACTTGCTGCTCCGCAAATCAATGTTTCAAAAAGAATGTTTGCGATTCACATTTTGGATGAAGAAGATGAGGTTGAATTTAGCATCCTTGCCATTAATCCAAAGATTATTAGTCATTCCGTTGAATTATCTTATTTAGAAACAGGTGAAGGTTGTCTATCTGTTGATCGAGCAGTAGAAGGTTATGTACCAAGATATGCGCGCATTACTTTTGAAGCTTTTGATATCGACGGCAATAAAATAAAGAAAAGACTAAAAGGTTTACCGGCCATCGCATTTCAACATGAGCTTGATCATTTAAATGGTGTCATGTTCTATGATCACATCAATGAAAAGAATCCATTTGCAGAAATCGCTAACGGTGCACCACTAGAAGGTTAATGGATTCATAAAAAGATGAGCTTTTCTTTATTTCTTAAAGCTCACATGCTATTATTAATGAATAGTAACTGTACGTAGAAAAGGAGAATTTAAATTGATTTATAAAGTACTATTTCAAAAGAACTTCCATGAAGTACCTGTCCGCGAAAACACACAAAGTATTTATATGGAAGCACAATCAGAACGAGAAGTTCGAGACATGCTTAAGGGAAAACAACTAAACATTGAATTTATTCAAAAATTAGAAGGTAATCACTTGGCATACGAACAAGAAAATGAAGCATTTGTTTTAACAGAGGCTGATGACATCGAATGAAAATAATTAAAAATAATGAGACAGCAGTTTTCGCATTAGGCGGACTAGGCGAAATTGGAAAAAACACATATGCTGTTCAGTTTCAAGATGAAATTATCGTCATCGATGCTGGGATTAAATTTCCTGAAGATGCATTACTAGGTATCGATTACGTAATTCCTGACTATACGTTTCTCAAAAGAAATGCCGACAAGATAAAAGGACTTTTTGTCACACATGGACATGAAGATCATATCGGCGGTATTCCTTATTTATTGAAACAAGTAAATATGCCTGTTTATGGCGGCAAATTAGCTCTTGGTCTATTAAGAAATAAATTAGACGAGCATGGATTGCTTCGCACAACTGAATTACATGAAATCGAAGAAGATGACATCATTAAATTCAGAAAAACATCTGTGTCATTCTTCATGACGACACATAGTATTCCTGATGCTTACGGTGTGGTTGTCAAAACACCTTCTGGAAATATTGTTCATACAGGTGACTTCAAATTTGATTTCACGCCTGTTGGTGAACCGGCGAATTTAACAAAGATGGCGAAGATTGGTAGTGAAGGTGTATTATGTTTACTTTCAGACAGTACAAACGCTGAAATTCCAAACTTTACGATGTCAGAGCGAACTGTAGGTGAAAGTATTACGGATATTTTTAGAAATGTAGATGGCAGAATAATTTTTGCTACGTTCGCTTCTAACATCCACCGTTTACAACAAGTCATCGAATCTGCTCAAGTATTTAATCGTAAAGTAGCTATTTTTGGTCGTAGTATGGAAAACGCTATTAAAATCGGACGTGAGTTAGGTTATATTGATGCGCCAGATGATTTATTCGTAGATGCTTATACACTCAATCGACTACCAGCAGATCAAGCTATGATTTTATGCACAGGAAGTCAAGGAGAACCAATGGCTGCACTTTCTAGAATTGCAAACGGGACACACCGTCAAGTTTCCATTCAACCAGGAGACACAGTCATCTTCTCATCTTCACCTATCCCTGGTAATAAATTAAGTGTCAATAAAACAATCAACTCCTTGTTAAGAGCAGGTGCGGACGTCATTCATGGGGCATTGAATAATATTCATACTTCTGGACATGGTTCTCAGGAAGAACAAAAGTTAATGTTACGTTTGATTCAACCTAAATATTTCATGCCTATTCATGGTGAATATCGCATGATGAGAATGCACGCTAAGCTAGCCATTGATTGTGATGTTGAAAAAGACAACACATTTATTATGAGCAATGGTGAAGTCCTTGCTTTAACTGCTGACAGTGCGAGAATTGCTGGTCGAGTTCCTGCCGGAGACGTTTATATCGATGGCAGTGGAATTGGAGATATCGGAAATGTAGTATTAAGAGACCGCAAAATTTTATCTGAAGACGGACTAGTAATTGTCGTCGCAACAATCGATAAGAAAAACAAAAAAATTGTTTCTGGTCCAGATATTATTTCTAGAGGTTTTGTTTATATGAGAGAATCAGGTTCTATGATTTATGATGCTCAAAAAATGCTTGGTAAAAAGTTAAACCAAAAATTACATCATGAAGCATTTGATTTACAGGTCTTAAAGAATGAAATTATTGACCAATTAAACCCTTATCTCTTCTCTAAAACAGAACGCCGACCTATGATCCTACCAGTTATCATGGAAGTATAATACACATAATTAGCAAAAAGAAGCTGAGATAAAACCTCTGAACATCGGTTTTATCAGATATAACGTTGGTAAAAGAAAATCACCTTCTCTATAAACTTAGGAGAAGGTGATGGAATTTCACTAACGTTATTTTTATTTTCAATAGAAAATAAGTGAGGCTCCCTATAGAATAAAAGGCGTCGAAAACCAAATTCAGGAGTGAACTCACTTGTCACTTACGCATACGATGATGGACATGATTTTTTTCATAGGGGCCATTTTATGGAGGTAAATATAATTGATCAATAGATTTCAGTTGCTGGAAGTGCAAGATGGCGACTCCTCGGGGATTTTAGCGTTATAGGTGAGACCCTGGACAGAACGAAGCGAAGGAAGCGGCTCACCGAACGTCCCCAGGAACACGTCCATCTGGAAGGAAAAGCAACGGGTGATTTGGATAACCTCTATTTATATGTTGACTGATGTCACAACCTCTTTTTTTTAAACGAGTGTCTTTTTCTCAAATGTGTGAATATCTAAATCAGAACCAATGACAATTAGAATATCACCTGGTGCAATCCGTTCAATTGCTTGTGGTGAAACTAATAGATGCTCATTCCTTTTAATAGCGACAATGTTTACACCATATTTCGCACGAATATCTAAATCAATGAGCGTATGCCCGACTAGTTTTTCATTCGCTTTGACTTCTACAATTGAATATTCATCTGACAACTCGAGATAATCAAGAATATTATTGGATAACATGTTATTTGCCATCCTTCTTCCCATATCTCTTTCCGGATGAACAACTTGATCTGCCCCAATTTTCAATAACACTTTTTCATGATGATCATTTTGCGCTTTGACTGTAATTTTAGGAACACCAATTTCTTTTAATATCAAAGTTGTTAATATACTCGCTTGAATATTTTCACCAATCGCGACGACTACATGTTCAAAATTACGAATTCCTAATTGTCTTAAAACGGATTCATCCGTTGTATCGGCAATCACCGCTTGAGTAGCAATATGAGCAAATTCATCAACTTTTTCTTGTGAAATATCAATCGCCAACACACTTGCTCCAAGAGAAACAAGTTCTTGAACGATACTTCCGCCCAACCTACCTAATCCGATTACCGCAAATTCTTTTTTCACAAGATCACCTCATTCATTTTCCTTCTATTGTGAAGTGTTCTTTGAGTTTTGACAAGTCCAAGATTAAAAAAACCATACATCTCTTAGGTGGCGACCCCCAAAAGTTAGAGTTTTTATTATGCAGCTGATTGGCTGGATTGTGTTCGGTATTCA
>JASLCF010000191.1 GCA_030146155.1 Savagea sp.
ATAATCCTTAATAACTCCTCTTTTCTGCTCATTACCTAATTTATTTTCTACTTCTTTCAACTGCTCTTTCAAATGTGATATCTCATTCTCTATTTTTATATTTTCCTCACCTATTATTCCAAATGATAAAATTTCACCTTCTTCAGTATATAGGTATTCTAGATTCTCTCTTCTAAAATCAGAGTTGTAAACCTTTACATTAGGTGTAGTGTCATGAGCCAGATTATCGTTAGTAATCATCACGTTATTATTATTTGTAAATGAAAACTTTGCAGGTTCAAAATCTTTATGTAACTCCTTTTTTTCCAAGCTTCTAAAAATCCTTGACAGAGTCGTTTTCCCAGTATAATTTCTACCATATATAATATTTCTGCTTGAAAATTCAACATCCTGATTGATGTCATCCCATGTGAAATTTTTATAAGTACCAAAACTCTGTACATCTAACTTAGTAAGCATCATAACACCTCATTTTATATACTCAAGAATCACCATCTTGAAAGATAGTGATTCTCTGTACCTTTTCGAATGGTGAAGGTCATTCACCATCAATAATATCAAGTGTAGGTAAACTATTGATTAAATCTACCGTTTGTACTGATACATTTATAATTCTTAACAATAAATTAAATATATATTTTTCATCTTGCGAATATAAATTCGGATCATCGGTAATGCCTGTTTTAGAATCAATTCCCAATTGATACTGCTCCATGATCCATTGAATAGCTGTTTTTCCATTAACTACATACTCATATGCTTTTTCAGGAATGTCCTTTATCGTGATGTCTGCATTATATATAATTTCATCCTTTTTATCTTTCCTTGGATGTTTCATTTTCACTACTTTATACGAGGGATTTTCCCTTTTCGAGACTTTTATATCTTTATATATTTCAATTTCTTCATAATTTAAATGTAGTTTCGTTAATGATTTTCCAACACTAATAAAAACTTCTTTATTTTTAACTATTGGAATTCTAGGAGAACCTTTTAATAACTCTGTTTTATACTTTTCCTGATATTCTTTTGAATGTAAAAGACCATAAATATAGTAAAATGCATCTACGTCAGTTAAATCAGCTTCCTTTTTGAATTCCTCTGATATATTCGAGATTGATTCTTCGCTACTGAATAAAGACGTATTATCATCTATTAAACAATATGTCTGCATTAATACTTGTCCATTAAATTCAAGATGTTTTTCAGGAACAAGGTTAGTTATAAAAGGTGTGAAATCATTTTTAGAACCATTCCCTGGGACTACAATTGCCACGAAATCCTCCATGTTATATCTATGATATCTACTTGGCATCTCTATTACATTAGGATCATAGTATAGCCACTTTTTAGTGAATGGACGATACATGCTTTTTATCATTTTATTCCTATCAAACTTAATAGGTGTTGATTGAGAGAATTTATTTAATAATCCTCTTGTCCATTTGACATATGATTCTTCTCTGTTTAATTTTGATAGTTTCTCATTTGTATCACTATATATTTTTAGTCGCTGGATTTCGTTATTATAATTTTCAATGAGATTACTAACATTATTTAATGTATTCTCGCTCGAAAAACCATACACCCATGGATCTCTGCTTGTAGCAACTCCTACTAGTCTTTGGTTAAAAACATTATTATCAGCTTTAGGTTCATTTAAAGGTAGGTATTTTTCATAGTTTGGGTCTTTTTGATTTATCCAATCATTATTGTCGTCTGGATTAATCATAGTCCAATCAATTTTTTTAAGTGAATTCGCACTTGAAATCACTTCTAGTTTGTCAATTTTAGATAAATAATCTCCTATATCCTTATAATAAAGCTCATGGTTATTCGAATTATCTTTAACTAGAATTGTAATAGCGACAGGAGTTCTTGTTCCTTCTCCAAATATATTTCCTGATTCTTTTCTACGTTGCTCGCCAGATGTTCTTGCATCTCCTCTTAAGTTAAATACATATATATAATTAAATTCTTCATATAGACATTTACGTAATCCATCCATTGTCTGACTATCTATAAACGAGCCATTTGTTACAAACCCTATAACTCCATTTTCATTTACACGATCACTAGCCCATCTTATTGCTTTTATATATGGATCATATAATGCATTTTTTAAAACAGCATTTGTGTACTTTGCATATGTTTCTCTTATCCTATTATCTAACTTTGGATATTCTGCATAGACATTATCGTCATTAGTACTATTTTGTTTAGCGGAATAGGGAGGATTCCCGATAATAGCAAAGATAGGTTTTTTCTGTTGATTTTCAAGTCGCTTGTTGTTCTCATTAAACAACATATCTTCAAAGGTATTTTCCTTTTCTGTACTTTCAAATGTATCCGTTAGTACGATACCTTCGAATCGAACATATTTTCCGCCATATAAGCTATGGAAGGTTTCCTCAATATTGATTGCGGCGATGTAATAACTAAGTAGTACAATTTCATTCGCATGAATCTCTTGTGTATATTTCCTCAATAAATCTTCTTTAGATATTAATCCACTTTGCAGTAATCTTGTCACAAATGTACCTGTTCCAGTAAATGGATCTAGCACATGGACGCCTTCACTAGCCAATGATTTACCAAAGTGCTTTTTAAGCACATCATCTACAGAGTGGATAATAAAATCTACTACCTCTGTTGGCGTAAAGACAATTCCTAATCGTTCAGTTGTTT